>DASUXI010000243.1:0-10292 GCA_036377995.1 Gaiellaceae bacterium
CCCGCGCCCGGTCCACGCCTTGGTGGCGAGGACGATCAGGACGGTGAGCACGAGCGCGACGAGAGTGATCTCCGCGGGCGCGTTCCTGAGCCGGTCGAGCACCCGGGCCGAGTTGTCCGCCGCCTTGCCCGCGAAGACCAGGTAGCCGACGGCGACAGCGTTCACGGAAGCGATCAGCACGGCGCCGGCGGCGATGTCCTTCGCGAGCTTGGCCATCGGGTCGAAGGAGGTGGTCGCAGCGTCGATCGCTCCCTCGACGGCCGTATTCATCATCTCCGCGACGAGGACGAAGGCGATCGAAATCAGCAGCGCGATCAACTCGATCCGCGAGACACCCGCGGCCGCCGCGATGAAGATGACGGCGAAGGCGACGGCGAAGTGGATCCGCATGTTGCGCTGGGTGCGCAGCACGTGGACGACACCCTCGATGGCGTAGTTGAAGCTCTGGATGATCGACGGGCGCCGGGTCACGAGTGCTCGCGCTCTCTGGCTTCCATCTCCGCCCCGTGGTCGTAGCCGATCAGATGGAGAACGGCGTGAACGACCGGCGCGCGCCAGGCCTCGCCGACCACCGCCGGACAGAGCACGACGTCTCCGAGTTGTCGAGGCATTCCGGAGGGAATGGGCTCGCTGCCGTCGATCGGAAAGGCGAGCGCATCGGTCTCCTCGTCGATTCCGAGATGCACCCGCTTGAGCGCGCGGATCTCTTCGGGCGCGACGAGCTGCAGCCCGACCTCGCCCTCGTGAATCCCATCGCCCGCGAGAACGGCTCGGATCAGCTCCCGCGCGGCTCCGAGGTCGAGCTTCTCGCCCGAGCGGTTCGCCACCTCGATCTCGACCATGCCCGCTACTTCCGCCGCTGCGTCCCCGTCTCCTCCGCGTGCAGTTTGTAGGCCTCGACGATCCTCTGCACCAGCTTGTGCCGCACGACATCCTCGTGCCCGAAGCGGATGAAGGCGATGCCGTCGATCGACCCGAGGATGTCCTGCACGTGGATGAGACCCGATGCCTGCTCGCGCGGCAGGTCGACCTGCGTGACGTCGCCGGTGACGACGACCTTGGAGCCGAACCCGAGCCGCGTGAGAAACATCTGCATCTGCTCCGGGCTCGTGTTCTGGGCCTCGTCCAGGATGATGAAGGAGTCGTTCAGGGTCCGGCCGCGCATGAAGGCGAGGGGCGCGACCTCGATCGTCCCGCGCTCCATGTAGGTGTTGAGCCGATCGGCGTCGAGCATGTCGTAGAGCGCGTCGAACAGCGGGCGAAGGTACGGGTCGACCTTCGCGAGCATGTCGCCCGGAAGGAACCCGAGGCGCTCGCCCGCCTCTACCGCGGGACGCGTGAGGATGACGCGCGCGACCTGGCGCTCCTGGAGAGCCGCGACCGCGGCGGCCATGCCGAGGTACGTCTTCCCGGTGCCGGCCGGCCCGATTCCGAACGTGACCGTGCATTCCCGGATCGCGTCGACGTAGCGCTTCTGCGTCACGGTCTTCGGCGTGATCTGCTTGCCGCGGTGCCGCCAGACGACGTCCGCGAAGACGTCCTGCACGTTCTCGGCCTGGTCGATCGCGTTGAGGACGGCGTCGACCGTCGCAGGGTCGATGTCCTGGCCGGTCTCGACCAGCTCCACGAGCTCGTCGACGACGGCGCGGGCCTCGGCGACGTGGGTGCCGTCCCCGGCGATCGTCAGGCGGTTGCCGCGAAGCAGGATCGTGCACTCGAGCCGGTCGCGGAGCGCGTCGAGCACGCCGTCGCCGATCGCGGCCAGCTCGGCGGCGACGTCGTTCGAGACGTCCAGAGTCTGTTCCACTTGCTGCATGGACTCAGTGTAGGCCCGCCGGTCGAGGGCGTCGGGCCGGCGTCCCTGCTAGGAAACGTCGCGCATCTCGGCTGCCGGCAGCGCCCGGATCAGCGCCTCGGTCTCAACCGGAAAGACCGCGTGCGGCGTCCCAGCGGCGCACCAGATCGTGTCGAAGCGGCGGAGCGACTCGTCGACCACCGTACGCAGAGGGCGCTCGTGGCCGAGGGGAGGCACGCCGCCGATCGCGAAACCCGTCGCCTCGCGCACCTCGTCACCGCGTGCCTGCCGGACGCCGGCGCCGAGCTTGGCGGTGTCGACGCGACGGTCGCCGGCGCAGAGGCAGAGCAACGGGCCGTCGTCGTCCACGAACACGAGCGTCTTCACGATCTGCCCGACTCCGACCCCGACCGCTGCGGCAGCCTCCTGAGCCGTGCGCGTCGAGTCAGCGAGCTCGCGCACCTTCACGTCGAGCCCCGCCTCGTGGAGTCGGTCCTGCAGACGGCGAGCCGTCGGGTGGAGCTCTTCCGTCAGGCCAGCTTCTCCTTCACGAGCTGGCTGACCACAGACCCGTCGGCGCGGCCGGACACCTGGGGCATCACATCCGCCATGACGCGTCCGAAGTCGCGCATGCTCGTGGCGCCGTTCTCGGCGATCGCGTCGTCGACGATCTCGTCGAGCTCGTCGTCCGAGAGCGGCTCGGGCATGAACTCCTCGAGCACCGCGAGCTCGCCCTCCTCGGCCTGTGCCTGCTCCTCGCGGCCACCGGTGCGAAAGGCCTCGGCTGCCTCGACCCGCCGCTTCCGCTCACGCTGGAGCACCTGTAGCTCCTCCTCGTCCGAGAGCGGCCTCTGGAGCTCCTTCTCCGCCGACCGAAGGCTCGCCAGGATCAGGCGCAGCGCGTCGCGGCGCTCCGAGTCGCGCGCGAGGGTCGCCGCCTTCACCTCTCCCTCGATGTGGGCGATCAGGCTCATCGGCCGATCTCCGGCCGATGAGCGGGGGAAGGGGCGTAGGGGGAAACCGGAAGGTTTCCCCTTGTGTTCTCCTTGGCGGTCGCGGCGATCAGAGCGGCGCGAGCGACGAGGGGATCCTCGAAGAAGGGGGAGCGTGGGGGAAACATTGTTTCCCCCGCGGGAGCGAGCCGAAGGCGAGGGACGCTCATTGGGGCAATCCCCGGATGGGCCCGCCGAGGACGTGCCAGTGCAGGTGATAGACCGTCTGGCCGCCGCCCTCACCGACGTTGACGAGCACGCGGTAGTCGTCGAGCCCGGCCCCGCGTGCCGTCTCGGCGACGAAGTCGAGCATCCGCTTCGCCTCGTCCGCCGGGAACTCCTCCACCTCACGGAAGCTCGGAACGTGTCGTTCGGGCAGCACGAGGAGATGGGTGTCCGCGCGCGGGTTGATGTCGCGGATCGCGACGAAGCCGTCGGCGCGAGCGACGTGATCGCCGTCTCTCGCGAGCTGACAGAAGAGACAGTCGTCAGGCAGCGAGGATCCCCTCCTCGGACACGGCACCCGCCCGCACCCGGACGAGCTCGCCCACCGGCGCGTCGACGAGCCAGGGCGAATAGTCGTCGCCGTAGCCGCGTCCCGGACGGTCGACGAGGACGACGTCCTCGGAGCCGAGCTTCTGCCGCCAGCGCTCGAGGCACGCAGCCTCGGAGTCGGCGCGGAGCCTGGCGCTGCGCTCCCTCTTCACCTCGACAGGGACCGGGTCGTCCGCAGCGGTGACAGTCCCCGGCCTCGGCGAGTAGGGGAAGACGTGCACCTTGGTGAAGCCCGCCGCGCGAACCACCGCAAGCGTGCGCTCGAAGGCTTCGTCCGTCTCGGTCGGAAAGCCGACGATCACGTCCGTAGTGAGGTTGAAGTCCAAGAGCGCCTCGACCTTGCGGAGGAACGTCGCCGACGAATAACGCCGCGCCATGTCGCGGAGCACCCGGTCGTCACCCGACTGGAGAGGAACGTGCAGATGGCGCGAGACGGCGGGGGTCTCGCGGAGAGCGGAAACGAGGTCGCGGTCGACGTGGTTCACCTCGATCGACGAGAGACGCAGACGCGCGAGACCCGGGACGGCGCCGGCCTCCCGCACGAGCCGCGTCAGCCGGTAGCCGGCGTCGCGATCCCGATAGCAGCCGAGATTGATGCCGGTGAGGACGATCTCCGGATGCCCCTGCGCGACCCGCCGCCGGATCTCGTCCAGCACTCGACGAGCCGGGCGGCTGCGCGAAGCACCGCGCACGAGTGGGATGACGCAGAAGTTGCACGAGAAGCTGCAGCCGTCCTGAATCTTGACGAACGCACGAACGCGATCCAGCCGCGTGTCCGACTGGACGCAGCCGATGGAGCCGACATCACCGGCGACGAAGGCCGGTGTCTCCTCGCTACTTCGCGCGACGACCGTGACGTTGTCCGGCAGGCCCACGAAAGCGTCGCCCACGAGATTGGCGGCGCACCCGGTGACGTAGACGCGCCCGTGCGTCCGGGCGGCGCGGGTCGCAGCCTGCCGCGACTTGCGCACGGCTTCGTGGGTA
Source organism: Gaiellaceae bacterium (assembly GCA_036377995.1). Taxonomy (GTDB): domain Bacteria; phylum Actinomycetota; class Thermoleophilia; order Gaiellales; family Gaiellaceae; genus 3-1-20CM-4-69-9. The sequence continues at coordinate 4,327 of DASUXI010000243.1, forward strand.
ACGCAACACGTGTTCACGACGGCGAAATCGGCACCCGGCGCGGCCCCGCGCTCGACGTGCCCGTCGACGAGAAGGCGCGCGCGGACGTCCTGAGCATCCGTGTGCGAGACCTTGCAGCCCAGGAAACGAACGGAAAAGGTCGCCATCGGCTCACGGATGCTACTCCGACCGAGGCGAGGCGAGCTCACATGACGTCGTACAGATCGGCGGCCCAGCCGTCACGCGTGACGCGCCGGGCGTGACGCAGCGGAGGACATTCCGCCGGGTCGGTCGGCAGGTAGCCGGAGCTCACGAGCCGCCGTGATCGCAGCCGCGGCGCCAGTGCCGCGAGCGCCCCGTGAGTGATGTTCGCCACGGCGAGGTCCGTTTCCGGCAAATCATCCGCCAACACATCCACCTGGTGCGCATCGACGGCGACGCCGTTCGCGGCGGCGTTCGACCGCGTCGCCGAGATCGCATTCGGATCGTCGTCGAGCGCGATCACCGGGTCGAAGCCGAGCTTCGCCGCCGTGATCGCGAGCACGCCGGAACCGCAGCCGAGATCGACGATGCTGGATCGAGCCTGGTCGAGCAGCAGCTCGATGCACAGCTGCGTCGTCGGGTGGGCACCCGTGCCGAACGCGCGAGCCGGGTCGATCACGACTGCCGCCGCGCCGGGCGGCGGCTCGTGCCAAGGCGGCCCGATCCACAACGGACCGATCCGGATGGGCCGGTGAAACTCGCGCCAGCGGTCACGCCAGTCGGCGGCCACATCCTCCCCGCGAACGCCGCCGAAGACGTGCCACAGGCGTTCCTCGCCGGCAGCGTCGGTGTAGGCGACGAGCTCGACGCCATCCGTGCTGTCGACCTCTTCGAAACCCCCGGGGAAGAGCTCGAGCATGCGCGCCCTCGCCTCCTCGATCCGCCCGGCCGGGACGTCGATGGAGACGCGCCGGAGGCGGGTCAGCGGAACGCGCTCTTCAGCCTGCCGAGGAAGCTCTCACCCGGCTCGTAGGTCTCGTCGCCGGAGCCGAGCTCGAACTCCTCGAGCAGCCGCCGCTGCTCTTCCGTAAGCCGGCGGGGCACGATGACGTTGACCAGCACGCGCTGGTCGCCGCGCCCGAATCCCTGGAGGACCGGCAGGCCGCGTCCCCGGAGCGTCCGGATCTCACCGGGCTGCGTGCCGGGCTCGAAGCTGAGCTCGACGTCCCCGGTGAGTGTCGGGACGGACACGGTTGCGCCGAGCGCCGCCTGCGTGATGGTGAGGTCGACTGTGGTGTAGACGTCGTTTCCCTCGCGAACGAACCGTTCGTCGGGACGGACGTGCACCTCGACGTAGACGTCGCCGGCCCTGGCCCCGAGCGTGCCGGTATGACCTTCGCCGGTCAGCCGGATCCGCTGGCCATCGTGAATGCCCGCGGGGATCTCCACCTCGAGGGTGCGCTCCTCGACCACGCGGCCGTCACCGTTGCACTTGGTGCACGGCTGCTCGACGAGCCGGCCGCTGCCGGAGCACGTGGGACAGGCTCCCGTTCGGACGAACTCGCCGAAGACGCTGCGCGATGCCTGGCTGACGCGGCCCCTTCCTCCGCACGTCGGACACGTCGTCACGGGCGACCCGGGCTCGGCGCCCTCACCGGCGCAGTGCGAGCACGGCACGGCGACCCCGTAGGGGACGTCGCGCTTCGTGCCCGTCGCCGCCTCGGCCAGGTCGATCTCGACGCGCGCGCCGATGTCCGCGCCGCGGGCCCGGCCCGCCCGCCCGCCGAAGAGGTCGTCGCCGAAGAACGCCGAGAAGAGATCCGACAGGCTGCCGAGGTCGAACGACCCGGGCTGGAAGCCTCCGCTCCGCAGGCCCGCGTGACCAAAGCGGTCGTAGAGCTCGCGCCGCTCCGAGTTGGACAGGACCTCGTAGGCCTCGACGACCTCGCGGAACCGGTGCTCGGCGTCGGGCTCGCTCGAGACGTCGGGGTGGAGCTCGCGCGCCAGTCGCCGGAAGGCGCGCTTGATCTCGTCGGCCCCCGCAGTCCGGGAGACACCGAGCAGCTCGTAGTAGTCGCGTTCGGCCGTCGCCATGCCTGTGCTCAGGTTAGCGCCGGGCTCAGTTGTCCTCGTAGACCTCTTCGACGAACCGGGAGAGCTCCCGCGCCGCGCTCCGCACCGAGCGGATCGCCTTGTCGTAGTCCATCCGCACCGGCCCGAGGAGCCCGACTGCGCCGAGCGCGCGATGGGTGAGCCCGTAGGTCGCCCCGACGAGGGCGGCTTCCTGGAAGGCGGGATGATCGAGCTCTCCGCCCATGCGGACGAAGGCCCGCCGCGGATCGAATGCCGCGCCGAGGAGCCCGAGTAGGGCGGCGCGCCGCTCGAGCGCCACGAGCGCGTGACGGTAGATCCCGAGCTCGTCCGCCCCGGGGTCGTCGAGCAGCCCCGCCGCGCCGCCGACGAAGAGGCGCTGCTCTGCCTGGAGGAGATCCATGAACGCCGGCTCGAACGCGTGCAGGAAAGACTTCTCGGCGTTCGAGAGGCTCGGCTCGTCGAGCTCGCGGCGAAGCCGGCCGGTGGTGAGGCGCGCACCGGCGAGACGCTCGTTCAGATACTCGGCAGCCCAGTTCGCCAGGCCCGGGTCGACGGGATCGACGAACGTCACAACGTGCTTGCCGACGTCGCCGGTCGAGGTGATCACCACCGTCATCACGGTCCGTGGGTTGAGCAGCAGCACCTCGACGTGCCGGATGGTCGTCGCCTCGAGCGGCGGCGCGGAGACGAGGGCGAGCAGATGCGTTACCCGCGACAGCGCGTCGCTCGTCGCCTCCAGCGCCGAGTCGATCTCACGCTGTAGATCGGAGAGATCGAGCGGGAACGCGCCGGGCCGCGGATCCTGGCGGGCCAGGAGCTGGTCGACGTAGAAGCGGTAGCCCTGCTCGGTCGGCACTCGCCCCGCCGAGGTATGCGGATGAGTCAGAAGACCGAGCGCCTCGAGCTCCGCGAGCTCCGTGCGCACGGTCGACGACGACACCCTGAGACCGGCGTGCTCGACGAGGTATCGGGAGCCGACCGGCTGCCCGGTCGCCACGTAGGCCTCGATCACCCGCGCGAGGATGTCGCGTTGCCGCGCCGTGAGAGCCCGACTCCGATCAGCTGCCATTTGCAGGTGATTTTACGACCGTGTGCGTCCCTCGGTCCGGCGTGTGCGGGTCAGGCCAGCAGATCCGCGGTCACTCCGCCCCCGAGGCGACGGCCCCGGGAGGTGAGCCGGAGCGTCTCGGTTCCTTCGCGGTCGCTGCCGCGCCGCACCAGCCCGAGCTTCTGGAGCCGCGGAATCGCCGCGAAGTCGACCACGCCCGCGACGTCGTCGAGCGGAAGTGGCTCGTCCAGCCGAAGGCCGAGCATCAGGCGCTCCTGCCTCTGCGTCTCGGGCGCGAGCTCTTCGAGCTCGCGTTCGGGCCGGTCCCCTCGTTCGAGCGACTCGACGTAGCGCTGCAGCCGGGGAGTGTTACGCCACCGCCGGCCCCCGGCCGTGGACACCGCGCCGACGCCGAGACCGAGGTAGTCACGGCCGACCCAGTAGGCGAGATTGTGCCTCGCTCGCAGATCGCGCCCCGCCCCCGACCGATGGGCCTCCCGGCAGAAGTTGGCGGTCTCGTACCAGCGGTAGCCGGCCCCCGTCAGCCGATCGACGACGAGCTCGAAGTAGCCCTCCATCGCTTCGGCCTGGCACGCGAGCTCCTCAGCGTGGGCGTGCGTGAACCGCGTGCCGGGCTTGGCCTCGAGCTCGTAGCAGGAGAGATGCTCCGGCCCCAGCTCGAGCGCGTCGGCGAGGTCGGCTTCGACATCGGAGGGGCTCTGGCCCGGGATGCCGTAGATGAGATCGAGCGAGATGTTGTCGAATCCGGCATCACGAAGACGGTAGAACGCGCGTCTGACGGTGTCGGGTCCGGCAACACGGTCGAGGGCCGCGAGCAGGCGCGGCTGAAAGCTCTGGGCCCCGAGGGACACGCGGTTGACGCCGGCCCGCCGCAGCAGCTCCGCGAGCTCCGCCGTCACGGTCTCGGGATTCGCCTCGACCGTCGTCTCCTCAGCGCGCGGCAGCGCGTGCAGCAGCCGCTCGAGCGCGCGCGGCTCGGTGAAGGTCGGCGTTCCGCCGCCGAGGAAGACGGTCTCGACAGGCGACGCCAAGAGTCCGCCCTCGAGGGCGAGCTCGCCGAGCAGGGCGTCGACGTACGGCTCGTGCTGGTCGCGTCTGCCCACGGCGGTGACGAAGTCGCAGTAGCCGCAACGGCGCGCGCAGAACGGGAGGTGCACGTAGAGATGGCGCACGCCGCCCGTCATGTCCGCTTCTCGCCGCCGAGGTTGAGGACGGCGAGAAACGCCTCCTGGGGGACCTCGACCATTCCGACCTGCTTCATCCGCTTCTTCCCGGCCTTCTGGCGCTCGAGCAGCTTCCGCTTGCGGCTGATGTCCCCGCCGTAGCACTTCGCAAGGACGTCCTTCCGCTTCGCTTTGACCGTCTCCCGCGCGATCACACGTGACCCGATCGCCGCCTGGATCGCGACGTCGAAGTGCTGCCGCGGGATCTCCTCGCGGAGCCGGTCGACGAGCGAGCGCCCGCGCTCGTACGCCGAGTCGCGGTGGATTACGAGCGACAGCGCATCCACCGGCTCGCCGGCGACGAGCACGTCGACGCGCACGAGCTTCCCCGGCCGGAAGCCGGTCACGTCGTAATCGAAGCTCGCGTAGCCGCGCGTGCGCGACTTCAGCTGGTCGTAGTAGTCGAGCACGATCTCCGCGAGCGGGAGGTCGTACGTCATGTGGACGCGCTCCTCGGAGAGATACTCCATGTGGTCGAAGCGGCCGCGGCGGTCGTTGTTGAGCTCCATCACCGCGCCGACGTACTCCTTCGGGACGATGATCGAGGCCTTGATGTAGGGCTCCTCGACCTCCTCGAGCTCGTTCGGCATGTCGGCCGGCGTGTGCACCTCCCGCCAGTCCTCGTGCGGCGGCTTGACCCGGTAGGCGACGTTCGGCGCCGTGACCAGTAGGTCGAGGTCGAACTCCCGCTCGAGCCGCTCGCGGACGATTTCCATGTGCAGGAGGCCCAGGAAGCCGCAGCGGAAGCCGAAGCCGAGCGCCTGCGAGGTCTCCGGCTCGTAGAAGAGGGCTGCATCGTTCAGCTTCAGCTTCTCGAGCGCGTCGCGCAGCTCCGGGTAGTCGTCCGAATCGGTCGGGAACAAGCCCGAGAAGACCATCGGCTTGACATCCTTGTAGCCGGGCAGCGGCTCCGACGCAGGCCGCCGCTCGGAGGTGAGCGTGTCGCCGACGCGGAGGCGCGAGACATCCTTGAGGCCCGTGATCACGTAGCCCACCTCGCCCGCCTCGAGAACACCCGACTCCCGGCGCGTCGGCGCGAAGAAGCCGAGCTCCTCGGCCTCGAACCGCGTCCCGAGGGCCATGGCCTTCAGCGGCTCACGCGTTGTGAAGCGCCCGTCCACGACCCGCACGAATGCCACCACCCCGCGGTACTGGTCGTAGGACGAGTCGAAGATCAGGGCGCGCGCGGGGGCGTCCGGATCGCCGGCCGGCGGCGGCACCCTCTCCACGATCGCATCGAGCACCTCCTCGACCCCGGCCCCGGTCTTGGCCGAGATTCTCAGCACACGCTCCGGCGTGTCGCCGACGAGATCGGCGAGCTCGCCCGCGGCTCCGGCCGGATCGGCCTGAGGCAGGTCGATCTTGTTCACGACCGGGACGATCTCGAGGTTGTTCTCGATCGCCAAATACGCATTGGCGAGCGTCTGCGCCTGCGTCCCCTGGGCAGCGTCGACGACGAGCAGCGCGCCTTCGCATGCCTGGAGAGACCTGGAGACCTCGTAGGTGAAGTCGACGTGCCCCGGCGTGTCGATCAGGTTGAGCTGCGTCCCTTTCCACTCGACGCGCACGGCCTGGGCCTTGATCGTTATGCCGCGCTCGCGCTCGAGCTCCATCGAGTC
>DASUXI010000244.1:0-2333 GCA_036377995.1 Gaiellaceae bacterium
GAGCAGCTCGAGATCGTCCATCGTCTGCTACGCGAGGACCACGTCGACCATTCCGGCGAGCGCTACAGGCTCGAGCACGCGCCGGGGCTGCGCCGCCCCGGCTTGCCGCTCCTCGTCGGCGGCAGCGCCAGGCCCGGCACGACGACTCCCGCCGTCAGGTTCGCCGACGAGTACAACGCGCTCTTCGGCACCCTCCCCGAGATCCGGGCGAGAAAGGACGTGCTCGACCTGGCTTGCGAGCGCGCCGGCCGCGACCCCGCGACGCTGACGTACTCCCTCATGGCCCCGTGCGTCCTCGGCCGCGACGAGCGCGAGGTGCGCGACTCGGCGAGACGGATCGGCGAGCGCTTCGGCCGGGACCCGGACGAAGTGATCGACCGTTACGGCGAGCGCGGCCCGGTGGGCACGCCGGACCAGGCGGTCGAGCGCCTGAAGGAACTCGAGGACATCGGCTACGAACGGGTGATGCTCCAGCATCTCGACCACCGTGACCTCGAAACGGTCGCGCTCATCGGGCAGGAGCTCGTGCCGGCGCTCGCCTGACCGGCGGCACGCAGCGTGCGCAGCATCGTCGAACGGCTCTTCCCGAACATGTCGAAGGGTCGCCGCGCAGTTCTCGACTGGATCGTGACGATCGTGTTCGCCGTGCTGATCGTCCTCGGCGTGAAGAACTGGGTCGTCAACCCCTACCGGATCCCCTCGCCGTCGATGGAGCCGACCCTTCACTGCGCGCGACCCGAACCATACTGCGAGGCCTCGAGCTCAGACCGCATCCTCGCCAACCGCTTCATCTACCGCTTCCGGGATCCACACCGGGGCGAGATCGTCGTCTTCCACACGCCGGCCGCCGCGAAGAGTGAGTGCCCGGGCGACATCTTCGTCAAGAGGATCATCGGCCTCCCCGGCGAGGCATGGTCCGAGCGCCGCGGCTTCACCTACATCGACGGTCGCCTCCTGCCCGAGCCGTACCTCCATGCGGGCCGGCGCGACGCTCAGACGAAGACGATGCGGGACATCCCGCCCGCCGGAACGCTGCAACGCATCCCGAAGGGCATGTACCTCGTCGAGGGAGACAACCGCAGCCACTCGTGCGACTCCCGCGTCTGGGGGCTCGTGCCGCGCAAGAACATCATCGGGAAGGCGTTCCTCATCTACTGGCCGCTCAGCCGGATCGGCCTCCCCTAAAGCGAGAGCCTCGCCGTAGCGAGGCTCTCGAGCGAAGCTGAATGGTCGTCGCGGGACTTAATAGTCCTCGCGCACGACGCGGCGCCGGCCCTCGGCCGGGCCGCCGAAGCCGCCCCAGCTCGACCAGAAGATGAGCGAGAAGAGCGCGCCGACCGCACCGACGACCAGAAGAATCCAGCCGATCGTGTGCACCTCGATGCCGCTGACGGTCGCGTTGACCGCCCAGACGAGGATGGCACCGGCGGCGACAAGTAGAAGACTGACTCCCATACCCATGGTTTCGGTTCTCCTTTTCAGAGACTCGGCGGAGGGGATCTCCACGGTCTGGGGTGCCAACGCCGAAGAGCCCGAAAGAGATACGGCCTTTCAGACGGGAAGCTCCAGCGCCCTCGTGGCGCGGAAGGCGGATGCGAAGCGCCTGTCGTGCGTGACCAGCACGACTGTTCCAGAGAAGTGCTCGAGCGCGCGCTCGAGCTCCTCGATGCCGGGAACGTCGAGATGGTTCGTCGGCTCGTCGAGCACGAGGCAGTTCACGTCGCGCGCGGCGAGCAGCGCGACGAGCGCCCGTGTGCGCTCGCCCGGAGAGAGCGAGGCGCCGTCGCGTATGACGTCGTCCGCTCCGAGGCCGAACTTGGCAAGGAGCGTGCGCGCAGTCTCGGAGCTCGTCCCCGCCGCTGCGGTGAAGGTCTCGAGAAGCTGACCGCGCGCGAGCTCGTCCCGGTGTTGCGCCACTTCGCCGAGCACGACCCCGGGCCCGATCCACCGCGTTCCGGCGGTGAGTGGCAGACGGCCGAGGAGCGCGTCGAGCAGCGTCGTCTTTCCGCTCCCGTTCGGCCCGAGGATGACGAGCCGGTCCGCCCACGAGAGCTCGAGGTCGAGCGGACCGAGGCGGAAGTCGCCGCGCTCGACGACAGCGTCTTCGAGCCGGACGACGACGTCGCCGCTTCGCCGGCCCTGCGTGAGATCGAGCCGAAGCTCCCACGGCTCGTACGGTTTCTCTGCCTGCTCGAGCCGCTCGATCCGGCCGCCGATCGCCTTCTTGACGTCCTTCGTCTTCTTCTTCTTGCGCCCCTGGCCGTAGCCGCGTTTCTCCCACTCCTGCATCCGCCGCAGCTGTTCCTGGAGACGCGCTTTCTCGCCTTCGTACG
>DASUXI010000245.1:0-8851 GCA_036377995.1 Gaiellaceae bacterium
GGTGGCGCCCGTCTCCACCGGGAGCCCGAGCTCGGCCTCGTGCTCGACGTGATCGGGATGCGAGTGCGTGCGGAGCACGACCTCGGGCCTCACCGCCCAGCGCACGGCCGCCGCGAGCAGCGGCTCGAGCGGAGCGCCGGAGTCGACGTAGAGCGCGCTCCCGCCCTCGTCGTCCGCGACGAGGTAGGCATTCGAGAGCCACCGGGGATCCATGCTCCGCTCGACGAGCACGGCGGTACGCTACCCGGATACCTGCGATGTAGGAGGAATTGACGATGGGTCTGTTGTCACGAGCCGGCGCGATCATCAAGGCGAAGTTCAGCGCCCTGCTGAACCGGGCCGAGAACCCCCAGGAGACACTCGACTACTCGTACGAGAAGCAGCTCGAGTCGCTCCAGAACGTGAAGCGCGGCATAGCCGACGTCGTCACGGCGAAGAAGCGTCTCGAGATCCAGACGCAGCAGCTCGAACAGAACGTCGTCAAGCTCGACGGGCAGGCACGCCAGGCTCTCGCGGCCGGCCGCGAGGACCTAGCCAGGCAGGCGCTCGAGCGAAAGTCCGGTGCCCAGCAGCAGCTGCAGGACCTCGACACGCAGGTGAAGCAACTGGAGGACCAGCAGGAGAAGCTCGTCGCGAACCAGAGCCAGCTCTCGGCGCGGATCGAGCAGTTCCGCAGCCAGAAGGAAGTGATCAAGGCCCAGTACTCGGCCGCGGAGGCACAGGTCCGCATCGGCGAGGCTGCGACCGGCATCGGGCGCGAGATGGACAACACCGGCCTCGCGATCCAGCGCGCGAAGGACAAGACCGAGCAGATGCAGGCGCGCGCGAGCGCGATCGACGAGCTCGTCACGTCCGGCGACCTCGAGGAGCTCGGCTCCGACAAGACGCAGCTCGACCGCGAGCTCGCGCAGCTCGCGTCGAAGAGCCAGGTCGACTCGGAGCTGGAGAAGATGAAGGCCGAGCTGGGCTCCGGCGAGCCCGCTGCTCCGAAAGAGATCCAGCAGTAGGAGCGGCGTCAGACCGCGAGCGCCGACTCTTCCTCGGCGTTGACCGATAGGGCTCCGCGACGCGTAAGCAGGTAGGCGCAGCAGCCGGCGGTGACCAGGCAGGTGACGAGGACGAGCAATCGGTAGTCGACGACCGTCACGAGCGCCGCGCCGACGGCGATCGAGACGGTCTGCGGCGTGCCGACGAGCGTCTCCGCGGCGCCCGCGACGCGGCCCTGCAGCCGCAGCGGCGTCCGTAGCTGGATCGCCGTCGCAAAGCCGACGATGAACCACGCGATCCCCGCGCCGGCGACCGCTGTCCCGGCGAGCACGAGCGGCAGGCTCGACGATACGAAGCTCAGCTCGCCGACTGCGAACAGGGCCATGCCGAGCCCGACGACCTTCACGTCTCCCAACCGGCGGAGCGTGCGGGCGGCGGTGAGGCCGCCGGCGATGGCGCCGACTCCCTGGAGCGAGCTGAGCACGCCGAAGAACGACGCGGAGCGATGGAGGCCCTGGTCGAGCACGGCGAAGATGACCGTCTCGGAAAACCCGACGACGAGCAGGCAGACGCCCGTCGCGACGATGATCTGTCGCAGCGGGATCGTCGCCCGGATGTGACGGACGCCGGCGAGCAGCTCCGCGACGAAGTGGTGCTCTTCCCGTTCGAAGCGCGGCTCCTGGATCCTGATGAGGCAGAGCGCCACGACGACCGCCACGAAGGTCGCGGAGTCGAGGATCGCGACGGCGCCTCCTCCCGCGGCGGAGTAGATTGCGGCGCCGACGAGCGGTGCCAGCAGGCGGAGGCCCTCGCGGACGGTCTGGAACATGCCGTTCGCCTCTGCCAGGACGTCGCGCGGAAGCAGGACTGTCATCAGCGCCGACCGGGCCGACGCCGCGACGGTGCCGGCGGCGCCGTAGAACGCCGCGACGGCGTAGATCAGCCAGATGTCACTTCGGTCGTGGACAAAGAGGAGCGACAGGACGACGACCGCCTCGACGGAGTAGGTCGCGATCAGCACTTTCCTGCGCGGCAGGCGGTCGACCACGAGCCCGGAGAGCGGCGAGAGGAGTGACGGCAGGCCGAGCGCGAAGAAGACGAGCCCCGCGGCCGCGTTGCTGTGCGTCAGGTCCTTCATCCAGACGCCGAGCGCGATGAAGATCGCCCAGTCGCCGAACACGGAGATCGACCAGCCGAAGAGGAAGACGCGCGCGTTGCGGATGCGAAGGAGCGCGCGCATCAGGTGCCGAGATGCTGGCTCGGGACGAGTGCGGCATCCGCCACGAGCGGCTCGGGGACGAGGTCGCCGACCGGTTCCGGCATCTCGCGAACGGCGCGCACAGGGGAGAACACAACGGGCAGGCACGCGAGGCAAGAGCCGATTCCACCGACGATCAGTGTCTGCTTCAGCCCGATCGAGGAGGCGAGAGCGCCGCCGATCAGTGAGCCGAGCGGGATCGTCCCCCAGACGATGAATCGCATCACGGAGTTCATCCGCCCCTGGATCCCCTCGGGCGTGATCGCCTGACGCAGGCTCACCTGCGTGACGTTGTAGATGACGTTGGTGAACCCAACGACGACGAACGCCGGCACGAGCCACGCGAGCGCGGCGTTCCCCTCCGGCGCGAACGGGATCACCAGGAACATCGGCCCCCCGATCGCAGCCGACGCGGCGATCGTGTGCCCGACTCCGAAGCGCTCCGAGATCCGGCTCGCGTTGAAGGCAGCCAGAAGCGGGCCGACGTTGCTCGCCGTGAACGCGAGACCGATCACGGCCGGGCTGAGGTGGAGCTCACGGCGTGCGAAGACGAGCAGGACCGCAAAGCCCACGTTCCCGAAGAAGTTGAAGATCGCGGTACAGGCTGCGATGTACTTCAGGTACGCGTGAGTGAGGACGTAACGGAGGCCTTCTCTCAGCTCCTCGCGCATGCGCCGGTGCGGAGCGCCGTCGGCCGTCCGCGGAACGTTCTCCTCCTTGCGAATAGAGAGGATGAAGAGAGCGGAGCCGAGGAAGCTGACCGCGTCGACGGCGATCGCGGCGGGCGCCCTGAGGAACTGGACGAAGAGCCCGGCCGCCCCGGGGCCGCCCAGCTGCGCCGCTGACCGGCTGATCTCGAGCTTCGCATTGCCGTCGATCAGCTCCTGACGCTCCACGAGCACCGGCAGGTACGACTGGTACGCAACGTCGAAGAAGACGGTGGCGACTCCGACGAGGAAGCCGACGACGTAGAGCTGCCAGATCGTGAGTGCGCCGGTCGCGTAGACCGTCGGAATCGATGCCAGGAGGACGGCGCGCGCGAGATCGCCGGCGACGAGGATGGGCCTGCGCCGGAGCCGGTCGACCAGGACGCCAACCGGCAGGCTGACAAGCAGGAACGGCAGGAACTCGACGGTCGTGAGCGCGGCGACCTCGAACGCGCTTGCATGGAGCACGTCGATCGCGACGAGCGGCAGGGCCAGCAGCGTGAACTGCGTGCCGAACTGGCTGACGGTCTCGGCCGACCAGAGCTTGATGAAGTCCCGCTGCCGCCAGAGGCCGTCTGACGGCCAGAGCTTCATGCGTGCTCGCTGAGCTCCGTCGTCTGCGCTGCCCGCGCGGGCGCGCGCTCGATGCGGACATCGCCAGAAACGGTCTTCGCGAACAGCTCGACCAGCGGCCCCTCCGCCGAGGGCTCTTGCTCCGGCGTGTCGCCCAGCTCGAGCTCCGAGCTCGTGGAGCCGCTCACCGTGTTGGCGTCGACGAACAGGCGAGACCCGCGGCGGATGCCGACACTGATGTCGCCCGAGATCGCCCGGAGCTCCATCCTGCCCCGGACGACGGCCTCGAGTCGCTGGTCGCCCGACACGGTGTTCGCGGTGACGGAGTCGCCTGCGTCGCCGATGAGCACGTCGCCCGAGACGAGCTGGACGATGGCCGCGCCGGCGACGCTGTCGGCGTGAAGGTCGCCGGAGGCAGATTTGACGTCGAGCCTCCCTTTCACGTCGTGGAAGTGGACGTCCCCGCTCGCGGTCTTGACGCGCGCGTCGCCGCCTGCGTCCTCGACGCTGATGTCGCCCGACGCCGTCTTGGCGTCGACCGTGCCGAACTCTCCGCGTGCCCTGATGTCGGCCGACTTCGTGCGAATGTCGAGATCGGCGCCGCGCGGGCAGGTGACGCGGAGGCGGATGTCTGGCCCACCGTGGCGGATCTCGGGCCCCTCGCCCCATGACAGGTAGATCCCCCGCCTGGGCTTTACCTCGACGACGATCTCGTGTCCGTCGCCACGCCGGAGCTGGTCGATCCTGGCCTCGTCGACCAGCTCGTGCATGGCTTCCTTCTTCGAGAGCGCCTCGAGCTCCACGTGCGTGTCCTCGGTGTCGCCCGCCTCGAGGATGATCTCCCCGGAGGGGATCTCCAGGTTGAGCACGACGCTTCCGGGAGTGTGAAACGTCTCGCTACGCATCAGATGTGGTTGCGCAGGTAGAGGTTGCCGACGTCGCCGAGGATGCGGTCGCGCGGCGTGATCGCGTTGCGGATCAGCGGTCGCACGAGCTCGCGGCCGCGGAGCCTGGCGGCCTCGCGCTTCGGGACCAGTGCGAGTGCCATTCCGAATGGGAGAGGTAGGACGTGCATCGTCGCTCCTTTCAGCTCTGGCCGTAGCCGGTCATGCGGCGGCCACCGGGGTGGCGCCGCTTGCTGGGATCTGCGCTGCGCGTGATCTGCTGGAGCAGCCAGGTGTTCGCCGACACGCCCGCCTCCTGGGCGGCGGTGTCGACGATCGCCTTCAACGTCTCGGGCAGGCGAAGCGTGATCCGTGCGGTGAGGTCTTCGAGCCCTGTCGTGGGGGGTGGCGCCCCGGGCTCGGGCACGTAGACGAGCTCGGGCTCTCCTGCGGAGACCCGTACCTCGACGTGCCCGTCGGGAAGCTGGTTCGCGAGCTCGGCAGCGGCCTCGCCGAGGGCGTCCATCAGCCTGAGCCGGAGGGATGACTCGAGGGCTGTGCTGATCCGGCGGGCTGCTTCGGCGATCGCGTCGTCGCCGATGCCGGCCACGTTCGCCAGATCCTGTTGGAGCGCCTCGACGTAGGCCGCCACGTTCATGAGGCCACTATGACATCATAGTGATGTCATGTCAACACCACGCAGTGTCAAATATGGTGTCGCGGTGATGCAAAGTGCGCAAATTGCGGCAGAATCGACACTAGTGGCTCAGAGCCACAAACTCCCTTTTGCGCGGTCCAGGCTTGGCTCAGAGCGGGGCGTCGAACACGCCGAACCAGCGGGAGAGCTCCTGCTCGACCGGGATCTCGGGCTCGAGCTTGGCCTTGAGCTCCAGCTCGGTCGCGTTGTCCCGCTGCTGGCCGTCACCCGTCGGGACGAACGGCCAGAACGCTCCCCGCTTGAAGCCGTAGACCCAGTACACCGGCTCCTTCCCGCCGTCGAACTTGAAGACCGCGGCGAGCAGCTGCGCCCCGAAGCCGGCCTCCTCGAGGCCCGACGCGACCGTGTGGATCGTCGCCGCCTGGTCCTCGAGCTCCTTGTCCCGGACGACGATCCAGGTGTAACCGAACGAGTCGTCGCGACGCTCGAGCTTCGATCCCGACTCGGCGGCAACCTTGTCGAGCAGCTCCTGGAGGTCGTTCTCGGCGCGGATGAAGTCCCCCGCGGACAGCGGCTTGAAGCACACTCCGGCCACGCCCGCCGTGCGCAGGCCGAGCTCCGTGTCCATGGTCACGGCCGCCGTCGTCAGCGCGAACAGCCGGTCCCGAGCTGGCGCGGAGAGCTTCTTCTTCCCGAGGAGAACGTCCCGCAGGCCCAAGGCGAAAAGGCTGGCCCTCGGCACGATTGAGGTGAGGCCGGCCCTTCCGAGCCGGCCCCGCCCCGCACTGCCTAGACCGGCCGGCCCATCTCCCGCGCGATCTCGGAGAGCGCTGCGAGGCGCTTCTCGAGCGGCGGGTGCGTCTGGAAGAGCCCGCCGATGGAGCCCTTCACGCTGGCCGGGATGATGAAGAACGCGTTCATCCCCTCCACCTCGCGCAGGTCTCGCTGCGGGATCCTGAACATCTCGTTCGAGATCTTCTGGAGGGCGCTCATGAGATGCTCGGGCGCGCCCGTGATCAGCGCCGAGCCACGGTCGGCCGCGAACTCTCGGTACCTGGAGATCGCGAGGATCAGGATCTGGCTGAGGAAGTACGTCACGACCGAGACCAGTAGGACGATCAGCCAGACCGGAACGGAGTTGTTGTCACGACCGCGCCCGCCGCCAAACATCCCGCCGTAGATGCCGAAACGGGTGAGCAGGCCCGCGAGCATCGCAAAGAAGCTCGCGACGGTCATGATCAGGACGTCGCGGTTGGCGACGTGGGAGAGCTCGTGCGCGAGCACCCCTTCGACCTCCTGGGGCTCGAGCCGGTTCCAGAGCCCGCGGGTGACCGCAACGGCCGCGTGCTTGGGGCTGCGGCCCGTCGCGAAGGCGTTCGGCACGTCGGTGTCGATCACCGCGATCCGCGGCTTGGGGAGGTCGGCCATCGCGCAGAGCCGCTCCACCATGTCGTGCAGCGCGGGTGCCTCGTCGCGTTCGACAATCTTGGCGCCCGAGGCCGCGAGGGCAAGCTTGTCGGAGGTGAAGTACTGGAAGAACGCGATCCCGACGACGATCACGAGCATCGGGAGGAGCCCGACGTTCAGCACCTGGAAGAGAACGACGGCGAAGACGACGTAGAGAAGCCCGAGCAGCGTGCCCGTCAAGAGCATCCGCATGGAGAGACCGCGGTCACGCCCGTACGACTTGCGTTTCATCGAAAATCCCGCTCCTTGAACGCGTGGGTTACACGAGGAATCGTAGCCACGGCAGTCGCCGCTGCGGGTTTCCTCTGTGCGGTCGGGGCAGCTCAGGCGCGCCCGAAGATCTACGTCCTCCCAGCCGGCGGCTCGACGGGAGCCGGGAAATCGCCGGCCGTGGGCCTGTTCGTCCCGGGTGCGGGCGGGTCGATCACCCGCGCCGACGCGATCGCTGCGCTTCGCCGCGGCAAGGTCGTGGATGCCGCCCTCGGCACCGAACCGCACGGGCCGATCCTCGTCGACCTCGTCTTCGGGCTGCCCAAGCAGCCACCGACGCGGGCGGTCTACGTGACGCTCCCCCCGCCGGGACGGCACCCGAACACGAAGCGGTACCAGGTCATGATCGCCGCGCCCGGGTTCGGCGGCGTCCTCAGCTCGAGCTCGACGCGGGTCCGCGGGCTGGTGTCCCTCCCGGACATCACCGAGACGGCGATCGCCCTCGCGGCCGGGCGCTCCCCGCCGGTTCGGTCTCATCCCGATCGTGACGCCCTCCAGGACCTGCGCGACCTCGACACGCGCCTCTCTCGTGTTCACCGCGACCGCGGCTGGGTCTTGGTCGTCGTCGTCCTCACCACCCTGGCGCTGATCGTGGTCGCCCCGCGCGCCGGCGTGCTCGCCGGCGCGTCCTCCTCGCTCGCATCGGTGATTCTTGCCGCGGCCGGCGCCACGCAGTTCGGGCTGGTGCTCCCGGCGATGGGCGCGCTCACGGCCGGCCTGGCGCTCGCCGGCGGCGTGCGGCGGAAGCTCCTCCCCGTGTCCGTCGCCGCGTTCCTGATCGGCTTCACCGTCGTCCTTGCCGTCGATCCCGAGCTCAACTCCCTCGGCGTTCTCGGCGCGCGGCCGGACGGCGGCGGACGCTTCTACGGAATCGGGAACCAGGTCGAGACGCTGCTTCTCGCGCCGGTGCTCGCAGCCGCCGCGATCGCCGGGCTCCGGTGGCTGCCGGCATTCGGAGTGCTCGCGCTCGTCGCGCTCGGCTGGAGCAAGGCCGGCGCCGACGGCGGCGGCGTGCTGGTGTTCGGCGCGGCCCTCGCGTTCCTCGCGCTGCGGCTGAGCGGGCTTCCGCTCACCGTCCGGAGGGTGGCGGTGGCGGGCGCCGCCGTGGTCGTCATCGCCCTCGCGCTCGTCGGGCTCGACGCCGCCTTCGGCGGCTCGAGCCACGTCACCCACGCCGTGGGTGGGGGACCGGGGTCGCTGTTCGGCGACCTCGGCCACCGCCTCCACGTCTCCTGGGCGTCGGTGACCGACCGGTGGGACCGGGTCGTCATCTTCATCGCCTGCGTCGGCGCGCTCGTGCTCTTCGGGCTCCGGCGCCCCAGGCTTGCCACCGTCGACGCGCTGCTCATCGGGATTGCCGTGTCGCTCCTCGCCAACGACACGCCTGTCGACGTCGTCGGCCTCGGAGCGCTCGGATGCGCGGCTCTCGTCCGCTGGGAGACAGTAGACTCGCGCCCGATGCGCCGGGCCACAGTCTTCGCCGCCTGCATCTGCGCCGTCCTCGTCGTGGCCGGCTGTGGCAGCGAAGGAGTCACCTCGCCCAAGCCGAGCACCGTCGTCGGGACCGTGCAGGCGGCGGCGCCCGGCAAGGCGATCTTCATTGCTCAGGGCTGCGGCTCCTGCCACACCTTCACCCCCGCGGGGCCCGACGCGAACGGCCAGATCGGCCCGGATCTCGACAAACTCGCTGCGTACGCGAAGACAGCGAAGCAGCCGCTCGCGGCGTTCATCCACACATCCATCGTCAATCCGGACAAGTACGTCGGCAAGAAGGACTGCCGTGGCGCGCCCTGTCCGAAGGGCGTGATGCCGAAGTCGTACAAGTCACTGCCGGCGGCCGATCTCACGGCCCTCGTCGACTTCCTGTCGAAGCCGAAGGGCTGAAGCTCCCGCACGACTTCCCGCGCGACCTGGCGGCGGTCGCCTGCGACCTCGATCGCACGCTGATCGCCGAGGACGTGCAGCTGAGGCCGCGAACGAAGGCGGCGATCGCCGCCGTACGTGGCGAGGGCATTCATGTCGTCATCGTCACCGGCCGCATGTTCCA
>DASUXI010000246.1:0-7700 GCA_036377995.1 Gaiellaceae bacterium
CGTCGACCTCTTCGCCCATTGCCGCCGACGACGCATCCCGCTGTCCCCCGCGCTCCGCAGCTACCGAAGCCGGCTCGCGTTCTGGGTATGGGTGATCGCGCTGTTCGAGGTGTTCGGGTTACTCGGCGCCTGGGGCTCGGGCGAGGCGCGTCCGATCTCGCCCCGAAGCGCGCTCGCCCATCATGTCCCCGCGAAGGCGCTGCTCGCGCTGATCGTCCTCGCGGTTCTCGGCTGGCTCGTGACCCGGGAGCGTCTTCTCCCACGGCGCGGCATCGCAACCGAGGAGATTCTCGCCGGCCACACCGCGGCCCTCCTTTGCCTCGGCGCGCTGGCGCTCCTGCTGGTCGCGACGAACCCGTTCGCCCTCGTCTTCGTCCTGCCGAGCCTGCACATCTGGCTCTGGCTACCGCAGATCGCGAGGGCCTCTCCGGCCGCACGAGCCGGCGTGCTCGTCGCCGGCTTCGCAGGGCCGATGCTCCTGATCGGCTCCTTCGCCGGACGCTTCGGGCTCGGGTGGGACGCACCGTGGTATCTGGCGGAATTGCGCGCCGTCGGCTATGTCCCGTTCATAGTGATGCCGTTTCTCGTCATCTGGCTGGCCGGCGCAGGCCAGCTCGCCGCGCTCGCTGTCGGTCGCTACGCTCCCTACCCCGACGCGGCCGAGCTGCCGCCGCGCGGCCCCCTCAGGCGAGTCATGCGGGCGACGTTCCTCGCAGTTCGAAACAGACGGCGAGCGTCGGCGGGCCGAGAGCTCGAGGCGCTGGAGGGCTAGTGCGACTCCCTGCGAGACGCCCGCGCACGCGACGAGCGCTCCGGCTCGTGGGCACCGTGCTGATCGCGGCCGGCCTCCTGACCCTCGTGTGGGCGTTCGTCGTCT
The DNA here is from genome assembly GCA_036377995.1 of Gaiellaceae bacterium. Taxonomy (GTDB): domain Bacteria; phylum Actinomycetota; class Thermoleophilia; order Gaiellales; family Gaiellaceae; genus 3-1-20CM-4-69-9. The sequence goes on from DASUXI010000246.1 coordinate 878, forward strand.
GGAGGTGGCAGGACCCCTTCACCGCCCTCTACACGAAGTGGAAGCAGCACGAGCTCAGGTCGCAGTACGACCGGCGCGTCCGTACCTTCATACCGCCCCCTCGGGCCGACTCGCTGGCGGCGACTCGAAGGAACGTCGCACGGGCGGCCGAGCGCTATCGCGCGAGCTCGCAACGCGGGCAGGCAATCGGCCGCATCCTGATCCCACGCATGGGGCTGCACATGATCTTGGTCAACGGGACCGACCACGACACGCTGACGAAGGGGCCCGGCAGAGACCAGCGGACCTACATGCCCGGGGAGAACAGGCTCGTCTACATCGCCGGGCACCGTACGACATATCTCGCACCGTTCTCGCACATCGACGCGCTCCGGCCCGGCGATCGCGTCACCCTGCAGGTCCCGTACGGGACGTTCGTCTACTCGGTGACGGGGCACCGGATCGTGAAGGCAACCGATCTCTCGGTCCTGAAGTCGCCGCGACACGAGCTGCTCGAGCTACAGGCGTGTCACCCGAGGTTCTTCGCCACGCATCGATACATCGCGTACGCGAAGCTCGTGCGCGTCGAGCCGCGCGGCGGGACGCCGTACGCACCCATCTCGGCTCAGGCGAGCAAGAAGTAGCGGACGTGAGATCCCTCGGGGAGCTCACCGTCTCCGCGCGGTGACAGCACGAGCGCATCGGCGCCTGCCGCCCTGACGATCATGTGCGACTCCTGACCGGTCACGGGCTCGACGACGACACCGCCGTCCGTGAAGCGTGTCCGCGCGCGCAGGAGCTCGTCTCTCCGCGCGTTGCGTTTCACCGCGGTCGCGAGACGCGCCCCCCGGTAGACGGGACCGGGCTCAGACGCACCCTGCAGCGCCAGCGTCGCAGGGCGAACGAAGAGCTCACAGCCGACGAGTGACGACACGGGATTGCCGGGAAGGCCGAAGACGAGCGTCGCGCCCCGCACGCCGAAGGCCAGCGGCTTGCCGGGCTTGACCGCTACGCCCCAGAACACCTCCTCGACCCCGAGCGAGCGAAGAATCGAGCGGACGAGGTCGTGCGGGCCGACCGACACGCCTCCTGTCGTGACGAGCACGTCGGCATCGAGACCGCGCTCGAGCGCATCGCGGTGCGCGTGCGGATCGTCCTCGACGGTGGGAAGCACCTCGACCTCGGCGCCGGCAGCCGAGAGCGAGGTCGCGAGCAACACGCCGTTCGCGTCGAAGATCTGCCCGGGACCGAGGCGGTCGCCGGGTGGCCGCAGCTCGCTACCGGTGGCGAGCACCGCGACGCGGGGGCGCCGCGATACTGCGACCTCCGCAACCCCTGCTGCCGCGAGCGCCGCAACGTGGGCCGCTCCCAGCCTGCCCCCCTTCTCGACGACGACCTCGCCCTGGCGGATGTCTCCCCCGCGCGGGCGGATGCTCGTACCCTCGTCGACCGCAGGAATCTCGACCGTGTTGCCTTCCAGGACGACGTCCTCGATCCTGACGACGGCGTCGGCGCCGTTCGGGACCGCCCCGCCCGTCGCGATACCCATAGCCTCTCCCGCTCGCAGATCGTCGGCCGCAGGCGCACCGGCAGCGACGCTGCCGACCACCACCAGGCGCCCGGGGGAGTCCGCCGCGCGCACCGCGAACCCGTCCATGGCCGAGCTCGGGAACGGCGGCAGGTCGACCGTCGCGACAGCGTCCTCCGCCAGAATCCGTCCGCCTGCCTCGCCGAGAGTGACCGGCTCTGCGGGGAGAGGCACCACGCGCCCGAGCACGGCCGCCCGCGCCTCCCCGAGGGAAAGCAGCTCCGCCACGGGCCCAGGCTATAACCTCGCGCCGTGATCTCCGTCGTCGTGCCGGTTCACAACGAGGCGCGAAGTGTCGCCCTGCTCTACGACGAGCTCCGCTCCGCGCTCGAGCCCCTCGGCACCCCCTGGGAGGCGATCTTCGTCGACGACGGATCGACCGACGGGACGTTCGCCGCTCTCACGCGCCTCCACAGCGCCGAGGAGAATGTCCGCGTCGTCCGGCTCCGTCGCAACTTCGGCAAGGCCGCGGCGCTGGTAGCGGGATTCGACCAGGCGAAGGGCGAGACCGTCGTCACCATCGACGGCGACCTCCAGGACGACCCCGCCGAGATCCCACGCCTCCTGGCAAAGCTGGACGAAGGATTCGATCTCGTCTCCGGCTGGAAGACCGATCGACGCGACCGGTTGTCCCGGCGGATTCTGTCGCGCATCTTCAACCGCGTTACGGGCGCCTTCTCGGGAGTGCGCCTCCACGACATGAACTGCGGCCTGAAGGCGTACCGCGCGGAGGTCGTGCACGGCCTGCGCCTGTACGGAGAGCTGCACCGCTTCATTCCCGTGCTCGCGCACTACCGCGGCTTCAGGATCGCCGAGCTTCCCGTCAATCACCGGCCGCGCGAGCACGGCCGGTCGCGGTATGGAATCGAGCGCTACCTGCGCGGGTTTCTCGACCTGCTGACCGTGTCGTTCATCGGGCGCTACCGCCACCGGCCGCTGCATCTGTTCGGCGGGCTCGGGCTGATCCTCGGATTCTTCGGGTCCGCGATCCTGATCTACCTGACCGTCCTCAAGGCGCTCGGCCATGCCATCGGGCACCGGCCGCTGCTCATGCTCGGAGTGCTGCTCGTCGTCATCGGCCTACAGTTCTTCTCGCTCGGATTGATCAGCGAGATGATCACAAGCCATCACGAGGAGCGTGCCGAGGAACGCGAGCGGGCCGAATTGCTCGTGGATGAAGTCCTTTCCTAGGTGACTCACGTCCACGGGCGCCGGGGCGTTGCGCCGTGAAGGTTTGCTACTTCGGCACCTACGAGCGCGCATATCCGCGGAACGCGCAGGTGATCGCGTGCTTGCAAGGCGCCGGCGTCGACGTCGTCGAAGAGCACGTCCCCGTCTGGGACGACCTGCGTGAGGGGTGGAGCGCCGGCCTGGGCCGGCTGCTCACGCTCTTTGCCGCGGAGGGGAAGCTCCTCACCAGGAGCGCACAGGGCGCGGACGCGCTCGTGGTCGGCTACCCGGGCCACCTCGATCTGACCGCCGCCCGGCGCGCGGCGCGGGGCGCGCCGATCGTCTTCAACCCGCTCGTTTCGCTCACCGACACGCTCGTCTCGGACCGTCGCCGCTTTCGGCCCGGCTCACTCCCGGCGCGAGCGCTCGTGGCACTCGACCGTCACGCGTTCCGGGCCGCGGACCTCGTCGTCGCCGACACCGAGGCCCACGCTCGCTTCCTGGCCGACCTCGCCGGCCTCGGGGTCGTCGAGGTGTGCTTCGTCGGCGCCGAGGACCGGCTTTTTCGTCCCGGCTGGGACCCGTCCGAGCCGTTCACGGCCCTCTTCGTCGGCAAGTTGATCCCGCTCCAGGGGATCGAGACGATCCTCGCCGCCGCGCGGCTCGCTCCCGAGATCCGCTTTCGAGTGGTCGGCAGCGGGCAGCTCGCGCCGCTGCTCGCCGTGAAGCCCGCCAATGTCGAGCACGTGCCCTGGGTCGAGTACGAGCTGCTGCCGGCGGAGCTTCGCCGCGCAGGCTGCGCCCTCGGGATCTTCGGTGTGGGGGCCAAGACGCAGCGGGTAATCCCGAACAAGGCATTCCAGGCGCTCGCATGTGGGACCCCGCTCGTCACGGCGGACACGCCGGCCGCACGTGAGCTGCTCACAGACGGGCAAAGCGCGCTCCTTCTTCCGGCCGGGGATCCACAGGCGCTCGCCGACACGGTCAGAAGGCTCGCGGGCGACGCGGCGCTCGCGCGCCGCATCGGCGGCGGCGGCCGCAAAGCGTACGAGCAAAAGGCGAGCGAGAACGTCCTCGGGCAACGCTGGCGGCGAATCATCGAACGCCTGATATGAGTCACTCGCGCTTCATGCCGACTGCTCGCACGCTCGTCGCCGCGGGGGTCTGCGCGTACGCGGCGGGGTTCGGCGCGCTCTCCGTCCTTCGGCACGACGCGTTCTTCACGGGGCGATTCGACCTCGGGAACATGGTGCAGGCGGTCTGGTCGACCGCCCACGGTCACCCGCTGCAAGTGACGAGCCTGCACGGAGAGCAGATCTCGCGTCTCGCCGCGCACGTCGACCCGATCCTCGTCCTCTTCGCGCCACTCTGGTGGCTCTGGCCCAGTCCGGACCTGCTGCTGGTCACGCAGGCCGTCGCGGTCGCGCTCGGGGCTGTCCCCGTCTTCCTTCTGGCTCGCAAGCACCTCGCCTCGACACGCGCGGGGCTCGGCTTCGCACTCGTCTATCTCCTCTACCCGGCGACCGGATGGCTCACGCTGAATGAGTTTCATCCCGTCGCCCTCGCCACGCCGTTGCTGCTGGTCGCGTTCTGGTACCTCGACGAGGACCGCCTTCTTCCCTTCGCGCTGTTCGCGGTCGCGGCCTCGGCCTGCAAGGAAGAGATCGCGCTGGTCGTCGCCGGGTTCGGCGTGTGGTACGCATTCGCACATCGTCGCTTTCGGGCCGGCGCGGCGATCGCCGTGATCGGCCTGGCGTGGGCGGCGGTCGCCATCGCGGTCGTCATCCCCCACTATCACGCCGGCGCTGAGTCGGACTTCTACGGCCGCTACAGCGAGGTCGGAGGCTCCGCCGCCGGAGTCATCAAGACCGCGGTGACGCATCCGACGCGAATCGTCCATGCCGTGACGAGTGCGCGCGACCTGCGCTTCCTCCTCGAACTGCTCGCCCCGCTCGCAGGGCTCTGCCTGCTGGCGCCGCTCATCCTCGTCGCGGCGCTTCCCGAGCTGGCGATCAACCTGCTCTCGTCGGCGACCACCCAGACTTCGATCCACTTCCACTACACCGCGGGCCTGATCCCCCCGCTCGTCATCGGCACTGTCTTCGGCGCCAAGCGGCTCGGACGACATGCCGTGCCCGTCGCGATGCTCGTCGTGCTCGCCGCGCTCGTCGGCAACTACCGGCTCGGGCCGATCCCGGGGTGGCGGCACGTTCCGGGCGGAGAACGTTTCCAGGCGACCGCTGCGCGGATCAGCGAGCACGACCGCATCTCGGCGCGCGCGCTGAAGCTGGTACCCGCGAATGCGGTCGTGAGCGCGACCAACACGCTGGGTGCACACCTCTCGGCGCGGCGCCGCTTCCTCAGCTTCCCATTCGTCCAGGACGCGACCTGGGTCGCCGCCGACGAGACTCAGCCCGGCTACGCGGACCGGTATGCGCCGATCCCGACCGCGGTCGCGCTCGTCGCTCTACGACGGAACCCGGAGTGGCGCCTCGTCTTCGAGCAGGACGGCATCCTCGTGTTCCGGCGCTCCGCGACCCAGTAGCGCGCGCACGGCGACGCCGAACAAGCAGACGACAAGCAGGTCTCTGGCGAGAACGAGCCAGACGTAGCCGCCGAGCGCGAAGACGTTCGCGTAGTGGAAGAACCAGATCTGCGCGAGGGCGAGAGCGACCGCGGTGACAACCCATGCGTCCGGGCCGAGGAGCACGACGAGAGGGACGAGCCATGCCAGGTACTGGGGCGAGAAGAACCGAGTGAACGCGAGGAACCCGGCGACAGCTGCAGCGAACGCGTACGTCAGGCGCGCCGGATCGTCCCGCCGCCGGACGTAGAGCCACGCCACGAGCAGCACGACCGCGATCTGAACCGCCGAGCTCAGCGCTGCCAACGCATCCGGAAGCGACCCGGTGAGCTCGTACGAGATCGCGTGTCCCGTGCGATGCACCACGGTCGCGCTGTAGAGATCGAGCCGATCAGCGACGGCGAGCAATGACCCGCCCAGACTCTCGACCTGGAGGCCGCGCTCGGCCTGCGCACGGAAGCTCTGCGCCAGCCCGTGCGGTGCGAGCACCAGGAACGGCCCGACGAAGACCGCGACCGAGACGGCGAACGCGGCCCCGGCTCGGATTGCACCCCTCCGGCCCATCGTGCGCCAGACGAACACGAGCGCAGGCGGAACGACCACGAGAGGATAGACCTTCGCGGCGAAGGCGAGCCCGAGCAGCGCGAATGACAGCGCGGGAAGACCTGCGATGACGGCCAGAAGCGCGGCCAGCACGAGCAGGGCGGGCCAGGCATCGTACGTGTTGAGAGAGATCGGTCCGAGCGCCAGCGGCGACAGCGCGAAGAGTGCAACGCCGGTGTAGAGCCGGGCGCGCGACGCACCGAGACGCGCGAGCAGCAGCGCCACCAGGAGTAGCGTCGCGATCCCGCACAGGGCCATCAGGGCCTTGAACGCAGCGTTGTAGTGACCCGGAACCGCGGCCGGTGGGAGGAAGACCGCCAACGCTCCCGGCGGGTACTCCATGAAGAAGTCGCGATACGGCGCCCGCCCGTCGAAGACCGCGTGGGCAAATCCCTGGTAGAGGTGGACGTCGCGGTAACGCTCGGCCCGGAATAGCCCTCCGTCGGGCACGGCGCAAGCTGCGACGTAGACCGGTGTCGCCGCGGCCGCAGCGCGCAGCGCGAGCGCAGCGCTACGGCTTCGGGACCTGGACGAAGCCGTTGCCCGGATTGTTCGGGGTCGTCGACTGCTGCGGCTGGTAGTTGCCGCTCGAGTAACCCGAGGAGGAGTAATAGCCCCCGGACATGGCGTACTTGAGCGTGCGCGGGCGCCAGACGGGCGCCGACTTCGCCACCGGGAACGCCGTGGGGAACGACGCGTAGTCCGCCGCCCGCGACATGAAGAGCTTCCAGATCGTCGCTGGGAACGTCGGCCCGGAGACCTCGATGCCGTGAACCGAGCGCATCGGGATCTCGGCCTGCGGGTAGCCGATCCACACGGTCGCCTCGAGACTCGGCAGGAAACCGCAGAACCACGCATCGGCGTAGTTGTCGGTCGTCCCGGTCTTGCCCGCGGACGTC
>DASUXI010000247.1:0-8472 GCA_036377995.1 Gaiellaceae bacterium
GGCGAGCTCCTCGGTGAGCCTCCCGGCCGTCAGGAGGTCGCGGCCCGCCGGATCCCTCGCAGCTGCGCGGAGGGTCGTCGCCACGCGTTCGAGCGTGGCGGCGCCCGTCCCGTGCCCTTCGGCCGACAGGAGCACGTCGGCCTGCCGCGTGAGCACGCCGAGAGCCGCCCGTTCCTCTGCCGTGGCGGCGCGGAGCTCGTCGGTGCCTCCGGCCAGCGCGCGCTCCTGCGCAGTGCGGAGTCGCGCGCCGGCCGCAAGCAGGGTCTGAATCTCGTGGGGCTGTGTGCGGGCGAGCGTGTTGACGACCCACACCGGAACCGTCGGCTTCCGCAGTCCCTTCACCTGGCCGGCCGCGTCCGACTGGCCGGCTTGCTTCAGGCGCCGCGCGAGGTCGTCCCGGGCGTCGACGAAGTCTGCCGGCGCGAGCGCGTAGAGGCCGTCGAGCTCGGCCTCGAGATCGGGGACGACCGCCAGCGGCTTCGGCACCGCCGCGTTGTACCAGCTGGCATTCCCATCATGGGATGCTGATGCGCTCGCCGCGCACCGTGAGCCCTTCGAGGCGCAGCGTCCCGATCTTCTGCGACTCGCACGGCCTCGACCGCAGCCGACCACCTTCGACGTCGAGCCCGAGCAGCGTGCGCAGGACGAGTAGAGGCGCACCGGAGGCCCAGGCCTGGGGCCTGAGCGCGCCCGGATACTCGACGGGCGTGTCGCTGTCGTCTCGCGCGAAGCCCGCGAAGACCTCGGGCAGCTGATGGGCGAACGCCTCTGCGGCGTCGATCAGCGATGTGCAGACCAGTGCCGCCTCGGCCGTAAAGCCGTATCGGCGCATTCCTTCGGCGACGATCGCCGTGTCGTGCGGCCAGACGGTCCCGTTGTGGTACTCGAGCGGGTTGTAGCCGGCGTCGAGCGCGGACAGCGAGCGGATTCCCCAGCCGCTCAGCATGTCCTCGCGCAGCAGGCGGCGGACGGTCCGCTCGGCGCGGTCGTCGTGGACGATTCCGCTCCAGAGGAGATGACCGACGTTGGAGGCCATCGAGTCGACCTGGCTCTTCTCGCCGTCGAGCGCGAGGACGTAATGGCCGCGGGACCTGCTCCAGAAGTCCTCGTTGAACCGCTCTTTGAGCTCGGCGGCATCCGCCTCCAGGCGCTCCGCCTCAGCTTCCTCGTCCCAGACTTCCCGCAGCAGGCGGGCGTAGCGAAGTCGTGCATCGTAGGCGTAGCCCTGGTGCTCGCAGACGGCGATCGGCGGCTTCGCCTTCCTGCCGTCGGCGAAGACGATCGACTCGTCCGAGTCCTTCCAGCACTGGTTGTCGAGTGCCCGTTTCGAATCCGACCGCTTGCGATATTCGACGTACCCGTCTCCATCGAGGTCGGCCGGTCCTTCGAGCCAGCCGAGTGCAGCGCGCGCGTGAGGCTCCATGCGGCGGACGAAGCTCCCATCGCCGGTCCAGCGTTCGTACTCGTCGAGAAGGATCAGCCAGAGAATCGTCGAGTCGTGCGAGCCGTAGTACGGCGTATGAGGAATCGCGCCGGTCGCGGCCAACGTCCCTCGGCGCAGCTCGTGGAGGATCTTCCCCGGCTCGGCGTCACGCCAGCTGTCCCATTCGGCGGCCTGGAGCTCCGAGAGCGCCTCGAGCGTCGCCCTCGCGAGCTCGGGCCGAAACGGAAGCGCTTCGTACGAGGCGAGGATGCTGTCCCGGCCGAAGACGGTCATGAACCACGGCATGCCCCCGCCCGGCATCGGCCAGCGGAGGTGCAGGTCGTCCGGTCGGATGCGCAGAGCAGCGAGGTCGAGCAGGCTGCGCCTGTAGATCTCATGCAGCGGACTGTGGCCGGTACTCAGAGCAGGGGCTTCGCGCAACCAGTCGTCGACGGTCTTCGGGAGCCCGGGCGCATGGCGATGAAACGAGTCGCACTTGAGGAGGGGGGGTCTGCGCCTGCCGTCGACAACCGGAGTCACGTCTATGCAGAGGGACCAGCGCTCGCGAGGGCCGAGCTCGACTCGAAACGTCGCCCGCCGTTTCGTCACACGGCCCCTGCGGCTGAAGGCCAACACCGTTCCGCGGCGGTATTCGTCGCGCTCGTTCCAGAGGGTGACCGAGCGCGGCCGGACCTCGGCCCAGCTACGTCCCTTGTCGGCTCCGCCTTCCTCGGCTTCCATGACGTCGGCGAAGTCACTTGCGTAGGCCACGTCGACGCGGACGGTGCGAGCGTCGGTGGACAGGTTCTCGAGCACCACGTCCTCGTGAGCTCCATCCGCCACGAAGCGGTCCCGCCGAAGCTTCAGCACGGGCGTTGTCCCGTGGTCCTTCGGTAGCGCGACCACCCTGCCCGAGAACGCGTCGACGCGCCTCGATGACAGCACCTCGAGCTCGCTTCCGTCGACGAGGACCTGCCATTGCGACAGATGGCGGACGTCTTGATAGAAGAAGCCCGACGGCCCTTCCGCGTCGGCGTCTCCCTTCCGGTCGGAGAAGAAGAACGTGCAGCCGTCGATGATGATCAGATCGCCGTCGCTGGCCACGCGGATGGCATTCCCGCCGCGCGCAGGCGTTAGTCCAGCTCTCGGTGCGTGCGCTCGCTAGGAGACTGCGCTGTCGCCCGGGCGCGGCTCGATCACGCCCGTCTCCGGCGGTCCCACCGGCTCGACCGGTCGCCCTCTGAGGTAAAGCCATTCGTATGCGAGGGCGGCAAGCGCCCCGCCGACGAAGGGCCCGACGTACCAGACCCAGCCGTTCGCCCAGACGCGGCCGACCAGCTGCGGGCCGAATGCTCGGGCAGGGTTGAGCGCGGCACCGGTGAGAGGGCCGCCCATAAGCACGGCAAGCGTGATCGTGAGCCCGATCGCCAGGCCGGCGATCGACTTGAAAGTCCCGCCGGGATCGGCCGCGGTCGCGAAGACGACCCAGACGAGGAAGAACGTCAGGACGATCTCGACCACGAGCCCCTGCCAGTGGGTGACGCCGCTGCCGAGCACGGGTGCGCCGAGCTTGGCGAGCTGCCGCGGCTTCTCGGCGTAGAGCCAGCGGAGCAGTCCGGCCGCCGCAGTGGCGGCGAGGAACTGCATGCTCCAGTACACGGCTGCGATGTCCAGGGAGATGCGGCGGGTGACGACGAATCCGAGCGTCACCGCCGGGTTGAAGTGCCCTCCTGAGATGTGCCCGACCGCCGAAACCATCACGGCGATCGCGAGCCCGTGGGCGAGGGCGACGCCGACGAGTGTGAGGCCGCTGTAGATGTCCTGGGTCTGAGGGCTCGTGATCGCGGGGGCGAAGATCTTCGCGACTGTCAGGATCGAGCCCGCGCCGACGAAGACGAGGGTGAACGTTCCGACGAACTCGGCGAAGCCGCGGCGCAGGGCGTCGTGCTCCATCGAGGCGGAAACGTACGCGGCGCGTCGGACGGCAGCTCAGTGCACCCGGGAGGCCTCATTCGTCGCGGGGGCTGCCGCGAAGGCGCTTCGTCCGCCCGCGCCGCCGCTTTTCCTCGAGCCGGCGCTCCCGCGCTGCTGCCGACGGCTTGGTCGGCACACGCTTCCGCTCGATCCTGAGGGCGAGGCGCAGCTGCTCGACGACACGCTCGACGGCGAGCTCGCGGTTGCGCACCTGGCTCCGCTCGTCCTGCGCCACCGCTCGCACGACACGACCCGACTTCGCGACGACGCGGCTCTTCTGCCTCGCGGTCAGAGACGTCGACGCCTCGACGTCGAAGACGGCCTCCACCCGGGTCTCCGACTTCTGCGCGTGCTGGCCGCCCGGGCCGCTCGAGCGCGAGAAGCGCAGCTCGATCTCGCCGAGCGGAAGAACGACCGACCGGGTCACGCGAATAGACTCGCCGTCCATGGCCGCGATTCTGCTCGACATCGACGGTGTCTTCCACGTTTCGGGTGAGCCGATCGCGGGAGGCGCCGAGGCTGTCCGGGGACTGCGCAAGGCAGGCCATCGGCTGCGCTTCGTCACCAACAACACGACACAGGCCCGGGCGACACTGGCGGAGGGGTTGCGCTCGATGGGAATCGAGATCGCGGACGAGGAGCTGCAGACGACGCCCCGCGCCGCTGCCAGGGCCCTCGCCGGGCGGCGGGTGCTCGCGCTGACCATGCACGCCATCGTCGGCGAGCTCGAGGGGATCGAGCTCGTCGGGGAGGACGCGGAGGCCGTCCTGGTCGGCGGCGCCGACGAGACGCCGGAGTCGAATCTCGTCTTCAGCTACATGAACCTCGCGCGTGCGTTCCACGAGCTCGAGGCCGGGGCAGAGCTCTACTGCCTGCACAAGAACCGGTGGTGGCAGACGAAGCACGGCCCTCTGCTCGACGCCGGCGCGTTCGTCGCCGGGCTCGAGTATGCGGCCAACGTGGAGGCCACCGTGCTCGGCAAGCCCTCGACGGCGTACTTCGAGGCGGCGCTCGGCGCTCTCGACGCAGATGCCGGCATGACCTGGATGGTCGGTGACGACATCGACTCCGACATCGCCGGCGCACAGGCCCACGGGATGCGCACGATCCTCGTCCGCACCGGCAAGTTCCGGCCCGACGCCGTGGAGGCCGGCCGGGTCCGTCCCGACGGGATCATCTCCTCGATCGCGCAGCTCCCCGAATGGCTGGAGGATCATCTGTGACGACCGTCGGGGTCGACCTGATCGAGATCGACCGGATCCGCCGCGCGCTCGAGCGGTATCCGCGCTTTCGCGAGCGTTGCTTCACCGACGCGGAACGGGCCTATTGCGACTCGCGCTTGAACCCGGCACAGAGCTATGCCGGCCGGTTCGCCGGCAAGGAGGCCGTCGGCAAGGCGCTCGGATTCGGTGTCGCGCGCGCGTTCGCGTGGCGCGAGATCGAGATCGCCGGGCGGCCGAAGCCGTCCGTGCGATTGAGCGGGCGGTCGGCGGCGTGGGCCGAACGGGTGGGCGCAGCGCACATCGACCTGTCGATGACGCACTCGCGCGAGCTCGCCACCGCGGTCGCCGTCGTCGACGGGCGCTGACGCAATGCTCTGATGTTCGAGCCGCTGTACACGACCGAGGAGATGCGCGCCGCCGAAAAGGGGCACGACGTCGAGGCGATGATGGAGTCCGCGGGTCGGGCGGTCGCGGACGCCGTGTTGCGCCGCTTCCCCGACGCGCGGCGCATTGCCGCGGTCTGCGGCAAGGGCGCGAACGGCGGGGACGGTCGAATCGCGCTGCGCATCCTCGGCGAGGCCGGCCGCGAGACGGCCGAGGAGCTCGATGCCGGCGCCGACATCGTCATCGACGCGCTCTTCGGCACCGGGTTCCGCGGCAAGCCCCGCGATGACGCCGGCGCGCTGATCGAGCGCATAAACGCCGGCTCCGTTCCCGTCGTCGCGGTCGACCTCCCGTCCGGCGTGGATGCCTCGACGGGCGAGGTCGCCGGGCTCGCTGTGAAGGCCGACCTCACCGTCACGATGCACGGTCGAAAGGTGGGGCTGGCGGTCGCGCCCGGCCGCTTCCGGGCCGGCGAGGTGGAGGTCGCCGACATCGGCCTCGAGCCCGGCCGCACGTCGCATCGCCTGGTGACCGAGGACATCCTGAGCCTGGTTCCTCGCAGGAACGAGGGCGACACGAAGTACACCGCCGGCTCGGTCCTCGTCGTGGGCGGGTCGCCCGGCCTTACCGGAGCCGTCTGCCTCGCGGCCGAGGCGGCGTTTCGCGCGGACGCGGGCTATGTCGCCGTCGCCGTGCCGGACGCCTCACTGCCGGTCGTGGAGGCGCGCCTGCTCGAGGCGGTGAAGGCGCCGCTCGACAGGGTGGACGAGCTCTCCCGCCGCGCTTCGGCGCTCGCCGTGGGCCCCGGCCTCGGCCGCGGCGATGACGAAGGTGGGCTCGTCAGGCGTGTGCTGGCCGAGCACGCGCTTCCGGCAGTCGTCGACGCGGGCGCGCTCTTCGGCCTCGAGCCTGACGAGTGGCCCGCGCCGCGCGTGCTGACTCCCCATGCCGGAGAGCTCGCGCGTCTGCTCGGCGAGGACTCCTCCTGGGTCGACGCCCATCGGCTGGACGCCGTCGCGCGGGCGGTCGAGCGCTATCGCTGCGTCGTCCTGCTCAAGGGGCCTGACACGCTCGTCGGCGCGCCTGGTGAGGACGTGCTCGTCTGCGCGAGCGGGACACCGGCGCTCGCGACGGCGGGCACCGGGGACGTCCTGACGGGCGTCATCGCCGCCTTCCTGGCGAAGGGACTGGACGCGCGGCTGGCCGCCGCCGCCGGCGCGATCGCGCACGGGCGCGCGGCGCGGCTGGCACCTGAACAGGTCGGGCTCGTGGCCTCGGACGTGGTCGAGGCCCTTCCGCGCGCCCTGGCGTGACCGGGCGCTCGGAGCTCCGGATCGACCTCGGCGGGCTGCGTCGCAACGTCGCGACCCTCTTGAAGGCGCTCGAGGGCGCGCGGCTCTGGGCGGTCGTGAAGGCGGACGCGTACGGTCACGGCGCCGTCGACGTCGCCGGAGCGGCCCTCGACGCCGGAGCGGCCGCGCTCTGCGTGACGACCGTTTCCGAGGGTCTGGCGCTGCGCTCGGAGTACCCGTCCGCGCGGATCGTCGTCATGGGGCCTTCTGGGTCGGCCGCGGCGGTGCGCGACGCACGCGACGGCCGCCTCGAGCTCGTGTCCGGCGGGGGTGAGATTCCGGCCGGGGTGCCGGTCCATCTCAAGCTCGACACGGGAATGGGGAGGTACGGGCTGGCCGAGCTTCCGGCGCCGCCCGCCAACGTCGTCGGGCTCATGACGCACCTCGCCACGGCCGACACGGATCTTCCGTTCGCGCGCGCCCAGGTGGCGCGCTTCGCCGAGGCGACGGCGGCCTATTCGCAGCTCGAGCGTCACGCGGCGAACAGCGCCGCGGCTCTCCGGCTGCCCGAGGCGCGATTCGACGCTGCGCGCTGCGGAATCGCGCTGTACGGGCTCTCCCCGTTCGGCACCGACCCGGCGGCCGACGGGCTCGAGCCCGTCCTCTCGTGGCGGAGCGAACTCGGCCAGGTGAAGCGCCTCGAAGCGGGGGAGAGCACGGGGTACGGCCGACGCTTCGTCGCCGAGAAGCCGACGTGGATCGGCCTTGTGCCGGTCGGGTACGCCGACGGGTTCCGGCGCGGCCTCACCGGGGCTCAGGTGGTGGTGGGCGGCGAGCGTCGGCGCGTCGTCGGCACGATCTCGATGGACTCGTTCGCCGTCGAGCTGGACCGCGAGCTGCCGGTGGGCACGCCGGTGACCCTGATCGGCGACGGCGTGCTCGCCGAGGAGCATGCACGTTTCCTCGAGACGATCACCTACGAGCTCGTCTGCGGGATCGAGTCCGGCCCGCTGCGCGCGAGCCGGCGCGTCGTTGGCTGAGTCGAACCTCGGCGAAGTCCGCGCGCGCTTCGGCGCGACGGCGGAGCGCGTCGCCGACCATGCCGAGCAGCAGATCGAGCTCGTCCGCGACCAGCTTCGGTCGTTCCTGGCTCCGAGTGGGGACGAGCGTGCACTCGACAGCGGCACCGGCGCCGGGACGCTCGCGCTGGCGCTCGCGCCCCTCGTCCGGGAGGTCGTGGGCGTCGACATCGTCCCCGAGCTGCTCGAGCGGGCGCGGGCGCTCGCTCCCGTGAACGTCACCTTCGTCGAGGGGGACGCGACGAGCCTCCCGTTCGAGGACGGCTCGTTCGACCTCGCGTGCTCGCGCCGGACCCTTCACCACATCGCCCGGCCCGAGCGCGCCGTGGCCGAGCTCGTCCGGGTGACGCGGCCGGGAGGCAAGGTCTTCGTGGACGACCAGATCGCGCCCGCGGACCCGCTGGCCGCGCTCGAGCTCGACCGGTTCGAGCATGCCCGTGACCCTTCCCACACCCGGACGCTTCCGGACATCGACCTCCGGCATTTGTTCGAGGCGAACGGGCTCGTGCTGCAGCGCGAGAGCACGCATACCCATCGCCGGGAGCTCGGCTACTACCTCGACCTGGCCGGCTGCGAGGGAGAGGCACGCGAGCTTGCCGTGCGGCTCTCGCCGGGCGGCCCGGACGCCTACGTGGCGGCGAGCGCCCAGTACCTGCTCGTCAAGCCCGCCCCGTAGTCCTCTTCGGGCGCGTCCGAAAATCCAGGGTCTGACCCCGAAGTTCCGCCTAGGTCCGTTTCGGCCGGTATGCAGAACGCGACGACAGCCGCGCCACGACGCCGGGCACGAGCGCGGCCGCGACCGCGACGAGCCGGTACCAGTGCGGCACGAAGACCTCCCGCCGGTCGCGGTCGACCGCACGCAACACCGCCCGTGCCACATGGTCCGGCCCGACGACGAGCCGTCGTAGCATCGCGCTTCGGAGCATGGCCGCCTGCGGGAATCCCTCCGTCTCGACGAAGCCCGGATTGACGGTGTGGACGCGGATGCCTTTGGAACGGAGCTCAGCCGCCGTGGCCCGCGAGAACGCGAGCTGGGCGTGCTTCGACGCGGAGTAGGGCCCGGACGGCGCGAACGCGACCGTGCCGGCGACCGAGAC
>DASUXI010000248.1:0-5321 GCA_036377995.1 Gaiellaceae bacterium
GTCGTCTTCGCCAGCAGCTCCTCGTCCGAGAGCCCCTGGAACTCGGGCTCGATCGACGTGATGTAGGCCGCCTGCTCGGCCAGCCGCTTCATGCGCCGGCCCTCGCCGAGGCGGAGGACCTTCTCGAAGGATCCGAGCTGGCTGGACATCAGGTCAAGGGTAGCGGCTCGAGCTTTGTGCCCTTGTTCACCAAACGATTACGGGACGGTTAGAAATCGCTCGTAGCGTCAGGTCGATGCGAAAACTGCTCCTTGTCCTCATCGTGGCCCTCTCCGGCCCGCCGACCGCCGTCGCGGGCCCGGGAGCTGCGCGGATCCTCTACTCGAGCGACTGGAGCGGGCAGACGCAGATCTTCGCGGTCGACCCGTTCGGCCGCCGCCCCCTCGCTCAGCTCACATTCCAGCGCGTGCCTCCCTGCAACCCGGGCTCCTGGGCGATCACATGCGGGCTCATCGACCCTCTTCCCGCACCCGACGGCCGTCACATCGCCTACCGGAGCTCGGGGATCGGATCGACCACCCTCTGGGTCGCAGATGCCGACGGCAGGAACGCGCACATCGTCGCGACCGATCTCGCGTTTACCGATCCGGTGCCCGGTTTGCCGGCCGCAGTGTGGTCCCTCGACTCGCGCCGGCTCCGGTACACCGGCGCGGACGGAACCCACGTCGTCCGGATCGACGGCTCGAGCGTCCCGAACGCCCGTGGGCCGTGGCAGAAGAGCCGCCGGACGTTACGCGGCTACCAAGAGAGCATCTTCTCGCCCGACCGCAGCCGGCTTGCCTTCGCCGACGAGCGCGGGATCGGCATCACAAATCTTCGGACGGGTCGCACTCGTGTCGTCGCAAAGGAGAGCGGTTTCGACCTCGACTGGTCCGCGGACGGCAAGACCCTCGCCTACATCTCGGGCTACTTGCACTTCGGAACGTCGCAGACAGGCGACTTACGCGTCGTCTCGGCAAGCGGCAAGGTTCGCACGGTCGTCTCGTCGACCTCGCGCTACGGAGGCCAGATCACGTCGCTGGCATGGATTCGACCTCCGGCCCGCGCCCGCTACCGGGCAGCACGGCCGGTAGACGGTCTCTACGCCAGGGGCGAGGTCGCGCGGCTCGCCGCCGACGGAACGCGGGTCGCCTTCGCATCGTGTGACAACGTCTACACCTGGACGGCTCCCGCGTCGCGCCCGTCGCTCGTCGACGGAAACCCCCTTGGTGCCACGCTCTGCTTCCCCCCGACCGACAGGTATCAGGTCTACGACCTCGCCGTCTCCGGGGACGTCGTCGCCTACGCGCGCTCGTACGGAGGCCTGACTCCGGCGGTCGAGCTCAAGCTCAGCCCGGCGTCGAGCCCGGCACCCGTCGTCGCCGCTCGCGGGAGCACGGTCCTCGGCGGCCACATGCACGGAGTCGGCACGCTCGCGGGCGCGGACGGCCTCCTCGTCTTCACGGCCTGGGACGGGAGGACTGCCGGGGCCGGGGCCGGAGCCCCGCCCGGAGCCGCGATCGTCACGAACCAGGTCGTCTACCGCGCGGACGGGGCGGCGTGCCCGTGCCCGGTCATCTCGTCCTCTCCGGCTCTCGAGGTCCCGCTCGATGTCGAGGGCCGCCGGATCGTCGTCAGTCACGTGTTCTGGAACGGCGGGACGTGGGCATCGCGCAGCGCATCGATCGGCATCCTCGACTCGACGGGCACCGAGCTGCTCTCGCTGCCGGTCGACACGAACGCCGCTCAGCTGTCGGGAAGCGACCTCGTCGTCGCGGTCCCGGGCCGACTCCTCGACTACGACGCGACGAACGGCAGCCTTCGCCGCTCGTGGCCCTTGCCGAACGCCGGTGTCGGTCGCGACTGCCTGTTCTGGAGCGCGCCCGACTGCTCCGGCCCGTACCAGCTCGACTCGCCGGCGGTCGCCCTGCAGGACGTCGCTCGCGGCCTGGCCGCGTACACATACGAGGGCAGGCTGCACGTCCTCAGGCTTGGTGACGGGGTCGATACGGTCGTGGGCTATGCGAGCGAAGCTCGTTTCACGAGCTCGGGCCTGGTTTATGCCGACGGCGCTCGCATCCACCTCCTGGGCGACGGCTACTAGAGCGGGTCGACCCGGACCTCCCACAGCGAGCCGTCGAGACGCGCGGCACGGATGACAGCATCGCCGGTGGCGAGGGCTTCGAGCTCCGGCATGGTCCCGAACGATCGGTTCCCGTCGACGACCAGCGTCTTCTCGTCTCCGTTGAGCACGAGCTCGATCTCGTCTCCGCCCGGCTCGGGCAGCTCCATCACCCGCAGCCGGTGCGCGGCAACCGCCCACGTGTCACCGTCACGTCGTACGGCCGTCGCGCGGTAGGGCCTGGGGATCGCCTGTTCGATCGCGTCCGCCAGCGGAGTCAGGTCTCCCTCCCCCTCCTCGACCAGCAGCAACCCGTCGGCGAGGGCGACGAAGACCGCGCTCGACCCTGACGCGTCAGGCGCCTCGGTCGTGGCGACCGCGTCGTACTCGCGCTCCCGCGGGACGCCGTGGATTCCCGTCTCGGGGATGACTCCGGTGAACAGCGGGCCCGCGCGCCGCTCGACGAGGCCCCCTTGCTCTGCCAGCCGCTCGTGCAGCGGCTTCGACCGTCGAAAGAGCCCCAACTACCCGGGCTCGATCAATCCGTAGCCACCGTCCCGCCGGCGGTAGATGACGTTGATCTCACCCGAATCGTCGCTTCGGAACACGAAGAAGTCGTGCCCGACGAGCTCGAGCTGTAACGCAGCCTCCTCGGCGCTCATCGGCTTCATCGAGAACTGCTTCGTCTTGACGATCTGCGGGCCAGCCTCGTCTTCTTCGGGCATGTTCATCGGACCTCCCGGCGGGATGCCGTCTCCACGAACCTGCTTGTCCCTGCGCTTGCCGCGGTACTCCGTCACCTGCCGCAACAACTTCTCCGTCAACTGGTCGATCGAGGCCTTCATGTCGGACGACGCCTCCGTGACGCGCAGCGTCGGACCCTTCGTCCGAACCGTCGCCTCCGCCACCTGATTCGCCGCGATCGAGGGGTTCTTCTCGACGCTCAGCTCGAGCTCGACCTCCGTCTGTGCGTGCAGCTGACGATCGAGCTTGCGCAGCTTGCCCTCGGCGTAGCGGCGGATCGACTCGCTGACCTCGACGTTCTTACCCTTCACGTGTAGGCGCATCGGGTCTCCTCGTGAGCCGGAAATCTCACCCTAGCGGATGCGAATCGTGCGGGCGAACGTCACGATTTCCACATGGCCGGCGCCGCCGCGACGGAGAGCCGATGCCGCCGCGTTGGCCGTCGCCCCGGTCGTGAACACGTCGTCGACGAGCACGATCCGTTGGGGTACCGCCCCCCTGGGCACAAAGGCGCCGGCGACGTTGCGACGCCGCGCCTCACGGCCCATTCCGCGCTGAGGCGCCGCGGAGCCCTTCCGCGCGAGGAGCGGCGACGACGGAAGCTCCCAGAAGGTTGCGAGGGCCGCCGCCAGCCGCTCGGCGGCATGGTGGCCGCGCTTCAGGCGCCGGTCGCGATCCGCCGGGACCCAGCAGATGGCGGCAGCCACGGGCCTCGGTAGCACCTCGGAGACGACGGCCGCGGCCCAGTCGGCCAGGCGCCGGAGGCCTCGCTCCTTCCAGGCAGCGACGATGCGGCGGACCGGGTCGTCGTACTCCACGGCAGACCTCGCGCACGCGAACGCGAGCCGGCGGCCGCTGCACTCCGCGCAACGCCGGACCGGCCAGGCCGTCGGCGCGCCGCACCGGTCGCAGAGCGGCGGCACGACGCGACGAAGCGCGTTTCGGCACTCCGCGCAGACTTGCGCGCCGGGGCGCGCGCAGACGAGGCAGCGCTGAGGCAGGAGGAGATCCAGCATCCCTCCACGTTACGAGCAGATCTGTGACGCGACCGTGTCAGTCGGGTGAATACTCGGCCCGCTCCGGCAAGCCACCCGCGCGACGCATCCTGTTGTCGGCCTCGAGCAGCTGCGCCAGGTCGCCGACGTCGTACCAGTGCCCCGGGAAGCGATAGGCGTACACCGGTGCCCGCTCGTGAAGCCAGGCCACGAAGTGGCCGGGCTGGTCGGGCGGGTTCCCCTCCTCCAGGTACGTCGCGACCATGCGGATGTGCTCGCGGTCGTAGAGGTACGTCGCGGTCGCGCACAGAGTCGTCGGTGGATGCTCCGGCTTCTCGACGAAACCGATCACCCTGTCGTTCTCGTCGACGTCGACGATCCCGTACTTCTTCGCAAGCTCGACGTCGCCGATGTCGAGGACGGCGATGCAGCTGCCGTCCCGCTCGCGCCAGTAGGTCTCGTAGTCGGCCAGGGAGTAGTCGAAGAGGTTGTCACCGGCGATCACGAGCAGGTCGTCATCCAGACCGACGAAGTCGATGTCGCCGATCGCGCCCAGCCGGTCGTCGTTCGAGGAGGTGCCGTCGTTCCAGATCCGTACGTGCTTGTCCTGCGCCCAGGCGGTGAAGTCGTCGGCGAAACGAGCGTTCGTCACGAGGTGAACCTCGTCTGCGCTCGTTTCCTCGATCCGGTCCAGGATCCAGTCCACCATCGGCCGCCCGCCGACGGGCAGGAGCTGCTTCGGGATCGAATCGGTGAGCGGGCGCAGTCGCGTGGCGTAGCCTGCTGCGAGGATCAGCGCCTTCATACGAGAGCTGCGAGCGACTCCGCGTAGGGCGCGTGGTGGGCTCCGTGCTCGGTGACGATCGCCGAGATCAGCCTTGCGGGAGTGACGTCGAACGCGGGGTTCCGCGCCGGAAACCGTTTCGTGACCTCGGCGGCGGGACGCTCCTCGATCGGGATCTCGCGCCCACTCGGCGTGGACATGTCGACGGTCGATGTCGGCGCCACGACGTAGAAGGGAATCCCGTGGTGCGAGGCGAGGACCGCGAGCCCGTAGGTGCCGATCTTGTTGGCCGTGTCCCCGTTCGCTGCGATGCGGTCGGCGCCCGTTACGACGCAGTCGACCTCATCCGCCGCCATCAGCGCGGCCGCAGCCGAGTCGACGACGACGGCGTGCGGGATCCCCGCAACCTCGAGCTCCCAGGCCGTCAGCCGGGCTCCCTGCAGCAGCGGTCTTGTCTCGTCGACCCACACGTGCTCGAGCAGCTCCCGTTCCCAGGCCGCGCGAAGCGCTCCCACCGCGCTCCCGTAGCCCCCGGTCGCGAGCCCGCCCGCGTTGCAGTGGGTCAGAGCGCGCGTCCCGGGCCGAAAGAGCTCGGCGGTATGCGCGGCCATCGAGCGGCACCGCTCGACCTCGTCTGCGTGGAGCGCCTTGGCGTGCTCGGGCGTGGGCTCGTCGAGCATCTGCTCGAGCGCCCAGC
>DASUXI010000249.1:0-14124 GCA_036377995.1 Gaiellaceae bacterium
CCAGTCGATGTGACGCGTCTGTCCGTCGACGAGCGACACGTGCGGCCGGTTGGCCTGGAAGTCGAAGAAGCCTTCGGGCTCGATCTCGGCGAACCGCTCGGCCTCCCAGGCTTTCGCGAGGTAGCCGCCCGCGAGGGACGCTCCCTGGCCACCGTCGTTCCACCCGCGGAACGCGGAGATCAGAACCGGGTTGCGCAGCGTCGGGCGTGCGGAGATTCGAAGTTCGTCAGCGATCGGCGAAGTCTACGTTCGGGCGGAAGAACAGGGTCACCAGGGCCACTGTCCCGACCCAGACGGTCCCCGCGAGAAAGACATGCGCGAGCACGAGGCCCCACGGCAAATGCGTCCGCCACTGAAGCTCCCCGAGGCCCATCTGCGCCAGGAGCAGAATGAAGACCGCCGCGCCGAGAGCGAACAGCCGCGGCGATCGATCGCGCCGCGAGGCGAGGTAGCCGAGGGTGAAGAGGAACGCGCAGAGGAAGATCCCGACGACCATCGCGTGTGCGTAGACGACCGGTTCCAGGCGCCCGAGCCGGTCGATCCTGTCGGCCCGGCCCCCTCCGGAATGTGGGCCCGCCGCGGTCGCGAGCGAGCCGCCGACGATCAGCACGAAGCACGTGATCCCGGCCGCCAGGCCGAGCCGCTGCAACTCACGCGGCACGAGCGGCTCGGATCTTCCAACCTGCTCCGACCGAGCCTCGAGCAAGAGGATGGTCGCGCCCGCGAGGAGGGCGATCGAGAGCAGCAGGTGGAGGGTCACGATCGGCCAGCGCAGGTCCGACGCGATCGCGAGCAGGCCGATCGGCGCCTGCGCGAGCGTGCCGAGGAACACGGCGAGCGAGAGAGTGACAGCCCGGCGCGGCAGGTTACGGGTCCGCCGGGCGGCGAGCCAGACGACGAGCGTGATCGTGATCGTGATCGCGCCGACGAGGCGGTTGCCGAACTCGACGAACGCGTGCGCGCTCTTGGCGGGCAGGGGATGCCCCGCCTGGCATCCGGGCCAGTGGCGGCAGCCGAGCCCCGAGTCGGTGAGGCGCACCGCAGCTCCTGTGCCGACGATCAGCCAGAGCGCTCCGAGCTGCGCGAGCGCAAGTGGAACGAGCTGAGCGGGGGTGAGGGCGAGCGAGCGGAGTCGCGCGAGCGCCGTCGGTTGCGCGTTCACGCGGCCGAGTCTAGTGACGGTTCGTCATCGCGATAGGGGAGAGGCGCCCGCCGGCGCGGCGCTCGGGACGGCGGCCGTGGCGGCGGCAAGACTCGGGCTTCCCACCCACTCACCCCCCGCCCTCCCAAGGGGGACAGTTCGACGTTACCGGCGAGGGTCGCGCGAACGGGTGACGCCAGCGTGCGGGCTTCGCGCCGGCTTGTTCACAGCGGCTCGAGGAGCGCCGGGTAGCCGTCCGCCCCGTCGTAGGGCGTGGGGCGCGAGCCCAGGAAGAGCGGACGGTCGGCCGCGTTCAACAGCACCGGCATCATGTCCGGCCCGCGCAGGTGCCCGAAGATCCCCGCGGCGCACGTCGACTCGCCGAACTCGCGCACGGAATCTGCTCGGACGCCCGGCCCGGCGACGACGAACGGCACGGGGTCGCCCGAATGGATCACGTCCGGAGACGCCGGCGTCGCGTGATCGCCGGTAAGACAGACGACAGCCCGGTCGCTCGGAAGATCGCCGAGCGCCGAGTCGAGCGTCTCGATCATCGCCTGCTTCTTCGTCGGATCCTTCGTGTGCCCGGCCGCGTCCGCGCTCTTGACGTGACAGAAGACGAACGACTCCCCGGCATCGAGCAACTCGCGCGCAATCGCGACCCGGCCGGTGAGATCGCCGGCCGCGTCGGAAGTCTCCGGCTCTTCACGCTCGGCCAGCCCCATGGCCAGTGCGAGCCCTCGGAGAAAGGCAGAGCTCGCGACGAACGTCCCGCGAAGGCCGTGGCGCTCTTCGAACGTCGGCACATGCCGCGGACGCCCCCACCACTTCAGCGTGATCACGTTGAAGCGCTCTCCCTCGAGCCGTCTCATCACTTCGCGGCTCCACTTCTCCGCGGCACCCGCAGTCCGCTCGGCTCCGGCATTGAGAGCCCGAGGCCGGAGCACGGGATGCCTGTCGCGGAAGAACGCGTCCGTGTCCGTCACCCACTCGCTCGCGCCGCCCTCGACCCGCAGTACTGCCTCGCCGCGCCAGACATGGGAGAGCGAGAACGTGAGCCCGTCGACCGTGATGCCGTCACATGCCTCGACGAGCCGCTCCGCCTCCTCTGCGTCGCGGTCCGGGTCAGGCCGCCCGGTGAGCCACCAGCCGTCGGCGCGCCGCTCGGCGGGTCGAAGCGCCGCGTACGCGAAGACCTGCTGCTCGTCGACCTCCTGGCCGCGCCCGAGCGCCTCGAACACGGCCCGCCCGGGAAACTCGTCCGGCCGGTAGCCGAGCATCGACCAGTGCGCGACCTCGCTCGAAGGCGCGCGCCCGGGACCGACTGCGTAGAGGACGCCGCACGATGCCGATGCGCACAGCCGGTCGAGGTTGGGCGTTTTCGCCGCCTCGAGCCCGCTGCGGCCGCCGAGCGACTCGTGTGCGCGGTCGGCGAGACCGTCCAGCAGGAAGACGACGATCGGCTGCACTCGCTGGGCTAGACCACCGAGTGCTGAAGCGACCTGATCACGTGCGAGACACTCCGTGGAACGAGCGACTCCCATCCGCTGTCCGCGCGCATCGCCTCGCGAACGTCGGCTCCGGAAATCTCCTTCGCTGTGCCTTCATCCAGGATCTCCACCTCGTAGCCGGCTGCACGCATGCGCTCGAGCTTCGTACCGCCCCAATCGGAGAAGAGGCGCAGGTACTGGGTGACGCCGCGCGGCACGTAAGCCGGCCAGAGCTCCGGTTCGTTCACCGGGAACGGAATGACGTGCGCTCGGACCCCCTCGTCCTCGGCGACCGCCTGGACCATCAACAGCCGCTCCACGTAGCTGAACGGATTCGACTCCGGCAGATGCCGGAGCGGATCGCTCGGCTCCTCCTTGATCCGCGAAGGGTCGGGGTTCGTGATCCCGACGAAAACCTCGTCCGAGCGCGCCGCAGCCCCGAGGAGGTATTCCAGATGTCCGTTGTGAAAGGGCTGGAACCGCCCGTGGATCATCCCGCGGCTCACGAGCGCTGACTCACTCGACCACGACTCCGGTCCCCTCGTCGACCCGGCCGATGCGGCGGATGAACAGCTTGCGGGCCCCGAACTCCGCCTCGAGCGCGGCCCCACGCTCGGCCGGGATCGAGACCAGCAGGCCGCCGGCAGTCTGCGGGTCGAACCCGAGCGCGTCGAGGGTCTCCGGCAGGCCGTCC
Organism: Gaiellaceae bacterium; assembly: GCA_036377995.1. GTDB lineage: Bacteria > Actinomycetota > Thermoleophilia > Gaiellales > Gaiellaceae > 3-1-20CM-4-69-9. The sequence continues at coordinate 3,326 of DASUXI010000249.1, forward strand.
GTCGTGATGTGCGACGCCGCGAAGTCGCGATTTCGGGGATCGCCGGTCGTGCGGACGCCTTTCCGCGCCAGATCGAGCGCACCGTCGATCGCGGGAAACCGCTCCGACTCGAGCCGGATCAGGACACCGCTGCGCTCGGCCACCTCATGAGCATGGCCGAAGAGCCCGAAGCCCGTGACATCCGTGACGGCACTCGGCTCGGCCTTCCGCAGAACGTCGGCCGCATCCTTGTTGAGCGTGCGCATCCAATGGACGGCGCGCTCGAGCTGCATGTCGCCGGCGAGCCGCTTCTTGTAGCCGGTCATGATCAGTCCCGTCCCGAGCGGTTTCGTGATGAAGAGCGAGTCGCCCGGCCGGGCGCCGTTCTTCGGCCAGATGCCGTCCGGGCTGACAGTGCCGACAACCGCGAGGCCGTACTTCGGCTCGGCGTCCCTGATCGTGTGCCCCCCGGCGAGCAGGCCGCCCGCGGCGCGTACTTGCGCGTCCGCCGCGGCGAAGATCTCGCCGAGCATCTCGAGCGGCAGCTCCTCCGGAAATGCGGCGATCGACAACGCGAGCAGCGGTGTCCCACCCATCGCGAACACGTCGTTGAGCGCGTTCGTCGCCGCGATCGCGCCGTAGTCGGCCGGGTCGTCGACGATCGGCGGAAAGAAGTCCAGCGTGAAGATCAATGCACGCTCGTCATCGAGCCGATAGACGGCGGCATCGTCCGCAGGCGCAAGCCCGACCAGGAGATTCTCCGCCTCGACGGGAACGAACCCCGCGAGCAGCTGCTCGAGCCGGGCGGCAGAGTACTTCGCGGCGCAACCGCCACAGGAGGCGAGATCTGTGAGCTTGACGCGACCCGTCTCGGTGTCCAAAGGGGAGCTCCTCCTCGTCGCTGAATCCGGAAGGGTAGGGATCTCTACCCGGTTCGTCTACAGACTGCTCTCGGTTCAAAGGTGTTACGAACGGGCGGCAGCTCGTATTCCCTCTCGCAGAAAGAAAGAAGGCACGCGGGAGGGCCGGGTGGCCCCCCCGGTGCCTCAGGGGAGAGGAGGAGCCTTGACGGTTCCCCCGCCGGCGAAGTTCTCCACGGGCGATGCCGAACCTTCCCACTTGCAAAGATGCCTCATGAAGAAAGCAGCGCTCGTCACCGGTGGCTCGTCGGGTATCGGTTTCGCGATTGCGCGAATGCTCCGCGAGGAAGGGTTCGCCCTGACGCTGGTCTCGAGGAGACGAGAGAAGGTCGAAGCGGCCGCGGCCGAGCTCGACGCAGTCGCCGTTTCGGCCGACCTCTCGCGCGAGGACGACTGTCGCCGGGCCGTCGACGAGCATCACCGCCGCCACGGACGGCTGGACGTGCTCGTCAACTCTGCCGGCATCGGTGTGGCCGGGCCGGTCGACGAGCTGGCGACGAAGCACATCGATCTCCAGATCGACGTCAACCTGCGCGGCACACTGTTGATGACGGCCGCGGCCCTCCCGCTCCTCCGGGAGGCTCACGGCCTCGTCGTCAATCTCGCCTCGATCGCCGGAACGATCGCGACCCCGGAACTGCCTGTCTACGGCGCGACGAAAGCGGCGGTCATCCAGTTCACGACGACGATCAACCGGGGGGAGGAAGAACATGGCGTGCGTGCGACCGCGCTCAGCCCCGCCTTCGTCGCGACGCCGATGACCGACTGGGCACCCGTGCCGAAAGAGGAGATGATCCAGCCCGAGGACTGCGCCGAGATCGTGAGAGCGCTCCTTCGACTAACGCCGCACGCTCGCGTGCCGCACGTTGTCCTCGAGCGGGTGGCGACGGACGGCCTCGACGGCTAGGCCGTCGCCGTCAACTCACGGGGCGCGCCGGCTTCACACGCTGACGCGCAAGGAAGTGATCGACCGCTCGCTGATGCACACGAAGAACGCGACCGACGCGCACCGCGTCGAGCCGTCCGTCGTGGATCAGCCGGCGAATCGTCTCGGGGTGCACGCCGAGCTGCTGTGCGACGTCGCGCACGCTGACCAGACCGGGAGATTCGCCACTTTCGGCGGACATGACCACCGGCTAGCCTCGCAGGTTCGCGAGTACACCGCTACGACAGCAGGCTCTCGATGCTCGCGGTCAGCTCATGAACGGAGAGCGAGCCCTCGAACTTCGCCTTGATACGGCCGTCGCGACCGACGAGGAATGTCCACGGCTCCGAGGGGAGGTTCCACTCTCGGACCCAGCGGTTCTCGCCCTTGCTGGGATTGTTGTCCTTGTAGATCTCGACGTGGATGAAACGGATGTTTGACTTCGAGTACATCCTGCGGACGTGATCGACGACGTCGACCACGGGCCCGCAGGTGCGGCTGGTGCAATAGCGCGGCGTCGCGAACGTCACGACGAACGGCGCATGGGCCGCCAGTGACGATGCGATCGAGTACCGCAGCAGGGCGCGGTCGGGTGGCGTCCGGGTCGTCAGCGCAACAACGTCTCCGCCCGTGCTTGCGAGCGTCGGGGTCTTCGACGGGTAGGCGCGGCTTCCGACCGCAGGTGACGCGGAGTGGCTCTTGACGAGCAGCTCGCGCAGTGCGCCGATGCGCTCGCGACCGATCGGACGAGCAAGCATGTAATAGGTACCCGGCGTCGGGATGCTGACCTCGGCAACGTAGAGAGCCTTGACGTCAGCGTCGGTCGGAACGCCGCGAACTCCGACGCGCTCGAGCCGCGCAGTCGTCTGCTCGAACGGCCTTTCCTCACGTGCACGCGCCACCCAGACACGCGCCCTGGGCGGCGAGATCACCCGTCCCCGGCCGTTGACGACGAGGAAGGTGACTCTCAGCTTGCCGGGCGCGAAGTCGGAATCGCCGGGAATCCAAGCGACGCTCTCGCCGGATGCCTTCCAGAGCGCGTCCAGCGACCCGGGACCGGGGGCGCCGGAAGTCGAGATCCTGGACGATGAGCCGCAGCCTGAGGTCAGCGCGAGCAGCGCGAAGACGGCCAACCAGGCACGCACATCGCCACTCTAGATCTCATGGCCGTCATGCGGGCCAACTGGCAGGAACTGCAGGGCAGGCAGGAGGGCGGATGCGATAAGGACTGCGAGCACTACGAAGTAGATGAGGCGAGCTTTGGACACGGGATCACCTCCCTTCGTCGGTCTTAGAAGCGGACGTCCTGAAGCGCGTCGGCGGCCTGGCGGTACAACCGGGCCGCCGTTCGGTCGTCGCCGCGCCGGGCAGCGAGGTCTCCCTGCGCGACCCAGGCGGACGCGCGATGACTTGCGGACGAGAGTTGGTCGTAGGCCCGTTCCCCCAGACGGAATGCCTCCTCCGCCTCCTCGAGCCGATCCTGTTCGAGCAGGGCTCGCCCGAGCACGAGCTGTGCGTTGCCGATCTCGGAGATCTCGTCGTCGCGGTCCCCCAGCAGCTCGAGCGCGTACCGCGCCTGCTCCTCGGCGCGAGACACGTCGCCGGTCTTCAGATGGACCTGAGCCAGGCCGTTGACTGCATGTGCCGCCTCGGCCTCGTTGCCGACGTCGAGCGCGATCCGAACCGCGTCCTTCAGCGACGTGACCGCCTCTTCGGGGTGCCCGAGCAGGAAATTGATCCCGCCGAGGTTGTTGAGGAGCCGGCCGAGATTGCTGCGATCCGAAAGCTCCTCGTATGCCGCCTTGGCGCGCTCCGCGTAGGTGCGCGCGAGCACCCAGTGACCTTCGCGATCGGCGATGATCGAGGCCTGGAAGTAGATGTGCGCGGCGGCCTGCCGGTCGTTGAGGCCCTCGGCTAGCTCGAGCGCACGCTCGACGTCTTCGCGCGCAGCCTCGAGGTCGCGGCGTCGCCGGTAGCAGCGCGAGCGCCAGGCGAAGATGTTCGACCGCAGCTGGTCGGACGGGAGCTCCGACCGCTCCGCGAGCTTCAACGCCTCGTCGAAGAGGGCGATCGCGGTCTGGATGCTGTTCAGCTTGTAGCGGGCGACTCCGAGCCTGAAGACGACGTCCGCACGCTCGACGTCCGAGAACTCCGCTCGCTCGCACAGCGCGCGTGCCCGCTCGAGCAGTGAGATCGCCTCACGCACGTCGCCGAGGCGCATACGCACCGTGGCCTCGCCCGACAGTGCCTTCGCCTCGAGCTCCGGCAAGCCCGTCGCCAGCACCGCGGCACGGATGCTTTCGAACTGCTCGAGTGCCTCCTCGTCTCTCCTCGCCTCGAGCAGGGCGTCGGCCCGGGCGAGGGCCGCGTCGACGCGACCACGGTCGTCGGCCGACACGCCGTTGGCGAGGAAGCCCGCGTCGACCCCGAGGCGCTCTGCCAACCAGGCGGTCGTCTCGTGGGTCGGCCTCGTCTTGCCGCGCTCGATCTGGCTGACGTACTCCTTCGAGAACCTGTCTCCGGCCAGATCGGTCTGGGTCATGCCCGCGGCCACGCGCAGCTGGCGCAGGCGCTCACCGAGGCGTAGCCCGGCCTGAGCAGCCATGACGCGCCCTTGCTGACGGGTTGAGGTCAAGTCAGAGATCTCCGACGAAGTAGACGTCATGCTTCACGAAAATTCAACCTGTCCCGAACAGCATCCCCCGGAAGGGGCATGTTCCCGGGGTTTCTGGAGTCAAGCAAGACTACCCCAAATCACTTGACCGAGGTACTTGACATGCCCCGGTGAGGCCCCTACAGTGAGGCCATCTTGCAACCGAGCCAGACGCCAGGGTCGGCTGCAGGAGGCGCTTCACCCGCGGGGAATTCCGACGGGGCGTGGCTGGGCCGCAGAGCCAAGTCCCGGCGATAGCCCGACAGGGCAGGAGCGCCGAGGAAGGGATCGACCCCCCGGAGCCGCAGCCGGGGGGTCTCCTATTCTTGGCGGACACGAAGCTCGCGCTTCGTGTCCGGATCGGGCCTGCGCGGTTCGGCTATTGCATGTGAGCCTCCCGCCGGGCCGAGCCCGGCTCCGGCGGCGGCTGGTCGCACGCTGCCTCTCGTTCGATCGCCCGACCGGCGCGGCCGAGGCGGCGCGCCGGTCAGAGGCGAGAACTCCGAGGACGCACCGACTCGCGACGGACGGAAGCCATCGCTTCCGCCCGTCCAAACGGGGCATGAAACGTCCTGAAGAAAGCCAGGTTAGGCGCCGACGGCCGGCTGTTCCGTAGCCGCCCGGGGCTCGGGATGCCGAACCCGGCGGACGGTCGCGACGGCGACGACTGCCCCCACCAGCACCAGGGCCGCGCCGGTGTGGACGGCGAGGTGGTAGCCGTCGATGAACTGCGAGGCATAGCGAGGGTCTGACGGCCTCGTCGTGAGCTGCGTCGCGACGAGCGCGCCCATCACCGCAATCCCGATCGACCCGCCCACCTGCCGCATGCTGTTGATCACCGCCGACCCCACTCCCGCCTTGTCGATCGGGACCGAGCCCATTGCGGCGGAGGTCGTCGGCGCCATCGTGATCGCCAAGCCGAAGCCGCCGACCAGCAGGCCTGGCAGGAGGCCCCAGAAGGTCGACGTCGCCGTCAGCGTGCCGAACAAGATCAACGACACGGCCAGGAGCACCATGCCGATCCCCATCAGCCACCGGGCGCCGAAGCGGTCCGAGACCCGTCCTGCCACGGGCGCAACGAGGATGATCATCACCGTCATCGGCAGGAACGTGGCCCCGGCCTGGATGGCCGAGAAGCCCAGGATGTTCTGCACGAAGAGCGAGTTGAAGAAGAAGATGCCGAACATCGCGAGGCCGACGAGAAGCATGGCCGCGTTCGACCCGGCGAACGTGCGGTTGCGGAAGAGGCTGAGATCGAGCATCGGGATCCGCTGGTGCAGCTCCAAGAGGACGAACACCGCCAACGCGATCGCGGCGACGCCGAACATGGACAGCACGAGCGCCGACGTCCAGCCGTGATGATTCGTCTCGATCAGCCCGAAGGTGAGCGCGAAGAGACCGATCCCGGATGTCAGGAGGCCGGGTAAGTCGAGGCGCTGCTCGGCCGACGAATCCTTCGATTCGTCGATGAAGACCCTCGCCGCGAGAACGCCCGCGACCCCGATCGGGATGTTGATGAAGAAGATCCAGCTCCAGTGGAGCTTCTGCGTGAGCACCCCGCCGACGATCGGGCCGAATGCGAGAGCGAGCGCCGACACGCCGGCCCAGATCCCGATCGCGGTGCCGCGCTGGCGCGGCGGGAAGGTCGCCGTGATGATCGACAGAGTGGCCGGGTTCATCAGCGCCGCGCCTATTCCCTGGACCGTTCGCGCAGCGATGAGGACGTTTGCATCCCCCGCGAGCCCGCACGCGAGCGACGACGCCGTGAAGACGACCAGCCCGACGATGAAGATCCGCCTGCGGCCGAGCAGGTCGGCGAGCTTTCCTCCGCTGAGCAGCAGCACGCCGAACGTCAGCGCGTAGGCGTTCACGACCCACTCGAGCTCCGAGATGCCGATCCCGAGATCGCTGCGAATCGACGGCAGCGCGACGTTCACGACTGTGTTGTCGAGCATGATCATGAAGAGGCCGATCGCAACGGCGGCGAGCGTCCACCACTTGCGGTTCTCAGGAGCGAAGAGTCGCGCCCTCACGGAGGACTAGGTTAGTGATCCGTGTCCGGACGCTGCGTTACTCGTGCCGTACTCTTCCCGGCCCGTGAGCGAGTTCGTCTGGAGCCCGACCCCGGAGGACGTCGAGAGCGCCAACCTGACGCGCCTCGCGCGACGTCTCGGCGTCGATGGCTACCGCGATCTTCACAGGGTCTCGGTCGAGGAGCCCGACAGATTCTGGCCGGCAGTGGTCGAGGATCTCGGCCTCGAGTTCACGGAGCCCTGGGAAAGCGTCCTCGACACTTCGCGCGGGATCGAGTGGGCGACCTGGTTCAACGGCGCGAAGCTGAATCTCGCATGGAACTGCGTGCACAGGTGGGCGGCAGGGGACCTCGCCGAGCAGGAGGCCGTGGTCGGAATCCCGGAGGACGGTGGGCGCGTCTCACTGACGTGGCGCGAGCTGTCGGAGGAGATCTTCCGGCTCGCCGAGGGCCTCGCCTCGATCGGAATCGGGCCGGGGGACGCAGTCGGGATCTTCCTGCCGATGTCTCCGCAGGTGGCGATCGCATCCCACGCCTGCGCGCATCTCGGGGCGGTGCAGGTGCCGATCTTCTCCGGCTTTGCGGCGCCCGCCGTCGCGGCGCGGCTCGCCGACGCCGGGGCGAAGGCCCTGATCACCGCAGACGGCTCTCTCCGCCGCGGACACCTCGTGCCGATGAAGGAGATCGCGGACGAGGCGCTCCGCGACGCACCGGCGGTCGCCCACACGATCGTCTGGCGTCGCCTGTCCCTCGACGACGTCCCGATGACGATCGGCCGTGACCGCTTCTGGGACGAGCTCGTCGGCGGAGCATCGGGCGAGGTGCCGCCGGCGCAGGTCGACTCGGAGCACCCCTATCTCCTCGCCTACACGTCTGGAACAACGGGCAGGCCCAAGGGCGCGCTCCACGTGCAGGGCGGCTTCCTGGTCTCGATCGCGCGCGAGGTCGCCTACCAGACGAACGTCAAGCCGGGCGACCGCATCCATTTCGCGACCGACATGGGCTGGATCATGGGGCCCTGGACCGTCGTCGGCGGGGGCGCGTGCGGAGCGACGGTGGTCTTCGCGGAGGGTGCGCCGGACTTCCCGTCCGACAGGCTTTGGCGGCTCGTCGAGTCAGAGCGCCTCTCAATGCTCGGCGTGTCTCCGACACTCGTTCGCGCCCTTGCTCCCCTCGGCGAGCCCGAGGCCGACCTGAGCTCGCTGAGGACGATCTGCACGACAGGCGAGCCGTGGAATCTCGATCCCTATCTGTGGCTGCACGAGCGCGTGGGCGGAGGACGCGTGCCGATCGTCAACGAGTCGGGCGGCACAGAGGTCGGCGCCTGCTTCCTCGCGACCTGCCTGACGGAGCCGGTCAAGCCGGTCTCGCTCGGCTTCCCCACTCTCGGTCAGGACATGGACGTCGTCGCCGGCGACGGGACACCGGTCCGCGGTGAGGTGGGCGAGCTCGTCTGCCGGCGGCCGTGGCCGGGCATGACGCGGGGGATCTGGGGGGACGACGAGCGCTACCTCGACTCGTACTGGCGGCGCTTTCCCGGAGTGTGGACGCACGGGGACTGGGCTTCGATCGACGCCGACGGCTACTGGTTCCTGCACGGCCGCTCCGACGACACGCTCAACATCGCGGGCAAGCGCATCGGACCGGCGGAGCTCGAGTCCGCCGCCGTCTCCCACCCCGCCGTCGCCGAGGCGGCTGCGATCGGCGTTCCCCACGACGTCAAGGGAGAGGTCGCCTGGATCTTCTGCGTCCTCAAGCCCGGGAGCGAGGCGACACCTTCTCGAGCAGACGAGATCGCCAGGGCCGTCACGGACGCGCTCGGAAAGGCGTTCAAGCCGGAACGGGTCGTCTTCGTCTCCGCGCTGCCGAAGACCCGCAGCGCGAAGATCGTGAGACGCGCGGTCCGAGCGCGACTCCTCGGGACCGACCCGGGCGACCTCTCGAGCCTCGAGAACCCGGAGGCGCTGGACGAGATCGAGGCCGCTTCCCGAGGCTGATTCGGCTCTTGTGATTTACAAGTCCGAATGTAAATTCTGCTTCTCTCGCAGGGAAACGGCGCCGGAGCAGGCAAGATGCCGACGGAACGCGTATGGGAGTCGCCCAGGCCCTTACAGCGCTCGTGCTCGGCTTCGTCGCGCCCTCGGCCGCGGTGCCGGCTTTGGACGCCTCGGCCCTCTCCTCCGTCGCGTCCTCGTGCGCCGGAGCCACAACCGCGGCCGAGAACACTCACGCGAGCCTCGAGGCGATGTACTGCGGCATCAACGTGGTCCGGCGAAGCTTCGGCCTCGGGCCGGTGCGGGGAAATCCCTCGCTCAACCGCTCCTCCCTTTTCAAGGCCGACGCCGTCAGGCACTGCGGCTTCTCCCACACGCCGTGCGGAATGTCGTTCACGCGAACGTTCGCCCGGGCCGGCTATCTCCCCGCCCGGCGATTCGCCGAGAATCTCGCCTGGGGCCAAGGCGAGCTCGGCTCGCCGCTGCGAACGCTGTCCGCGTGGCTCAGCTCTCCGCCGCATCGCGCGAACCTGCTGGCGAGGCGGTGGCGCGACCTGGGGATCGCGATCGAGCGAGGCGCGATGTTCGGGCGGCCGGATGTCTCCCTCTGGGTGCTCCAGCTGGGCCGCCGTTAGTTTTCGACTGAGAGTCGCAAACAGCTAAACTTGGCCGGTGAGGCTCGCGCTGGCGCAGATCAACTCGGTCGTCGGCGACCTCGACGGAAACCGCGCGCTGATCCTCGAGCGGCTCGGCGACGCCAGGACTGCGGGAGCCGAGCTGATCGTCTTCCCCGAGCTGTCGGTCACCGGCTATCCACCTGAAGACCTCCTCTTGCGGCCCGGCTTCATCCGGGCGGCCGAGGCCTCCGTCGAGCTCATCGCGAGAGCAGCCCGAGGAGCAACCGTGCTCGTAGGCGCTCCCCACTTCGACCGCGATCTCTACAACGCGTGCTACGTCTGCGCCGCGGGCGAGGTCAAGGCCGTCTACCGGAAGCGCTTCCTGCCGAACTACGGCGTCTTCGACGAAGAGCGGTACTTCGCCTCTGGCCGCGACCTGATCCTCCTCGAGCACGGCGGGACGCTGGTCGGCCCGACCGTCTGCGAGGACATGTGGCAGCCGGGCCCTCCGGCGACCGACCTCGCTCTCGCGGGGGCCGAGCTGCTCGTGAACATCTCGGCGTCGCCGTTCTACGTCGGCCGCGACCGCGAGCGCGAGGAGATGTTCGTCACGCGCGCGCGTGACAACTCGTGCTTCGTCGCCTTCTGCAACAGCGTCGGCGGACAGGACGAGCTGATCTTCGACGGGCACTCCGTCGTCCTCGACGACGAAGGAACGGTCATCGCCCGTGCGCCCGGATTCGAGGAGGCGTTGCTCCTCGCCGACATCGAGCCGAAAGAGGTGATCGGCCGCCGGCTGCGTGACGTCCGGCGGCGCGCGCTCGCGCGCGACCGCGAGGAGGCCCCGGCAGCGACCGTGGTCCATGTCGGCGCACGGGGCGTGTCACTCGACGGAGGGAAGGTCGATGCCATGCTCGCGCCGTTCGTCGACGAGCTCGAGCAGATGCGGCTCGCCCTCGAGCTCGGGCTGCGCGACTACGTCGACAAGAACGGGTTCAGCGAAGTGGTGGTGGGGGTTTCCGGCGGAATCGACTCGGCGGTGACCGCCGCGCTCGCCGCCGAGGCTCTCGGCCCCGGGCGGGTGCACTGCGTGTCGATGCCGTCGCGATTTTCCTCGGAGGGCACACGGGCGGATGCGCGCAGGTTGGCGCAGAGCCTCGGCTCGCCGTTTCTCGAGCTGCCGATCGGCCCGATCGTCGAGGCATTCGACGCGGCCCTCGCGGAGCCGTTCAACGGGCTCGCGCCGGACCTCGCCGAGGAGAACGTGCAGGCCCGCGCGCGAGGCGTGCTGCTGATGGCGCTGTCGAACAAGTTCGGCTGGATGCTGGTCGCGACCGGGAACAAGTCGGAGCTCTCGGTCGGGTACGCGACGCTCTACGGGGATATGGCGGGCGGCTTCGCCTTGCTCAAGGACGTCTACAAGACGGATGTCTTCCGGCTCGCCCGCCACCTGAACGAGCGGGCGGGGCGCGAGCTGATCCCGCAGTCGATCGTCGACCGCGCGCCGAGCGCCGAATTGCGCCACAACCAGCTCGACGAGGACTCGCTACCCCCCTACGCGAAGCTCGACGCGGTGCTCGAGCAGTACGTCGAGCACGACCGGACGCTCGAGGAGCTCTCGACCGACGGGTTCGACCGCGACATCGTCGAGCGGGCCGTGTCGATGATCGACCGCGCCG
>DASUXI010000250.1:0-7484 GCA_036377995.1 Gaiellaceae bacterium
CTCGAACCTCAGGTCGGTCTCTCCCACGCGCACGACGTCACCCTTCGTGAGCCGCCGCGGCGACTCGAGCTTGGCACCGTTGAGGTATGTCCCGTTCGTCGACCCGAGATCCTGCACCCAGACACCGTCGGAGCGAGGCTCGAAGCGCGCGTGCCTCGCGGACGCGTACTCGTCGGCAGGGATGGCGATGTCGTTCTGGCTGCCGCGACCGACCGTCATCACGGCCGAGTCGAGCTCGAAGCGCCGGCCGGAAGCGAGATCGCCGCTCTTCACGACGACGAGCCGGCCGCTCGGCTCGAGACGCGGAATCGCGGGCTTCATCCCGCCGGCGGCCGAGGGCGCGAGGATGAAGCTCTCCTGGGGGACGCGGAGGTCCCGGCTCCCGGTTCGGACGATGCGCCAGATGAAGAGGTAGAGCAGGACCAGGAACGCGATCTTGAGGGCGAGGAGGACCTCGTCGACCGCGACGGAGTCGTAGATCATCCCGATTCCAGCGAGAAGACGACGTCGGTCGAGCCGAGCGTGAACCTGTCGCCGTCGCGGAGCTTCGCTCGCTTCACGCGCTTCCCGTTCACCTGGATCCCGTTCGTCGAGCCGAGGTCGACGATCCAGTAGTCCGCTCCCTCCTGCCTGAGCTCGGCGTGCCGCCTCGAGACGTTCGCGTCCGACAGTTGGATGTCGCAATCCCGCGACCTGCCTAGCACCGCCCGCTTCTGCTTGACCTCGTGGCGGCCGCCATCGAACGTGAGCGCAGCCCTCTCGGGCTCCACGCCGAGCTCCTCGGCAGAGACCGCCTGCGTCGGGACGGGCGCGCTCGACTTGTAGATCATCGTCGCGCCGGGGGCGACCTCGTCCAAGGGCTCACCGTCGGGGCGCCCCTCCGGCTGGGCCATACGCGTGGCGATCCCGAACTCACCGAGATCGAGGTCGGCATCGGTCTCGAACAGCACCTGCGGAGACGTGAGCAAGGCGTAGTCCTCGCGGCGGGCGTGCTGCGCGAGGTACTCCTGCAGCTCTCCCTTCAGGTTCTCCTCGTAGCTCGTGAACTGCTCGCGGTCGGCGGGCGACAGGTAGATGCTGTACTCGTTCGGGACGTAGACGCGGGACACCGACACGGTCCGGTGATCGTCCATCTCCTTCGCGAGCTTGCGCGCGAGCTCGACGGGCTGCACGTTCGTGCGGAAGGCGCGGCCGAAGACCCCTTCGAAGAGGGCCTCGATCTTGTGTTCGAGTGCGCGCAGGACCATGTGACCCGGGATACCCGGCGATCGATGCTAACGAACGGCTACTGCAACACAGGTTGCCCAAACCGCCACGACGAGGGGAACCGAAGCGACGGCGGGAACCGCGAGGAGGGAAGCGGCGAGGAAACCGGCGCCCAGGGCGGCGATCCCCCAGAGACCGCGAGCGCGCGCCAGAGGCAGGAGCACCGCGACCGCGGCCAGCACGACCGCCTCGACGGCGAGGGCCGGTCTCGACAGGAGGGAGCTCCAGAGGACGGAGGCGATGTCGAACGGGTCGCCGCTCGCGGCCACACCGAGCCCGCGCGGCGGAGTCGCCCCGTCGAAGGGCATCGGCGCGTTCCTGATTCCGGCGACCAGCCCGGCGACGAGGACGGCCGCCGCGACCTGCGCACCGCGCCGAAAGGTCGAGCGGACCGGCTGCGCGGCCAGGGGGAGGAGGCCGAGCGCCGACAGGGGCGCCAGTAGCGGGCCGAGCGAGAAGAACAGCCCCTGCTCGGGCTCGCGCCAGGCAAGGACCAGCAGCGCGAGTGCCACGAGCGCGTAGAGGACGGCCGCCCCGAGGGCGAGGTTTCCGAGCGGGAGCAGCGGCACTGCGAGTGTCAGCGCCAGTCCCGCCCGCGGGCGCAGGAACGTCACGGCGGCCGCGAGCGCCCCGAGGCCGAATGCCCAGCCGGCCGGGTAGAAGGGGACCGCCCAGGCCGTCCAGCCCGCAACGAGTGCCGCCAGAACGGCGGGGACGAGCCGGGGGGCGAAGGCCGGGAATGCGAGCGTGGGCCCGCGGCCCCGGGTGCGGCTCCTGCGCTTGCGGCCGGCCACGCGCAACGCGTCCGCAAAGGCGGCTGCGCCGGGACGCCTGTGCGCGTCGAGGTCGAGCGAGCGGGCAACTGCGCCGAGCAGCGAGCGCGGCAGGTCAGGCCTGAGCGTCTCGAGCGGCGGCGGCCCGGTCTCGATCGCGCGGGCCGTGTCGAGGAGGGAGCTACGCCAGAACGGATGGCGCCCGGCGAGCGCCTCCCACAGCATGACGCCCACGGCCCAGACGTCGGCGGCCTCTGTGGTCAGGTCGCCCGCGAGCCGCTCGGGTGCGATGTAGGCGAGCGTCCCGGGGACGTCCCCCTGCGCCGTGAGCGTCTCGGCCTCCCGCATCTTCGCCAGGCCGAAGTCGAGCACGCGGACCGACACTTCCCTGCCCTCGGCGAGCAGGACGTTCGAGGGCTTGACGTCGCGATGGACGATGCCGCGTGCGTGCGCGTGCGCGAGCGCCTCCAGAACCTGCACCGCCGCCTCGATCGCGGCCGCGTCGTCGAGCTCGCCGCCGCGCAGGGCCTCCCGGAAGGTGCGCCCGGGGACGTACTCGTAGGCGATGTAGACGTGGCGCGAGTCGCGCCCGAAGCCGTAGACGCGCTGGCAACCGGGATGGCGGAGTTGCGCCGCGGCCTCGGCCTCCCGTTCCGCCCGCGCGGCTGTCTTGCCCTCGCGGGGGACGATCTTGAGCGCGACGTCGAGGCCGTTCTGCTCATCGCGGGCGAGCCATACCGAGCCCGACCCGCCGCTCCCGAGCGGGCGGAGCGGCCGATAGCGGCCGAGGACGAGGTCGCTCTGGACCAGGGCTGGAGCGGCGCTTCGCATCGGCCCTCCTGGGTTGGCGAGAGCGGGAGCAAGTCCTTCACCGGCCGTCACTCGGGTTAGAGTGAACGCGGCTTCGGCTGGATCCCAACGCCTTTCGGCCAAATGACCGAGCGCGACAGCGACATCGAGTTCGACTTCTTCGACGAGCCCGAGACCGAGGAAGCGGCCGAGCGGACCCGTTCACCCCGGCGGCCTCCCCCGGGTGGCCCCCGTCGGCCCGTGCGCCCGCCCGCGGGGGTCATCCCGATGCTCCGGCTGGCGGGGCTGATCGCGTTCCTGATCATCGCCGTCGTGCTGGTAGTGGTCGGCGCCCGCGGCTGCGCCGCGAGCAGCAAGCACGACCGGTACAAGGCCTACATCGACGACGTTCGCGGAATCGCCAGCAGTTCGGAGCAGGTCGGGAAGGCCCTGAACCGGACCCTGGCGGCGACGGGAATCAAGGAGAGCCAGCTCGAGACGAAGATCAACGGCTACGCGGCCACCCAGCAGCAGCTCGTCTCGCAGGCCCGCAACATCACGCCGCCCGGCCCGCTTCAGGTCGAGCACGACCATCTGATCGAGGTCATGCAGCTCCGGGCCAGCGGGCTCAGCCGCCTCGCGGACGCGTTCCGGCTAACCGCGACCGCCCCGGCGAAGAACGCCACGACCTCGGGCCGTCTGCTCGCCAACCAGACCCGCCTCCTGGCCGCCAGCGACGTCAACTGGGACTTCTATTTCAAGGAGCCCACCCAGATAGAGCTGCGAAACCAGGGTGTCTCGGACATCGGGGGAGTCCCGGACTCGACGATCTTCCCGAACCCCGACCTCGCGAGCACACTGGCGATGACGAACGTCTGGCAGAGGGTGCACGGCGCCGCCACGGGCGGCACTCCGGGCGGCAACCACGGCAGCGCGCTCGTGTCGGTCACGGCCCTCCCGGACGGCAAGAAGCTCAACGTCAGCGGTGCGGCGAGCGACAACCAGATCACCGCGTCGACCGACCTCGCCTTCCAGGTCGCCGTTCAGAACTCGGGTGACTTTCAGGAGTTCAACGTGGGTGTGACATTGACCATCCAGAAGTCGACGAAGCCGATCGTGTTGAAGAAGAAGATCGATGTGATCAATGCCGGGCAGACGAGGACGGTGACGTTCACGAACATCGACCTCACCGGGCTCTTCGGGCTCCCGACGACCGTCAAGGTCGACGTCCTGCCGGTCCCGGGGGAGAAGACGGTGTCGAACAACTCCGCCGAGTACAAGGTCATCTTCTCGCTCGGCTGATGATTGCCTCGACCGCGGAGTGGATCGCGATCGGAGGCTCGACGCTCGCCGGGATCGCCGTCGTCGTCTCGGCGCTGGCGTGGTGGAAGCTCCGGGCCGTTCGAGCGGGCCAGCGCGTGCTCCTCGGCGGTGGCAAGGAAGACCTCGTCGACTTCGCCGTCTCGCTCCAGGCGCGCATCGACGACCTGCACCGGGCGGTCGACGAGATCGCAGCCGGGCTGTCGAGGGTCGACCGTCGCGTCGACACCGCCGTCTCGAAGACCTCACTCGTCCGGTACGACGCCTACGAGGGAGCCGGCGGCCAGCAGTCGGCCTCGATCGCGCTGCTCGACGCCGGTCGCAGCGGCGTAGTCGTCAGCGCGATCCAGGGCCGCGACTACGCCCGCATCTACGTCAAGGAGCTCGACCGCGGGCGCCCGTCGGTCGCACTCTCGCCCGAGGAGGAGGAGGCGGTCGAGCGCGCGATGGCGGGTTCAAGCTAGATTTTCGGCCCAGATGCAGCAGGTTCTCGTCCTGAATGCGAGTTACGAGCCGCTCAATGTCACGACCGTGCGGCGTGCCCACGTGCTCGTTTTCAAGGGCAAGGCGGAGGTGATCGAAAAGCTCGACCAGCCCCTCCACTCCGCAACGGACACCTACCCGTGGCCTCACGTCATCCGCCTCGTTGCCTACGTGCGCGTCCCGCGGGCGGTGCAGCGAAAGATCTCGCGGCGCGCCCTCTTCGCGCGCGACGGCTGGCGCTGCGTCTACTGCGGGACGAGCGCGGGGCGGCTCACTCTCGACCACGTCATCCCTCGCTCACGCGGTGGCGAGTCCGTGTGGGAGAACGTCGTCACCGCCTGCGCCCCCTGCAACCACCAGAAGGGAAACCGCACGCTCGAGGAGGCGCGGATGGAACTGGTCCATCCGCCGAAGGCCCCGGCACCCGTGTTGTTCATCCGGCTCGCCGCCCCGAGGATCCCGAACGGCTGGCAGCCGTACCTCGCTCAGTTCGGCGGCGCCGCGGCCTAGCGGATCAGCCGCGCTCGACCGGGAGGTCGAGCTGCTCCCACTCGCTCCACGAGCCCGGGTAGAGGCGACCGTCGCGGCCGGCGAGCTGGAGACGGTGGAGGGTCACGGTCGCGGTGACACCTGAACCGCAGTAGGCGACCAGGTCTCCGTCGGGTAGCTCGGGCAGCGGTTCGTCCCAGGGAGCGTTGAGCGACCCGGGGATCCGGCCGGGCACCCGGTCGATCGGATTCGCCTCGCCTCGCCAGCGCGACGGAACGCGCGCGTCGACAACGACGAGTTCCTCGAGCCGGGCCGCGAGCTCCTCGGCAGTCACGACATCGTCCGCACGCGGGCGCAGAACGAGCTCGCGAGACTCGGCCGGCTCGTCGCCGCTCGTCAGCGGCCCGCGCCAGGACTCGAGGTCGATCACCGCACACCCGTCGTGGCCGAAGTGGCGCAGGAGCCACCAGAGTCGCTCCGCTCCTCCCATGTTCCCGTAGGCGACGACGAACACGCCGGCGCCGATGCCGGCGGCACCGGCTGCGCGGGCGAACGACTCGGGCTCGGGCAACGGATGCCGGCCGCCTGTTCCCGGCTTCGACGCGAGGTCCAGATCCACGTCGAGGAAGCTCGCGCCGGGGACGTGCCCCGCGAGGTAGAGCTCCCGGCCGCGATCGGGGTCGCCGATGTCCCAACGGCAGTCGACGAACTGGTAGCGCAACGCCGCCGATCGTACGCGAGCGTTACGCGGCGTCGGCGTCCGCGGCCGGGTGCTGGTGCAGGCGGGCGTGGCCGAGCAGGTGGCCGTGGCTCTCGGTTCCGTAGCCGCCCGGGACCGGGATATAGAACTCGGGATAGCCCCACATGCCGTGCTCGGAGACGTCGAGCCCCGCGGTCTCGACGTGCTCCTCGACGCGGATGCCCCAGACCCGCTTCATCGTCCAGAGGCAGCCGAACGAGGCGGAGAAGGTGAAGGCACCGACGGCCGCGAGCCCGATCACCTGCACCCCCAGTTGGTGGAACGAGCCCGTGTAGAAGAGCCCTCCGGTCCCGGTGGCGAGGTTCGACGCGAGCGCGGGCACAGCGAAAAGGCCGGTGGCGATCGTGCCCCAGACCCCGGCGAGCCCGTGGACGGCGACCGCGCCGATCGGGTCGTCGATGCCAATCCGTTCCACGAGCGGCACGGCCACGACTGCGATGGCGGCGGCGAGGAAGCCGATCAGGGCGGCCGCCCAGGGAGCGACGAACCCCGATGCGGCCGTGATCGCGACGAGCGCAGCGATCACGCCGTTCAGCATCATCGAGACATCCGGCTTCTTCAGGACGACCCAGGCCGTGGCAATGCCGCCGAGCGCTCCGGCCGCCGCGGCGAGGTTCGTCGTCAGCGCAACGTAGGCGAAGAAGCCGAGGTGCTTTCCCGTGACGACGGCCAGCGTCGAGCCCGGGTTGAAGCCGAACCAGCCGAACCACAGGATGATCGTCCCGAGCACGGCATACGGCATGTTGTGACCGGGGATCGGGTTCGCACGGCCGTCGTGCCCGAACTTGCCGATGCGCGGGCCGAGCAGTATGGCGCCGGCGAGTGCGGCGAGCGCGCCCTGGTAGTGGACGACGGTCGAGCCCGCGAAGTCCTGCATGCCGAGGCCGAACAGCCAGCCGCCGGCGTGCCAGATCCAGTGGGACGTGACCGAGTAGATCAGCGTGAAGCAGACACCAAACGCGAAGTAGACCCAGAGCTTCGCGCGCTCGGCCATCGCGCCCCAGACGATCGCCAGCGAGACGCCGGCGAAGACGACCTCGAACATGTACGCGGCGGCACCCGGAATAGAGGCGAAGAAGGAGAACGGCGCCGCGCCGATGGCGAGCAGCGAGTCGACCGACGGGAAGAACCCGTGCGTGCCGACGACACCGTTCCCGTCTCCGAACGCGAGCCCGAAGCCGATTGCCCAGTAGACGAGCGAGCAGATGCCGAAGATGAGGACGTTCTTGCCGGCGATGTGAGCCGCGTTCTTCATCCGTGTCAGTCCCGCTTCGAGGAACGCGAACCCGGCCTGCATGAACATGACCAGGACGGCCGCGACGACGACCCAGATCGTGTTCGCCGCGATGAGGAGATCCTTGTTGGACATCTAGGCCTCGATTTCCTCGAGACGCTGCCCGGTGCGGTGATGCGTGACGTTGTCCACGCGGCTCGTCCAGACCAGGCCGTCGCCGGACTCGTCGCCGCTTCGTGCAGCGTCGGCGACGGCAGCGACGACCGCGGGTGCGAGGCCGTCGTCGACGATGAACGTGAGCAGTGCTTTCGGAAGGAAGCGCGACTCGAATACTCGGCCGCGGTATTCGTGCGTCACGCCGCGCTCGCGG
>DASUXI010000251.1:0-2713 GCA_036377995.1 Gaiellaceae bacterium
CGAATTGGTCGGGCATACCGCTGCGGTCACCGCCTTCGCCTTCAATCCCGACGGGTCTTACGTCGCAACCTCCAGCGCCGACTCGGACGTGCGTGTGTGGCAGGTGCGCTCAGGCAGGGAGATCGCCGTGTTGAGGATCCACGCCGGGGCGGTGAACGACGTCGCGTTCAGTGCCGACGGGCGTTGGTTGGCGACCGCTGGCCCACAGGCGGCGGGCATCTGGCAAACGGTGAAGAACAGTCGCTGGCCTGCGCTGCCGGTTTACCTGATCCGTGGGCCCTCGCCGCGGCTCGACAATCTCGCGTTCTCGCCGCGTGGGTGGCGCCTTGTCATGGGCTGGCGGGACGGGGGCGTCCGGACGTACGACTGTCGGCTCTGCGGAACTCTCCAGCAACTGACGAAGATCGGACGGTCGCGCCTGGGCGAGATCGTCCGGGCAAACGCCTAGGTCGGCGCCGTCTCCCGAAAAGCGGGCCTCGTCGCCGCTCTGTGACGGCGCCCCTCGAGGCTACGCTTGAGCGACATGCGCGAGTTCAAGACAGCCGACTCGTACCGGCCGACGGGCGACCAGCCCACGGCGATCGCGACCCTCGCCGAAGGTATCGCCGCGGGCGACCGCTATCAGACCCTCGTCGGCGCCACGGGCACGGGCAAGACCGCGACGATGGCGTGGACGATCGAGCAGGTCGGCCGTCCCGCGCTGGTGATCGCCCACAACAAGACGCTGGCGGCCCAGCTCTGCAACGAGTTCCGGGAGTTCTTCCCCCACAACTCCGTGGAGTACTTCGTCTCGTACTACGACTACTACCAGCCCGAGGCGTACGTCCCCCAGGCCGACCTCTACATCGAGAAGGACTCGTCCCAGAACGACGACATCGCGCGGCTGCGGCTCGCGGCGACGTCGGCGCTCTTCACGCGGCGCGACGTCGTCGTCGTCGCGTCGGTGTCCTGCATCTACGGGCTCGGCTCGCCGGAGGAGTGGCGGGAGCGCGTTGTCATCCTCGAGGTCGGCGAGGAGCACGATCGCGACGCGATGCTGCGGAAGCTGATCGACTCGCAGTACGTCCGCAACGACACCATGCTCGGCCGCGGCCGCTTCCGCGTGAAAGGCGACGTCGTCGAGGTGCAGCCCGCCAACCAGGAGACCGCCTACCGCATCTCCTTCTTCGGAGACGAAGTCGAGCAGATCAGCCACTTCGATCCTCTGACCGGCGAGATCTTCACCAAGCTCGACAACATCGCCATCTGGCCGGCGACCGAGTACGTCACGTCCAAGCCGACGGTCGAACGCGCCGTCGGGGAGATCACGCACGAGCTCAAGGAGCGTGTCAAGCAGCTCGAGCTGGAGGGGAAGATGCTCGAGGCTCACCGCCTCCGGCAGCGCACCGAGTACGACCTCGAGATGATGCAGGAGCTCGGCTTCTGCAACGGGATCGAGAACTACTCGCGCATTCTCGAAGGACGCGCGCCGGGGACGCATCCGTTCACGCTCCTCGACTACTTCCCGAGCGACTTCGTCGTCTTCGTCGACGAGTCCCACCAGACGGTCCCCCAGATCGGGGGCATGCACGAGGGCGACCGCTCGCGCAAGCAGACGCTGGTCGACTACGGCTTCCGGCTGCCGTCGGCGCTCGACAACCGTCCGCTCCGCTTCGACGAGTTCCTCGAGAAGGTGCCGCAGCTCGTCTTCGTCTCGGCCACGCCCGGACCGTTCGAGGAACGTCACGCACAGCGGGTAGCAGAGCAGCTGATCCGGCCGACGGGCATTGTCGACCCCGAGGTCGAGCTGCGCGCGACAAGGAACCAGATCGACGACCTGTTGAACGAGATCCGGCGCCGCGAAGAGGTCGGCGAGCGCGTGCTCGTGACGACGCTGACCAAGAAGATGGCCGAAGACCTGACCGACTACCTGCTCGAGTCGGGCGTCAAGGCCCGCTACCTCCACTCGGAGATCGACACGCTCGAGCGGATCCAGATCATCCGCGAGCTGCGTCTGGGCGACTACGACGTCCTCGTCGGCGTCAACCTGCTGCGCGAGGGGCTCGACCTTCCGGAGGTGTCGCTCGTCGCCGTGCTCGATGCCGACAAGGAAGGCTTCCTGCGCGGCCGCACGTCTCTCATCCAGACGATCGGGCGCGCCGCCCGAAACGTGAACGGGAAGGTGCTCCTCTACGCCGACAAGGTGACGCAGGCCATCAAGGAGTCGATGGACGAGACCGACCGGCGCCGCGCAATTCAGCTGGCCTACAACGAAGAGCACGGCATCACGCCGGAGACCATCGTCAAGGGGGTGTCCGACATCGCCGAGTTCCTCTCCCTCGACTCGCCGACGGTTCCGTCGACGAAGCGGCGGCGCGGGCGAAAGGACGTCGAGGGGATGGCACCGACCGAGCTCGAGCGGCTCATCATCGAGCTCGAGGAGGAGATGTTCGCCGCAGCCGAGGAGCTCCGCTTCGAGTACGCCGCGAAGCTCCGCGACGAGATCAAGGATCTCCGTCGAGAGCTGGTCGCCGCGGCGCAGGCACCGGCCTAGAACCGGCGTCGTAGACTGCAACCATGCTCGGCGCCGTCCTCTTGATCATGTTCTTCGGGTTCATTACCGGCGGGCTGGCGCGCCTCGCCGTGCCCGGGCCCGACCCGATGCCCGTGTGGCTGACGGTCGCGATCGGTCTGGCCGGCTCCTGGGGCGGCGGCCTGCTGGCGGCGGCGATCT
>DASUXI010000252.1:0-3025 GCA_036377995.1 Gaiellaceae bacterium
TCCCAGCGGCGCGCGTTGCAGAACCATGGTCGGCACGCCTGCGTCCGCGCCGATGAGCGCGGCCACGGCGAGCATCCCGTTCCCGATCAAGGCGCCGACGAGCGTCGCGGCGAGCGCATCCCGGAGTGGCAAGTCGAAGTACGCGGGCAGGACGAGCACGAGGAGCGAAATGCCGAGGTTCGTCCAGAGGAGCGTGGTGTCGAGGAAGCCCAGCACGCGCAGGCGCTCGGGCACAGGCTCGATTCCCCAGTGCGGCGTTTCGTGCAAGGCGTTCGCTCCCTTCGCTGGCGTGACCCAGATCAGGTTCGACGGGTGTGATCTCAGCGCCGTGTCGTGGCGCACCCCGGCGTCGGTAGCCTACCGAGTCGAAATGAAAGCTGGATCTTTCGCGATTGTCTTGGCGGCGCTCGTCGCGGCGCTTGCCACGGGCTGCGGCGGCCAGAGCGAGAAGGCGGTCACGAAGGCGCAGTACGACCAGAGGGTCGACCAGCTCGGGCGCGACCTCTACTCTGCCGCGAACAATCTCGGGCAGTCGACCAACAGGGAGATCTTCATCGAAGGGGTCGATACGCTCGAGAAGGTCGTGAGCGACGGGGCGGACGCGCTCGACGCGATGCGCCCTCCCGGTTCGACCGCCCAGGCGGCGAACGACCGCCTGATTCGTGCCTACCGAAACCTCAAGAATGAGTTCGAGAAAGTGAAGGCGGCCCGGCGCGTGAGCTACAAGCAGGCGGTGGCCGCGCTCATCGCGGTGCAGACGTCCGAGCCCGCGAAGGAGACGATCCGCGCGGCCGAGCAACTGCGCAAGCTCGGGTTCAAGGTTCCGGTCTTCGCGACGCTCGGAGGCTCTTCCTAGGGGGTTCGTCGGGCCGGCGCCGGGCGGGGAGCGGCGCTAGATCGGAATGTCGGGCGCGATCCGTTCGGCCAGCGCCTCGGCGACGCCGCGGCTGATCTCCGGCGAGCGCTTGAGGAGAGAGTTGAAGTCGCGTTCCGTGATGACGAGAACGCGGACGTTGTCCATCGCCGTGACTGATGCGGTGCGTGGCATGTGGGTGACGAGGGCGATCTCGCCGAAGAAGTCGCCGCCGCTGAGCCGGTTGACGCTCTTGCCGTCCCTCGTCACGTCGGCCTGGCCGTCGAGCAGCACGAAAAACTCGCGGCCCCGGTCTCCTTCCGTTGCCATCACCTTTCCGGCCGGTAGGTCGAGCTCGTCGGCGAGGTGGGCCACGTCCTCGAGGCTCTTTCTCGACAGCTTCGAGAACAGGGGCACCTTCTCGATCAGCTTGACCTTGCTGTCCTTGCCGAGCCGCACACCGCGACTCTACGAGCCGCCCACACCCCTGGCAAGATCCAACCGGGGTCAGACCCTGTCGATTCGAGCCACCTTGGCCTGATCGGACAGGATCAACGGCTCGGGACCTTCGACGAGCCGGGCGAATTCCGCTCGGGCGACATGGCGTCGTGATCCGAAGAGACCGAGGACACCGTCGACGTCGAGCAGTAGCAGCGCCGGCTCGAGACCGATCGTCGCGCGGTAACTGCCCCACCGCCAATCGGCTGGTCGTGCACAGAGCCCGGCCTCGACAGGATTGCGAGCGACATATCTCAAGGCCGCTAGAAGATGCTGCTCGTTGCCGGTCAGAACGGAGAAGAAACGGCCTCCGAAGAGATGGCCCCGTCGAGCATGGCGTCCATTGAATCGTTGGGCATAAATGCCGTTGAGGCGCTGCATCCCAAGGGAGAGATTCGGTTTCGGCGTCTCGACGATGAGGTGATAGTGGCTTCCCATCAGGCAGTAGCCCTTGCACAACCAGTTGTACTCGTCCACGACGTCGTTGAGCACGCCCAGAAAGCTCCACCGATCTTCGATCGTGCCGAAGGCGTGGCGCTCGTCGACGGAGCGTGTCGCGATGTGAAAGATCCCGCCGGGCTCCTCGATCCGGTGCGGCCTGGTCATCCCAGCGAGCGTATTGGCGATGGCTCGCTGCTCTGACCGCGCGCGAATGAATCGCCACACTCTTGGAGCATTCGCGCGGTTTCGTTTCGGCACGGCCGAAGCGGCCGAGGTCTGACCCCGACCCTTCAGACCCTGTCCGGAAGGGCGCCGCCGGCGGGCGCCCTTGACCGACCCGAGCCGCGCCGGACCTAACCGAGCAGGCGGCGGAGGACGAAGTGGAGGATCCCGCCGTGGCGCAAGTACTCCCGCTCCCGCGGAGTGTCGAGACGCAGTCGGGCGCGAAACGCCTTCCCGTCGGCGCGCACCACCACCTCCTGTGCCTCGCCGTTCTCGAGGCCCTCGACCGCAAACTCCTCGCGGCCCGTCAGCCCCAGCGACTCCGCGTTCTCGCCATCCACATACTGGAGCGGGAGGATC
This sequence comes from Gaiellaceae bacterium, assembly GCA_036377995.1. Classification (GTDB taxonomy): domain Bacteria; phylum Actinomycetota; class Thermoleophilia; order Gaiellales; family Gaiellaceae; genus 3-1-20CM-4-69-9. Next base: position 2,375 of record DASUXI010000252.1, read on the forward strand.
CCCATCATCAGCAGGTTCGAGCGGTGGATCCGCTCGTACGACTCTGCGATCGCGGCCCGGACACCGAGGAGGTTCGGGCCCTTCGCCGCCCAGTCGCGCGACGATCCCGTCCCGTACTCCTTCCCTGCGAGCACGATCAACGGCGTACCCTCCGCTAGGTAGCGAGCCGACGCGTCGTAGACCGTCATCTCCTCGCCGCTCGGCACGTGCACCGTCCACGTTCCCTCCGAACCGGGCACGAGCAGATTGCGCAGCCGCACGTTCGCGAACGTGCCGCGCACCATTACCTCGTGGTTGCCGCGCCGCGAGCCGTAGGAGTTGAAGTCTTTCCGTTCGACGCCGTGCTCGACGAGGTATTTTCCTGCCGGAGAGTCGGGCTTGATCGCGCCCGCCGGCGAGATGTGGTCGGTCGTGACCGAGTCGCCGACCCGCACCAGGCACCTCGCACCCCCGAAGTCCTCCACGTTCCCAGGCACGCGCGGCATCCCCGCGAAATACGGCGGCAACCGCACGTACGTCGACTCCGCCTCCCAGTGGAAGAGATCGCCCTCCGGCACGGGGAGCTCGCGCCACGCCGGATCACCGGTGAAGACGTCCGCGTAGGTCTGCGAGAACATCTCCCCGCGCACCGCCGTCGAGATCGTCGACTGG
>DASUXI010000253.1:0-4285 GCA_036377995.1 Gaiellaceae bacterium
AACCGGATGATCTCCGGGATCACCTCGGTGGCCTTCGGCAGCTCGTCCGGGCGTCTGAGGCCGAGCCCATCGGTGTCGTCGAGATACCACTGCGTCGCCTGGACCGCGAGCTCGGCGCTGGCTCCCGGCGCCGCTTCGTAGATCCGGTCGTTGATGTCGGTGATGTTGTGGACGAGGGTGACGTCGTAGCCCCGGAACCGGAGCCAGCTCCCGAGCCACATCCCGAGGATGTACGGCCGTGCGTTGCCGACGTGCGCGCGCTGGTAGACGGTCGGGCCGCAGAAATACATGCGGATGGGACCGGGAGGAGGCGGCAGCTCCTGCTTCCGCCGGCTCAGGGTGTCATAGAGCCGCATCGATCCTCCGCAGCGCCTCCTCCGGTGGCAGGGCGGCGATGACGGCCCAGAGCTCCGGCCCGCGCTCGCGTCCCGTCAGGGCGAGACGCACCGCGCGCAGATTCCCTCCGACCGCCTTCAACTCGCGGACGACCGCTCTGGCGTCGACCGCCCCGTTCGTACGCCCGACCAGCTCGCGAAAGCGCTCCAGCGTCTCGGGCGCGTCGACGTTCGCCGGCGGCGGTGTCGTGAGGATCGACCGGGCGTACTCGCGCACCTCGTTCAGGTCACGGGCGCCCCGCAGGGCAGGCGCAACCTCCAGGGGCGCATCGACCGCCCGCGTCAGCTCGTCGTCGCTCATCTCCCCGATCGCCTCGATCGCCAGGCGCCGGATCCTTGAAAGGTCGTAGTGGACATCGTGCTGTGGAAGGCCAAGCTCCTCGAGATACCTCCGGACTGCAAGACCCGGGATCCCGTCGTCACGCAGCGCGGCGACGGTCGCACCGGGCGCGCGCTTCGCCAGCTTCTTTCCGTCTGCTCCGAGGATGAGCCCGTGGTGGACGATCTCGGGCGGGCTCGCGCCGAGCGCAAGGAAGAGCCGCCGGTGGAGCTCTTCGTTCGGGCGGTGGTCAAAGCCGCGCACGATGTGCGTGATGCCGAAGTCGACGTCGTCCACGACGCTCGCGAGGTGATAGGTGGCCGTGCCGTCCTCGCGCACGAGCGTGATGCCGTCGAAGCGGTCCCCGAGCGTCGCGCCGGCTTCCCGATATCGATCCTGCCGCTCGCTCTGACGGACTGGGCCCTCCTCCCACGAGAGGCCGAGCCACTCCAGGTCGCGGATGATCTCCTCCTCCCCGCCCGCGACGTTCCGCGTGGGATCCGTATCGTCGATCCGAAGCAGCATCCAGTCGCCGAGGGCACGGTTGGCGACCGCGCTCAGGGCGTTCCCGACATGCAGTGACCCGGTCGGGCTGGGTGCAAAGCGAACCCGCTTCATCGGCTCCAGTCTATGAGCCGGATCCTCATGCGCCGGCGATAGGGTCGCCCCGTGGAAGAACTCCTGCGGAGGTGGTACGACCGCCACGGACGGGACCTGCCGTGGCGCCGCACGCAAGATCCGTACGCGATCCTCGTCTCGGAGATCATGCTGCAGCAGACGCAGGTCGAGCGGGTGATTCCGCGTTATCGCGCCTGGCTCCAGCGCTGGCCGACCGTGGCCGCGCTCGCGGCTGCGGCGCCCGCGGACGTGATCCGGGAGTGGCAGGGCCTCGGATACAACCGGCGCGGCTTGAGCCTGCACCGGGCGGCGCGCCTCGTCGCCACGCATGGCTGGCCCGACGACCTCACGGTGCTGCCGGGCGTAGGCCCCTACACGGCCGCCGCGCTTGCCAACTTCGCCTTCGGTCGTGACGCGCTCCCCGTTGACACCAACGTCGCCCGCGTCCAGGAGCGCACGGCGCACGCCTTCCCGGCGAAGGCCGCGCAGGCGCTCATGGACCTCGGAGCCACCATCTGCCTCGCGCGAATCCCCCGCTGCGACCAGTGTCCGCTGGCGACCGGTTGTCCCTCGCGCGGACGACGCTACGAGGCGCTGCGCAAGCAGTCGCGCTTCGAGGGGTCGTTCCGTCAGCGGCGAGCCCGGACGCTGCGGCTCGTCGCAACGCGAGAGCGCGCTCTCAGCGGGCTCGACCACGAGGCTGTCGAGGCCCTGGAGCGCGACGGGCTCGTAACGGTGGAGGCCGGCATCGTCGGCCTCCCCGTTCGTCTCGACTGACCGGATAAAGTGGCTCGCGCGATGACCGCGTCCATCTGGTTCTACCTTCTCCCGGTCTACATCCTCGGCGGCCTGCTCGTGCTGCTCGGCGTCTTCGCGCTGCTCGGACGCATCCAGGGCGGGCGCTACCTGAAGCCGATCGTGACCGGGCTGATGAAGCTCCCGCTGGTCGGCGGCTGGATGAAGAAGGCGTCGCAGGCCGCCCTCGAGCGCCAGAACCCCGAGCTTGCGAGCGCCGTGAAGAAGCTCGAGCGCTCCGGGGTCGCCAAGGATCCTCAGCGCGCGCAACAGGCCCTCTCCCGTCTGAGCGCCTCCGAGCGTCAGGCCTATCTCGAGGCGACGGCGAACCAGACCGAAGAGATCGCGCAGAACCGCCAGATGCGCCGGCAGCTCGAGAAGGCCCGCAAGGGCAAGCGCCGCTAGGCGCCGCCTCAGGACCGCTCGAGCAAGGCGACGGCCTCGGCGGCGAGCCCCTCGCCCCGGCCCGTGAACCCCAGGCCGTCGGTCGTCGTCGCGCGCACGGTGACGCTGCCGACCGGGACGCCGAGCGTCTCGGTCAGGCGAGCCTCCATCTGCGCCCTGAAGCCGGCGATCCGAGGCTCCTGTCCGATCAGGATGCAATCCGCGTTGACGAGCCCATAGCTCTCGGACACGACCGACGCGTACGCCTGTGCGAGAAGATCGAGGGACGAGACGCCGGCCGGCGTCGAGGAGTCCGACGGGAACAGCCGCCCGATGTCGCCGAGCCCGGCGGCGCCGAGCACGGCGTCGATGAGCGCGTGCGTGATCACGTCGCCGTCCGAGTGGCCCGCAAGCCCGCGGGGAAAGTCGAGCCGCACGCCGCCCAGGACGAGCGGCACTCCGTCCTCGAAGACATGAGCGTCGACACCGATGCCCACTCGGAGGCTCAACCGAGATCCACCTGCCGTGCCTTCCGGCTTTCGAAAAGCGTGATCGTGTCGTAGCCCGCGCCGCGCAGCAGCGCACGCGCGCGGTCGAAGTCGCGCCCGACGAGATCCGGGGTATGCGCATCCGACCCGAGGGTAACCGGAACGTCCCGCTCGCGGAATGCGGTCAGGAGCGAAGGATGGGGGTAGAGCTCTGCGACCGGCTTGCGCAGCCCCGCGGTCGAGACCTCGATCGCAACTCCCGATTCCGCGATCGCATCGAGAACCGGGACGTAGTCGAATCGCTCGGCGCGCACACCTGTGATCTTCACCAGATCGGGGTGAGAGAGCGAGTCGAAGAGACCGCTTCGCGCGGCCGCGGAGAGCGTCTCGAAGTAGCGACGCCAGGCTTCGTCGACACCGACGGCATCGAGCAAGCTCGGCTCGCCGTCGACACCGAGGCCGTCGATGAAGTGGATCGATCCGAGCAGGTAGTCCCACGGGTAAGGAGCAAGGAGCGCACGTGTTTCTTCCTCGCGGCCCGGTACGTAGTCGACCTCGAGGCCGAGCCGGACCGGGAGATCGCGATCGCGCGCCTGGACGATCGCCTCGACGTAGGCGTCGAGGTCGTACACGCAACGCTCGGTCTGGTACGGGACCGTCCAGAGGGAGCGCGTCTGCGTGAAGTAGTAGACGTGCTCCGTGAAGCCGATCTCGTCGACGCACGAACGCCGGGCTGCCTCGACGAACGGCTCGACCGCCCGCGTGTCGTGGGCGATCTCCTCGTGCCTGTTCCGCAGGTGCATGTGGTAGTCGACGATCACAACAGAGAGGCGACGCGCTCGAGGTCGGCCGGATCGGTGATCTTGTGCAGGCGCGGATCACCCTCGACAACGGTGACCCGCCCGCCCGCGGCCTCGACCGCGGCCGAGCAGTCCGTCCACTCCGATTTCGCGTCCGACGCCCCTGCAAGGGCGCCGCGGAGCACGTCGGCGACGAACGCCTGAGGGGTCTGGACGATGCGCAGCAAGCCCCGGTCGAGCGTCTCGACGACCCTTGTGTCCTCGACTCGCTTCACCGTGTCCGGAACGGGAAGGCCGGGAACCGCGCCGTCCCAGCCCTCGTTCAGAGCCGTGACCAGGCGCGCAATCAGCGAATCGTCCACGAGCGGCCGCGCCGCGTCGTGGACGAGCACGACCGCGGCGTCCCCGGGCACCTCGGCGAGCCCGATTGCCACCGACTCGGCCCGGGTCGCACCGCCCGTGACGCACGAGCTGACCTTCCCGCAG
>DASUXI010000254.1:0-4571 GCA_036377995.1 Gaiellaceae bacterium
GCGTCCATAGAACCCGATGAACAGCACCGCGAGCACGAGCCAGGGCATGATGAGGTGAACGAACCACTGCCATGGGTTCGACGACAGGGCCACGTACTCACCGTCGGGGAACCAGGTGAAGGGGTGGCCCTGGGCGAACAGGTACCTGACGATCAGGCCGAGCCAAAAGACGGGCATCGAGATCCCGATTAACGCGAGCACCGTGATGACGCGGTCGGACAGCCTGCCGGCCGTGACGGCCGAGATCACCCCCACAAGGATGCCGAAAAAGAGCCAGATGATGCCCGCTCCGATACAGAGGGAGAACGTCGCAGGGATCCCTCTCTTGATCTCCTGGACGACGTTCAGTTGGCTCGAGTACGACTTCAGGCTGCCGCTGAAGAGCGACTGCATCATCGCCCAGTACTGCGAGTAGAACGGGTCGTTGAGATGCAGCTTCTTCCGGATGTCCGCGATGTTGGCGTCGGTAGCGGTGCGCCCGGCGATCCGAGGCGCAGGGTCGCCGCCGGGGATCTTCACGAAGATCAGGTACGTGATGAAGCTGACCGCGACCAGCACGAGGAAGGCGCCGATCAGCCGTCTGATGACGAAGGTGAGCATCAGCGCTCGATCCGCACTTTCGCCCGCGGGTCCAGTGCGTCACGGAGACCGTCGCCGAAGATGTTGAGAGAGAGGACCGTGAGGACGATCGCGATCCCCGGAATGATGGCGAGCCACGGCGCCGTCACGATCCGCGACTGCCCGTCGGCGATCAGCGTCCCCCACGACGGGTTCGGCGGCTGCACTCCCGCCCCGAGGAACGAGAGGCCCGCCTCGGTGAGGATGTTGCTCGCGATGATGAGGGTAAAGAACACGAGCACCGACGATGCGATGTTCGGCAGGAGCTCGCTGAACATCAAGCGCAGAGGGCTCGCTCCCTGAGCAGTCGCCGCCTCGACGAACTCCTTCTCGCGCAGCGACAGAATCTGCCCGCGCAGCGGTCTGCCCACGTACGGGATGAGGACGTACGAGATGACGAGCGTCGGAATCCAGAGGCTCCCGCTCTCGATGTTGATCCCGAAGTGGTGGAAGCCGTTGATCGAGAGAGCCGTGCCGAGCGCGATTGCGAGCAGCAGCACCGGAAAGGCCCAGATGAGGTCGAAAAAGCGCGAGATGATCCAATCCGCCGAACCGCCGTAGTACCCGGCGAGCAAGGCGAACACAAGCGCGAGCAGGGTGCAGATGATCGCCGAGCCGATCCCGACCGTCAGCGAGTTCTGCCCCCCGTACAGGAGCCTGACCGCGACGTCGCGTCCCTGGTTGTCGGCGCCGAAGACATACCTTCCGCCTGCATGCCACAACTGCGGGCCGACGGGGATCCCGCCCGCTTTGAACACGTTTCCTGTGAACCCGCCCTTCGACACGACCTCCACGTTCTTCCCGTCGCGCACGAAGGTCTCACCGAGGTGGTTGTCGTTCGGGCCCGTCTTGGCGATGTGATGCGCGTAGGGACCCGCAAGGGCGCAGAGGAGGACGATGACGACGAAGAGAAGGAGGAAACCGAGGGCGACGTAGTTGCGCCGGAGCCTCCGCCAGGCGAGGACCCATGGGCTCTTTCCTTCGATCGCGCCCTGCTCTTCCTCGGCAAGGGCCGCTGCGGTGTCGAGCGTCAGATCGGTCGTGGTATTGGTCGCCACCTACGCCTTCTCTCCTCGCCTGCGCGAAGCCAGGCAGGAGGGAGAGCGCCGGTCGAGCCCGGGCTCTCCCTCCGCACAGACCTCCTTACTTCTTACAGCTCACGCCGAAGTCCCAATAGGCGACGACGTTGAACGTGTAGCAGGTCATGTCCATCTGAGGGCCGAAGAAGTCGGTTGACGACCTGTTCATGTACGGGACGGTGGTCGCGTACTTGGCCATCAGGTCGCTGTCGACCTTTGCCCAGCGGGCGTTCACCTCGGGCGTGATCGTGGCGAACTTCTTCAGGGCGTCGATCTCCTTGTTCACAGACGGAACGTTGACGTTGCCCGGGTTGTTGTTGTGCGTCTTCGTGATGCGCTCACCGTTGAGCAGGACGTCGAACCAGTCGAGCGGGTGCGGATAGTCCTGGTACCAGTCGGTGAACATCGCCTGAGCCTTCGTAGCCTGGTTTCCGATCGTCTGGAAGTAGACCTGGTGGCTCAGGAGGTGCAGCTTCGGCTTGTAGCCGATCTTCGACAGCTGGTTGGCCAGGTACTCGGTCGACGACTTCGACGGATCCTCGTTGGGACCGTAGACGTCGACGGTCGCGCCGGCCGTGCCCGACTGCTGGACTGCCTTCTTCGCTGCAGCGAGGTCGAACTTCCAGGCGTCGATCTTCTTGTACTGCGGGTAGCCCGGCGGCAGGAAGTTCTGCGTCGGGCGGCCGAGACCGCCGTAGATCCCCGAAATGATCGCGTTCGGGTCGATCGCTAGCTGGACCGCTTTGCGCGCCTGGAGGTTGTTGAACGGCGGGATCGCGTTGTTGAGCGCGTAGTAGTAGGTATTCGCGTTCGTGTAGATCCTCAGCTGGTCCCTGAACTTCGACTGCGCCTCCGGCAGTCGGTCGTTGGGGACCGGCTGGAAGTCGTAGTCGGCGTTGCCCGAGACCACCTGCTGATACGCCGCTACCGGGTCGGTGATGATCTTGCCGGTGACCTTGTCGGGGTTCCCCGACGGCATCGTCGGGATCTGGTTGTTGTAGTTCGGGTTCCGCACGAGCTCGAAGCTCCGGTTCGGGACGTAGCTCTTGAGCATGTACGGCCCGGTCGCGGGGATCGGGTGCGTCGACTGGTCGCTCGCCGGCGTCCCCGCGGGCACGAAGTGCGAGAACTCGAGCGCCAGGATGTAGAGGAAGTCACCGCGCGGATTGTCGAGCTTGATCTGGATCGTCCGCTTGGCGTCGTCGGCGACGATGCCGGTGATGTGGCCCTTCTTCGTGGTCGCGAAGCCGTTCGGGCCGCTGACCCCATGGATGTCCGAGTAGAACCCGACTCCCGGCGAGTCCATCTTGAAGTCGCGCTCGATGGAGTACCTGAAGTCGCTCGCCTTGACCTCGGTGCCGTTCGAGTACTTCAGGCCCTTGCGGAGCGTGAAGTCGTACGTCTTCCCGTCGGCCGAGACCTTCGGCATGCTCTCGGCGAGGTATGGCACGAGCGTCGCGCCGTCGGGCCCCGAGACGTGCTTGTAGCCGACGAGCCCAGTCCAGACGTAGTTGTCGATCTGGAAAGCAGCGACGGTGTAGTAGAGGGCCGGATCCATGTAGTCCGGCGCGTCCCACACGACACGCAGGAGCGGGTAGGTCTTGCCGCTGTTCGGGCTACCACTGCTTCCGCTCGACGACTTCTTGCCTCCACCCCCGCAGCCCGCGGCAACCAGGGCGAGAACACCCGCGAGCGCAAGGAAGCCGACCACCTTCGCCAACCTCGATCTCTGTATCACTCTGAAACTCCTCCCGTTGGGACTGAGCCGCGGGCGAAGACCCCCTGAATCCACTCGCGGATCGTTGATTCTTACAGACGTCTTTTGACCGTCGCCGTTAGTACGGCCGGGGTTTACAGGCGGATCATTCGTCGCCTTTGTACCCCGAGGTGGCCGGGTTCGAACTCCTCGACGACGCCGTTCACGCCTTCGCGCTCGGTGGAGTGGAGAATTCGGCCGTTGCCGAGCCAGAAAGCGATGTGCGTTGCGCCACTATTGTCGCCGTAGGTGATCAGGTCCCCCTCGCGTAACTCGGCCTCAGCGACGGGTGTGCCGGCCGCCTCCTGCTGATCGGCGTCGCGGGGAACGAGGCGACCGAGCCAGCGGTAGGACATATGGACGAGGCCGGAGCAGTCGATCCCGCGCTCGCTCATCCCACCCCAGAGATAGGGAGCGCCCAGATACCGTCGGGCCTGCTCGACGGGATTTCCAGGCACCCCGGCGAGCTCGTCCTCGCGCACCCAGCCCGGGTAGTCGTATGCCGTGCGGATGCGGGCCCAGCCGTCGCGCCGCTCGTCGACCGCCACGGGCTCGCCGAGGAGCAGCTCGGTCACTCGCTCGGCATCCTCCCGGGGCTCGGCGCGGACAGCCGCGACCTCGACCGAGCACAGAACGTCCATTCGCGCTAGGACGTGCCTTCGACCAGCAGCTTCCGGAAGGACGGGTACTGGCCGAGCTTTCCGACGGTCACGAGGGTGTCTCCCTGCTGGATGACGTCGGACGACCGCGCGCCGGCGACGGGCTCCGGCTCGCGCAGGATCGCGATGACCGTGATTCCCGTCCTGGCGCGGAACTCACTCTCGGCCAGAGTCTTGCCGATCAAGGGACTGCTGTCGGGCACAGCGACCCACTCGATCGCGAGTTCGCCGAGCGCCAATTCGAGCTCCTCGACGATCTTCGGCCGCTCGTACGCGCCGCCGATGACCGCCCCCAACTGGCGTGCCTCGTCGTCGTCCAGCCGGATGACCGCCGAGGGGTCGTCGGCGTGCTCGTGGCGGAAGAAGTAGATCTCCCGCACCCCGTCGTTGTGGAGGACGATGGCAAGGCGCCCACCGTCCGCCGTGCGGAAGCCGTACTTGACCCCGATTCCGGGGAGT
>DASUXI010000255.1:0-4366 GCA_036377995.1 Gaiellaceae bacterium
AACATGTGCATGCAGCTCGTGCAGCGCCCCGAGGAGTACGACGTCCTCGTCCTTCCGAACCTCTACGGCGACGTCCTCTCCGATCTCTGCGCGGGGATGATCGGCGGCCTCGGGCTCGCGCCGGGCGCGAACTTCGGCGAGGACATCGCGATCTTCGAGCCGACGCACGGCTCCGCCCCGAAGTACGCGGGCCAGAACAGGGTCAACCCGATGGCCCAGATGCTCTCGGGCATGCTGATGCTCCGGCACCTGGAAGAGCAGGAGGCTGCCGACAGCCTCGAGCACGCGATCGCCGAGGTGATCCGCGAGGGCAAGAGCGTGACCTACGACATGAAGCCGACCCGCAGCGATCCGACCGCCGTCGGGACGAGCGAGGTCGCCGATGCGATCATCGACAAGCTCGGAGCGCGGGTTGCGTAGGAAGATCACGGTCGTCGGCGCGGGCAACGTCGGCGCGACCGCCGCACAGGTGCTCGCGACCCGCGACTACGCGGACGTCGTGCTCGTCGACATCAAGGAGGGCCTCCCGCAGGGGAAGGCGCTCGACATCAACCAGATGGGCGCCGTCCTCGGTTACGAGGCCAAGATCACAGGGTCGAACGGCTATGAGGAGACCGCCGGCTCGGATGTCGTCGTGATCACGGCCGGCCTCCCCCGCTCACCCGGCATGAGCCGCGACGACCTCGTCACGACGAACGAGAAGATCGTCAGCTCGGTCACGGAGCAGGTGGTCGGGCAGAGCCCGGACGCGACCCTGATCGTGGTCTCGAACCCGCTCGACGCGATGTGTCACGTTGCCAAGAAGGTCTCGGGCTGGGAGAAGCATCGTGTCTTCGGAATGGCGGGGATCCTCGACACGGCGCGCTTCTCGACCTTCATCGCCTGGGAGACCGGCGCCTCGCTCAAAGACGTGCGTGCGATGGTCCTCGGCGGTCACGGCGACCAGATGGTGCCAGTGGTCTCGGCGACGACCGTCGGCGGCATCCCGTTGCGGAAGCTCGTCGCGGAGGACCGGATCGAGCAGATGGTCGAGCGCACCGCCAAGGGCGGCGGGGAGATCGTGAACCTGCTCGGCACCTCGGCCTGGTACGCGCCAGGAGCTGCGGCCGCGCAGATGGTCGACTCGGTCATGCTCGACGAGAAGCGCGTCCTCCCTTGCACCGCGTATCTCGAAGGGGAGTATGGGATCGAAGGGCTCTACATGGGCGTCCCCGTCAAGCTCGGCAGCAACGGCATCGAGGAGATCCTCGAGCTCGAGCTGAGCGACGACGAGAAGTCGATGCTGAGCGACTCGGCCGGCGCCGTCCGCGAAGTCGTCGGAGTCCTCACCTCCTAGCGATGGATCTCGGCCTCAAGGGCCGGACCGCCCTCGTCACCGGAGCATCTTCGGGGCTCGGGCTCGCGACGGCGGAGTCCCTCGCGGCCGAGGGCGCCAACGTGACGATGTTTGCGCGCAGGCGAGACCTCGTCCAGCGCGAGGCCGAGCGCATCGGAGCCCTCGCCGTCCGCGGCGACGTCACGAGCCCGCGCGATCTCGACGCCGCCGTGCGTCGTACCGTCGAGGCCTTCGGCGGCCTCGACATCCTCGTCTGGAACGGGGGCGGGCCGCCGCCGGGAACCGCACTCCAGCTGACCCCCGAAGCCCTGGAGGACGCGATCGACCTCCTGCTGATGCCCCCCGTCCGCCTCGTCGGCCTCTGCCTCCCGCACCTAGTGCAGAGCCCGGCCGGACGGATCATCTTCTTCACCTCACTCGCCGTGAAGGAGCCCGCCGACCACCTCGCGCTGACGAACGCCGTCCGCCCCGGGCTGACCGGCTGGGCCAAGTCGCTCTCCCGCGAGCTCGGCCCGCAGGGGATCACCGTCAACTGCCTCGCGCCTGGCCGGATCGAGACCGCGCGACTCGCCGAGCTCTATCCCGAAGGGGCGAGCGAGTCCGACCTGGCGGGGATACCGCTCGGGCGCTGGGGGACGCCGCAGGAGTTCGGAGACGTCGCCTGCTTCCTCGCCTCGGACCGGGCCCGTTACGTCACCGGCACGACCATCCTGGTCGACGGCGGCCTCGCTCGAGGCCTGCTCTAGCTCACCAGCGGCCGACCCGACCGGCGCGACTATCCTGGCCTCCGTGCTCCGACGGCTCCTGACGCCTCTGCGGCTCGCGTCGGCGGGGCTCGTGATCCTCGTCGTGGCGGTCGCGATCCTCGTCACGCGCAGCAGCAACCACTTCCTCGAGATCCCCGACAAGGCGCACCCCCTCGCGGGGCTGGTGAAGATTCCGGGGTCGAAGAACCAGAACGACGGCGGGGGCATCTACTACGTCGACGTCCTCGTCAAGCGCGCCTCCTTGCTGGAATCGCTCCTGCCGCTGGTCCGGCCGGAGGGATCGGACCTCGTTCCCGTCGGCCAGTTCCTCGAGCCCGGCATCTCGCAACAGGAAAGGGTCAAGCTCGACGCGTCCGACATGAGGATCTCGCAGCTCGTGGCTTCCACCGTCGCGCTCCGGCAGCTCGGCTACAAGATCCCTGTCCGGGCCGGAGGGGTGAAGATCGTTGCGGTCACCGCGGACTCGCACGCAGGCCGCCTGCTGAAGCCGGGTGACGTGATCGTCTCGGCCGAGGGGAAGAAGCTCCGGACCAGCGCCGATCTGCGCGTCGTGCTCGCGAAGCACGTCCCGGGAGACGTGGTCACGCTGGGAGTCCGCCGGGGCTCGAAGCTGCTCACGATCTCGGTCAAGACGACGAGCGATGCGTCGGACCCGAAGCGGCCTCTGATCGGGGTCCTGCCCTCGCAGGCTCTCGACGTCCGCTTCCCCTTTCCCATTCGGTTCAACCTCGGCGATGTCGGCGGGCCCTCCGCAGGGCTCGCGTTTGCCCTCGAGCTGCTGGAGAAGCGCGGACGGGACGTCGACCACGGGTACAAGGTTGCGGCCACCGGTGAGATTCAGCTCGACGGCACCGTCACGAGGATCGGCGGCGTCAAGCAAAAGACAATCGGGGCGCACCAGGCGCACGTCGACGTCTTCCTCGTGCCGAAGGATGGGGACAACGCCAAGGTCGCGCGCCGGTACGCGCACGGGCTCCGCATCATCCCTGTGGAGAACCTTCAACAGGCGTTGCGTGCTCTGGCAACACTTCCGCGGAAGTCCTGACGGCCTTCCATTTTGCCTGTCAGAAAAGTCCCGGAAAATGCTCAGTTTTCATGCCCGGCAACCCTTGTTTGCCTGGACCCTGTTCGTAGTATCCGCGAACGTCATTGCTGGCCCCCATCCCCGAGGCAGGCCTCTTGAACAAGCGGAAGCAACTCACCTGCGACGAGTGCTACTTCCGCCGCGCGGGGCTCTGCGCCCTTGCGACCGACGCGCCCTGCCCCACCTTCCGCCTGCACAGCCGCGGCTCGCTCGTCCCGCCCCGCCAGCCGCGCCTCGTTCCACGGCCCCTGGCGGACTTCGCCCAGGCCGCCGCCGGCTAGCAGGCTACGCGGGAACGGGCGCGGCGACGAGCGCGGCGAGCCGGCGAACGCCCTCGCCGATCTCGTCGACGGAGACGTAGCTGAAGGCGAGGCGCGCGGTGTTCGGGGCGCCGCCGAAGTCCGTGCCGTTGACGAACGTGACTCCCGCGGCGATCGCCCGCTCGAGGAGACCCGCCGCCTCTATGGAGCCCGGCAGCTCGAGCCAGATGAAGTAGCCGCCCTCCGGATGGCTCCATTCGGCCGAGGGCAGCTCTCGCGCGAGGGCGGCGAGCATCGCGTCGCGGCGGGCGCCGAGCAGCGAGCGGACACGCTCCAGGTTCGGCTCGAAGCTTCCCCGCCGGAGAAACTCGTACACGGTGGCCTGCCCCAGCAGCACGGGGGTGATGTACGTCGAGACCGCGAGCGCCTCGAGCTCCCGCTCGAGCCCTGCCGGCAGGACGAAGTAGCCGACCCTCAGCCCGGGCGCGACCGTCTTCGAGAACGACGAGGAATAGAGGACCCGCTCGCCGCCTCCGAGCTCGTGCAGCGTCGGCAGCGCCTCGCCCTCGTAGCGGACGAGGCCATAAGGGTCGTCCTCGAGCACGAGCAGGTCGTGCTCGTGAGCGAGCTCGACCAGCCGGCGCCGGCGTTCCAGGCTCAGCGTCCTGCCGCTCGGGTTCTGGAACGTCGGGATCGTGTAGAGGAAGGCAGGCTTCGGTCCTGCGCGCAGCGCCTCCTCGAGAGCGTCGAGGTCGAGGCCCTCGGCATCCATCGCGATCGTCCCGACGTCGACCCCCCGTGCCGCGAGGATCTTGAGCGGCCGGTCGTAGGTCGGTGCCTCGACCAGGACCCGCTGTCCGGCGAAGCGCTCCGCCAGGAACACGAGGCCCTGCAGCGACCCGTTCGTGACGAGGACGCG
>DASUXI010000256.1:0-6167 GCA_036377995.1 Gaiellaceae bacterium
GGAGGCGAGCCCGAGCAGCAGCAGCACCCACGTCTCGGCGCGTTTGTCCGGCGCTCCGGGCGGGACGATGCGACCGTGATCGGCTCGCGAGCGCCTCGGGGGCGCGACCTTCGCGACGACCAGCACCAACCCGCTGATCAGCCAGTGCCGGAGCTTCGTCATCGCCGCGCCCTCGCGCCGATGGCGAGGCAGCAGCCGACGAGCGCGGCGCCGGCGATGAACCAGGCCACGAGCCCTTCCGGCACCGGCCCCAGGCGGCCGATGCTCCAGCCGCCCGGATTCTGCGGGCGCTTCGCATACTCGACGTAGGTGACGATCGAGTCCAACTCGTGATCGCTGATCGCGCGCGGTGAGAAACGCGGCATGAGGTACGGACCGACTCGCACCGCCTCTGCGATCTGCGTCGGCGACGCCGCCGTGAGCGGCGGCGCGACCGCTCCGGTCAGGTAGCCGCCCCTGGCCGCCACCTGATGACAGCCCGCGCAGTGCTCGGTGAACAGCGTCAGACCCGCGGCGAGGCTGCCGCGCTCGGGCTTCGGCGCGGGCACCTTCGGGCCGGTCCCGAGCGAGGCAACGTAGGCGATCAGCGCGTCGAGCTCGTTGGGGGAGAAGAGCACCCTGCTCCGCATGGGCTGCTGCCCTGGGTGCGCAAGGGGCATGTAGCCCGTCCGGAGGTAGAAGTCGGCCGCGAGCGCGCCCTTACCGCGAAGGGGCGGGCCGGCGGCCGAGATCCCACCTGTGTTTTCGGCGCTCGCGGAGGGCTGCACGCCGAGCCCGGCCGTGCCGTGGCAGCTCGAGCAGTTGCCCGCGTACAGCTGGTAGCCCAGCTCGAGCGGCGACATGCCCTGCTCCGTGCGCGGCCGGACGATTCCCGCCTGGGGCGTGCTCGCAGCAGCGGCCGCGGGCAACGCGAGCGCGAGGAGAGACGCGGCGAGCGCGAGCTTCATGCCTGCCTGCACGGGGAGAGGTGAACGGCGGTGATGCCGCCGAGGAGGATGACGATCAGGAAGATCGTGTTCGACAGCAGCGCGGCGGTTGCGAAGAAGTGGATGCGGCCGGCCGGAGGGCCGCCCGAGTCGCTGGTTCCTCTTGTCGCCCGCCACGCGAGCACCGCGGCCGCCTGCCCGCCGAGTGCGACCGCTGCCGCTGCAACGGTGATCGCGATCTCCGCGGTCGAGAGCGAGCCGCCCCACCCACGCGTTCCAGCGCAGGCGCCGACCGTGTAGCCGAAGCCGGCGACGAGCTGCACCGTCCATGCGAGCGGAGCAGCGAAGAGGCCGATCCATTGCAGCATCTCGGGACTCCGCCGCGACAGCCTCATCTCGCTCCCGCGAGCTGCACCACGACGACGAGCAGTGCCAGGACGTTGACGAAGTTCCAGTAGAGCGAGGTGACCTGGAACGCGACCAGCCGGTATCGCGTCAGTCCACGGAGCAGGCGCAGGAGCAACCAGAGCTCGAGCAGGATCCCGGCCGCGACGTGGGCGTCGTGTGCGCCGAGCATCGTGAAGTAGATCGACCCGTACGCGCTGTCCTCGGGGCGAAAGCGGTCGAGATCCTGTGCGAACAGGAGCAGGTGGAAGGCCAGGTATCCGGTCTGGACAGCCAGGGCCAGCAGCAAGCCGGCTCGTGCGCGCCCGACTCGGCCCCGCAAGGCCGCCCTGCGCGCGGCCCAGAGCACGGGGCTCGTCGAGACGAGCGCCGCCACGAGCACCAGCGGCCAGAGCGGGCGAGGCGCTGCGATCCCCGGCGGCGGCCAGTACACGGTGTTCAGGCGTAGATAGAAGTAGGTGCCGAAGATCGTCCCGAAGAGCGTCGCCTCGGTGGCGACGAAGAGCGCCATGCCCCACCAGCCGCTCGGGCGGATGCGCTCGCGTGGGAGAACCACCTCGCTCACGACTCGGGCTCCTGCAGGTGCCAGGCACCCAGCGTCAGGGCCGCGAGCCCGAAGAAGAGCCCGGCAACGACGCCGTGACTCGCGAGCAGCATGACGAAGGCGACCGCGACGAGGAGGGCGAGGACGATCGGCCACGGGGACTCGGAGGGCATGTCCAGGATTTCCTCGAGCCTGGCGTCGCGAACCGTCGAGGCCGGGGTCTCGTGTCCCTCTTCCAGCACGAGCCCGCCCCGCTCCGCCTCGGGGCGATCCCAGTTCGGGTACGGGCTCGTCACGGTCGGGATGACCGCGAAGTTGTAGGCCGGGGGTGGCGATGGAACTGTCCATTCGAGCGTCCCGCCGAAGAACGGGTCTGCGCCGGCCGTGGCCCCGTTCAGCCGGCTCACAAGAAGGTTCGCGGCGATGACGAGCAGGCCCGCCGCGAGCACGAACGCCCCGATCGTCTCGAGGAGGTTGTAGGTGTCCCAGCCGAGGCCGGGCTCGTAGGTGTAGACGCGGCGCGTCATGCCGAGGAGGCCGGCGATGTGCATCGGGAAGAACGTCAGGCTCGTGCCGGCGAACGTCAGCCAGAACGACGCCTTCGCCCAACCCTCGTGGTACATGCGGCCGGTGACTTTCGGGAACCAGTAGTAGAGGCCGCCGAGAAGCGGGAACACCGCCGCGCCGAAGATCACGAAGTGGAAGTGCGCGACGACGAAGTACGTGTCGGTCAGCGCCTGGTCGAAGGGAATGGCGGCGAACATGATCCCCGACAGGCCCCCGAGGACGAAGAAGACGATGAACCCTCCGATGAACATCAGCGGCGCCTTGAACTCCGGGCGGCCGCTCGTGACGGTCAGCAGCCAGGCATAGATCTGGATGGTCGAAGGGATCACGACGAACATCGACGCCGCCGCGAAGAAGATCAGCGTGACGGTGGCCAGTCCCGTCGAGAACATGTGATGTGCGAAGACGCCGAAGCCGATGAACGCGACGAGCAGCTCCGCCATCGCCACCAGGGGAAACGCGACCATTCGCCGTTTGGCAAAAGTCGGGATGATCGAGGTTGCGATCCCGAATGCGGGCAGGACGATGATGTAGACCTCGGGGTGGCCGAAGATCCAGAAGAGGTATTGCCAAAGGAGCGGGTCGCCGCCGTGCGCGACGTCGAAGAAGTGAAAACCGAGCTGTCGCTGGAGCTCGAGGAAGACGCAGTCGATCGTGAGCGGGGGCAGCGCGAAGAGCAACGCGAACGCGACCGCGAGCACGGCGAAGCAGAAGAGCGGCATCCGGTTCATCGACATACCCGGGGCGCGGAGCTTGAAGATCGTCGCGATGAAGTTGACGGCCGCGGCCGTCGAGGATGCGCCATTGAGGATCAGCCCGAGCGCGAAGAAGTCGATGTTCGGGCCCGGGTCGTACTGCTTCAGCGCGAGCGGCACGTAGTCGAACCAGCCCGCGTTCGGAGCAGTCCCGAGAGCGAGCCCGGTGTAGATGAAGATCCCTGAGGCGAGAAAGAGCCAGAAGCTGAGCGCGTTCAGGCGGGGGAACGCCATGTCGCGGGCGCCGATCATCAGCGGAACGAGGTAGTTCCCGAACGCACCCGTCGTCAGCGGGATGACGAAGAGGAAGATCATCGTCACGCCGTGCATGGTCAGAAGCTGGTCGTAGGTGCCCGGCGAGACGGTGTGCCCGTTCGGCACCGCCAGCTGCGTTCTGATCAGGAGCGCCTCGACCCCTCCTGCAGCGAAGAAGGCGAGCGTCGCGAAGAGGTACATGAGGCCGATCCGCTTGTGGTCCGTCGTCGTCAGCCAGCCGAGCAGCCCGGGGCGATGCGCCCAGATCTGGTCCAACCGCCGGCGGTGGACGTCGGTGACCGGTACGTCGAGGGTCGTCAGCGCAGGCTCTCCAGGTACGCGACGAGCGCGCCGACCTGCTCGCCGGCGAGGGGGAGACCGGGCATCTTCGCTCCGGGCTTGGAGTGCTGAGGATCGGTGATCCAGCGGCGGAGGTCCACGGGATCGTTCGGGAGCGTCAGCGCGGCCAGGGTCTCGCGCGAAGCGAGATGGGTCAGGTCGGGGCCGATCTCTCCCCGCGCGGGCGTGCCGCGAATGCTGTGGCAGCCGGAGCACGCCTCCGAGAGGAAGACCTGCCGTCCCAGCTGTTCGAGCTGGGTGCGCGGCGCGGTGGCCGGACGGGCCATGTTGGCAAGCCACTCGCGGAAGCGTGCGCGGGGCTCCGCGATGACCTCGACCGCCATGTGCGCGTGTTGTAGGCCGCAGAACTCCGAGCACTGACCGCGGTAGTGCCCGGGCCTGTCGGCTTCGAGCAAGATCCGGTTCGTCCGGCCCGGAATGAGGTCGACCTTGCGGTTCAGCTCCGGTATCCAGATGCTGTGGATGACATCGGCGGTCGTCCCTACGAGGTTCACGCGCGTATGTGTCGGGATGTGGATCTCGTTGGCGGTGACGGCGCTCGTGCCCGGGTAGCGCACTTCCCAGAACCACTGGTGGCCGATGACTTGGATCGTGAACGCGGTCGTGCCACGTCCCGGCGCGGCGGTCGAGCGCATGACGAAGACGTCCGCGTAGACGAACAGCGTCACGAGCACGACGATCGGCACGGCGACCCCCAGCAGCAGCACCAGCCTCGTCTCGGCGCGGTCTCCCCCTTTGCCGGGAAGGCCCGGACGGTTCCTTCTCGCCCAGCCGAGGTAGAGCAGGAGGACGACCGAGCCGAAGCCCACCGCCGAGCCGATCAGCATCACCCACCACAGCTGCGCGATCGAGTGCTCGGGCCCGCTCGCCGGGTGGACGACGTTCTGATTGCCTCCGCAGCCGGCCAGGGCGGGCAGCGCGACGGCGACCAGCCCGAGAGCGAGCTTCGTCGGTTCGCGACCGGGCGCCGGCACTCCGGTTGACTCCTTCCCCCCGAGCGGCCCGCCGGAAACGCCGTCGCGGTCTCGCCGCCGATCCCGCTCGCCGAGCTGTCTCCTTCACCACACTCGCCGGAGCACCGGCGTTCCTGCAACAGTGCGCCGAGGGAATGCGAGTGCCGACGACGACGATTGGCCCGTTACGCGACGCGGTCGCCTGGCGCGCTCTCGAGGAGAACGCCCGCGAGTTGCGCGGCCTTCATCTCCGCGACCTGTTCGCGTCCGACGCGAAGCGGGGTGAGCGTCTTGTCGTCGAGGCCGAAGGGCTCTACCTCGACTATTCGAAGAACCGGGTGACGGACGAGACACTGCGGCTGCTTCTGCAGCTGGCGGCCGAGCGCGGCGTCGCCGAGAGGCGTGACGCGATGTTCGCGGGTGAGAGGATCAACGTGACGGAGGACCGAGCCGTGCTGCACGTGGCGCTGCGCGCTCCGGAGGGAGCGTCGATCGTGGTCGACGGGGAGAACGTCGTCCCCAGGGTGCACGAGGTGCTGGGCCGGATGGCGTCGTTCGCCGACCAGGTGCGCGGCGGCGGCTGGAAGGGCCACACGGGCAGGCCGATCCGCAACGTGATCAACATCGGCATCGGAGGGTCCGACCTCGGCCCGGTCATGGCCTACGAGGCGCTCCGCCACTACAGCGAGCGCGATCTCACCTTCCGGTTCGTGTCGAACGTGGACGGGACGGATCTGGTCGAGGCGACCCGCGATCTCAGTCCCGAGGAGACCCTTTTCATCGTCTCTTCGAAGACGTTCACGACGCTGGAGACGATCCGCAACGCGACCTCGGCGCGCGAGTGGCTCCTCGCCGGGCTGCGCGACGAGGCCGCGGTGGCCCGGCATTTCGTCGCGGTGTCGACGAACGAGCAGGAGGTGGCGGCGTTCGGGATCGACACCGCCAACATGTTCGGTTTCTGGGACTGGGTCGGCGGCCGCTACTCGATGGACTCGGCGATCGGACTGTCGACGATGATCGCCGTCGGCCCCGACAGCTTCCGGGCGATGTTGGCCGGCTTCCGCGCCATGGACGAGCACTTCCGCACCGCCCCGCTCGAGCGGAACGTGCCGGTGCTGCTCGGGCTGCTCGGCGTGTGGTACGCGGACTTCTTCGGCGCCGAGACGGTCGCCGTGCTGCCCTACGAGCAGTACCTGAAGCGGTTTCCGGCCTATCTCCAGCAGCTGACGATGGAGTCGAACGGCAAGTCGGTCACCCTCGACGGAACCCGTGTCGACTACGAGACGGGCCCCGTGTACTGGGGGGAGCCCGGCACCAACGGCCAGCACTCCTTCTACCAGCTGATCCACCAGGGCACGAGGCTGATCCCGTGCGACTTCATCGGCTTCGCCCGCAGCTCGAA
>DASUXI010000257.1:0-3647 GCA_036377995.1 Gaiellaceae bacterium
GGCGAGAACCTCTACACGAACCGCGGCTTCCGTCCGTTCTTCGAGGCAGGCTCGATGGACGTCGCGTCGGTCGACGTGATCTGGAACGGGTTCCACCAGGCGAAGAAGATCGCCGACCTCGCCGAGACCTTCGAGGTCAACTGCGCGCCGCACAACTACTACAGCCACCTCGCCACGTTCATCTCGGCGCAGTGGTGTGCTGCCATCCCGAACGTGCGCATCCTCGAGGTCGACGTCGACGACGTGCCTTGGCGCGAGGAGCTCACGACCTCGGTGCCGGCGATCAGTGACGGGAAGCTGACGATCCCGGCCGGGCCTGGCTGGGGCGCGGACGTCAACGAGGACGTCCTGGGGGAGCACCCATGGACGCCCGGCTTCAGGTGATCTTGCCGTCGAGGAAGAGCTTCTCCATCAGGACCGCGACCGGAATCGCGACGGCGACGAGCGCGCCGATCAGCGGCCTCGGCAGCCGGACGACGAGGATCGCCAGCGGCAGGAGCGCAGCCTGGCTGCGCTGAAGCGACACGTCACCCTGAGCGAGCGGGAGCGCCCAGGTCGCAAACGCCCAGAGGAGCAGGAGCCAGTCGACCCGTTCGAGCGAGCGCCGGCGTAGCAGCGCGTGCACGAACACCGCGACGAGGGCGGCCGTGACGACGGCGGTCTGCACGCCGCGGGCCGAGTAGATGTCGATGGCGGTTCCGTCGACGAGCGGGCGAAGGGAGTCCCGGGTCGCGGCGACCGGATTCTGGAACGTGTGCCGGTAGTTGCTCTGGACGAGGAAGTAGGCATTCCAGTGGCCGGTCTCGATCGCCTGGTCGACGAGCAGGGTCACGAATCCGGCCAGTGCGAGGCCGCTCGAGAGCGCGATCCTGCGCAGACGCTCTGAGATCGACGGTCCGCGTTCCGCGATCAGCCAGACAGCCGAGACCGGAACCAGCAGCACGCCGAGCGGGTAGGAGAGTACGGCCGCGAATCCGGTCAGGCCGGCCGCCAGATACCGGCCCCGGTGCAGCAGCCAGAGATGGGCCACCGTGAAGAAGGCGAGCATCGAGAGCGGGAAGACCGCGTAGTCGTAGACCTGGCCCGGCGCCCAGGCGGCGTAGGCGAGAGCGAGCGCGACCGCCGCGTCGCGGCGACGCCTGAAGAACGTGCTCCAGACGAGCACGATCGTCCCGGCCGTGAACACGACCGAGAGCACCGCCGCGGTTCCGCGGATCGGCAGGCCGAACAGATGGAGCCCGCGGACGAGCCACGGGTAGCCGGGAAACCAGCCGGCATCCCCGCACCACGCGTGGGGCTTGGGCCAGACCCCGGGCGGACACTGGTAGAGGTCGTACCCGTCACGCGCGATTCCCTGGTAGTGGATCGAGTCCCAGCGCGCCCAGGACGCGCTGTCGAACGGGTCGTAGCCATGGAGGTGCGCGACGGCGGCGACACCTGCGGCCGCGACCCCCCAGATCGCGAGCGGGAAGACGAGCGAAGCCCTGGACCGCATCGGTGGCGAACACTAGACTCGGCCGCGGCTTGGCTCCTTTGTCGCCGCGGCGCTCGAGAATCGTCGTGCCGAATGCGGCGACGTTCGAGACTGTCCTCCTCGTCGCCGGCTTCGCCGTCCTCTTCGTACTCCTGCCGCACGAGTTGAAGGGGGACGACTTCGCGCGCTTCACCGACATCGAGCGGCTGATCCATCACGGCGAGCTCTCGGACGGGCGGTTCTCGCTCGTCATGCCCCTCGTCTCCGCACCCCTGCTCCTGCTCGGCGAGATCGTGCGCACCCCGGAGTGGTGGGCCGCGCACTTCAATCTCATCCTCGTTGCGATTGCGGTCCTGGTCGTGTTCCGGCTCCTCCGCGGCCGGATCGACGGCGGGGTGATGCGGAAGACCGTCCTCGTCCTTCTCTTCGCGTCGTTTCTGACGAATCGCCTGCGGGACTACAACGCGGAGATCCTGACCGCGACGCTCGTGACCCTCGGTCTCGTCGTGATCACGACCGGCCGCAGCAAGCTGATCGGATGGGCGGCGATCGTCGTCGGTGTCGTCAACACCCCGGCAGCCCTGATCGGCGCGCTTCTCCTCGCGATCGCCGAGGCGCTGCGCACGCGCCGGCTTCGTCATCTCGCCGTCCCGGTCGTCGCGGCGCTTCTGATCATGCTCGAAGCGTGGATTCGCCGCGGCGGCCCGCTCACGACCGGCTATGAGAACGACCACGGAGCCACGACGATCCTCCCGTACTCGGGCAAGCCGGGGTTCAGCTATCCCTTGCTGCTCGGCCTCCTTGCGATCCTGTTCTCCTTCGGTCGAGGGCTCGTGTTCTTCACGCCCGGCCTCGTTCTCTGGCTTACAAGCGCGACGCGGAGGCTCCTGAAGGAATACCGCTACCTCCTCGGCCTGATGATGCTCTTCGTCTGCGGGCTCGTTCTCGTCTACGCGAAATGGTGGGCGTGGTACGGCGGCCTCTCCTGGGGCCCGAGGTTCTTCGTCTTCGCGGCCGTGCCCGCATCGATTCTGATCGCGGTTCGCATCGAGCGCGCGTCCGGCGCCGGCTTCGGGAACGCGCTCACGCTCCTCGTTCTCACGCTGTCGGCCTGGGTGGGGGTGAGCGGTGGAATCGCCGATCTGTCGTCGCTCGACTTCTGCGTTCGTGACAAGGCGGCGCTCGAGTCGCTCTGCTGGTACACGCCCGAGTACAGCTCGCTCTGGCATCCGTTGGTGCAGTTCCCGTCGCTGACGTGGAAGACCGCGGCGCTCGCGGGCTACTGCGCGGTCGTCTTCGCCTACCTCGCGGCACCGCTGGTCACGGGGCTCACCGCTTCGGTCGCCGCCGAGCCGCGTGTCAGGGAGTGGGCGACCGGATGGCGGCTGTGAACTAACGTCTCGCCGATGCCTCGGCTCCAGCTCATCCCCAAAGCGGAGTTCGACCGGGCTCGCGCGCTCGGCGACCTGGAGCTCCTCGCGGACATGTGCCGCGCGAACGCGCTCACCGCGGTCAAGCGCGCAGGCTCGGGACATCTCGGCTCGACTTTCAGCGCGCTCGACATCGTCGTCCATCTCCTCTTCGAGGAGCTCAACACCGCAGAGCTCGGCTGGGACCATCCCGACCGCGACGTCTTCTTCTCGTCGAAGGGCCACGACGTGCCGGGGCTGTACGCGGCGCTGAACGCGCTCGGCGTCATCCCGGCCGACCGGCTTCTCCGCCTGCGCCGGCTCGGCGGCCTCGACGGGCATCCCGACATCGGCGTGCCCGGCATCGAGGCCAACTCGGGCTCGCTCGGCATGGGCATCTCGAAGGGACGCGGGATGGCCTGGGCGAAGACCTTCCTCGGCAGAGGGGGCCGCGTCGTCGTGATGACCGGTGACGGCGAGCTGCAGGAGGGCCAGAACTTCGAGGGTCTGCAGGCGGCGGCGAGCCAGTCCACGGCGAACCTCTGGGTGATCGTCGACCGCAACGAGTTGCAGTCCGACAAGCCGACGGAGGAGATCGTCGCCCTCGGCGAGCTCGAGTCGAAGCTGCGCGCGTTCGGCTGGCACGTCGCGTCGTGCGACGGACACGACCACGCCGAGCTGCGGCGCGTGTTCGCGGAGCTTCGCTCCGCAGGCGCGGCGCCGAAGGCGCTCGTGGCACACACCATCAAGGGCAAGGGCGTCTC
>DASUXI010000258.1:0-2059 GCA_036377995.1 Gaiellaceae bacterium
CCCTTGCGCTTCGGCTTGCGGTGAGCGTTCGGCCGTCCAAGTCGGTCATGACCGCCCTGAGCAAGTGCGTCCCCATCGCGGCCGCGCGGGTGCGCCACGTGGCGGAGAAGACATCGGCAACTCCCTTGTGGTCGACCGCGACCTGTTTTCCGTCCACGAGGAAACGGACTGAGCGGACGGGTTTCGTGGAGCTCGCGACCACTAGGAGACCGGTGGTCTTGCCGGCGACGCACTCGTTCGCCGACGGCGTGACCCAGGTCAGCGCCGGGCCGCGGACACCCGTGATCGCAACACGTTTGAAGGCGGTGTTGGGCATGAGGTCCGAGCCGACCGAGTTGACGTTCTTCGCCTCCTGGAAATCCGAGGCGGAGAGGAGCATCCGCGTCCGCCCCACCGGGATCGTTCTCGCGCGGGCGGGAAGCGGGAAGATCCCCACGCCCGACGCTGGGTCGTACAGCGCGGCCCCGACGAGGACCCCCCGGTAGGAGATCACGAGCGAGAGCGGGTCGACGCCTGCGCCCGCATCGGCGACGCGCGCAACGAGCGTCGGCCTGCCGCTCGCGACCCGCCTCGTCAACAACCGGACGCTCGGGGGCGTGACGTCGTTCACCCACGAGCGCAGGACGTATCGGCCCGGCAGCGACCTGTGCGTGAAGGGGTCCGCCCCGGAGTCGACAGCGACGTAGAACCTCTGCACCTTCGGGAACGACGCGCCGGCCGTGCCGAGGTCGACCCGGAAGTCGAACATCAGCTCGTTGACATTCACGGGCGTTCCTGCGTAGCCCTGAACGTCGTGCTCGTCGCGCGAGCCGAGGAACCAGGGGTCGATCACCGATCCGGATGTGGCCGACTCGACCGCGACGCCGAGGTTCGCGACGGGCTGGTCGATGCTCGTCACGTACAGCGTCTCGCCGCCGGTCTCCTCCATCGCGGGCCCGACATAGTCGGGCGACGGCCCGAAGGGTGCCGACGGACAGCAGTACTCGCTCACGCGGCTCGGCCCGTTGACAGTGTCCCCGAGCTGAAACCTCCGCAGCTGCCGCGGCTGCATCAGCTCGAGTTGAGGTCTCCCGACGTAGAACTCGTAGGGGATCTTTCGGATGACATCCCCGCGCCGGAGGAGGATGAAGCCGTAGTTCTCGCCCGGCGTTGCCGACGACGCCGCGCGCGCGACGACCGCGAGGTCGCCCTCGCCGCCGGGCGCCACCACGAGCGCCGGTGGGATGTCGAGGCTCGCACCCGGGGTCGAGGCCTGTGGCACGACCTGCACGTCCCAGGTGCCGGATCCCTCGCCGGCGTCGGTGACACGGACGAGCATCGCCCTGCTGTCGCTCCCGCGGTTGACGTCGAGCTCCTGGAAGGAGAGCGACGAGGGCTCGGTGAAGACGAGCGGAGACGCCGCTCGCGGCAGGTCGACGAGGCCTGACCCGCCGAGCGTGACCGGCGCCTCGTGGGTGCGCGCCGTGTCGTCCCAGGCCGGCGCCGCCGTCGAGACGAGCGCGGACTTGACCTCCTTCGTCGTCCAGGTCGGGTGAAGCTGAAGCAGGAGCGCCGCCGAGCCGGCGACGTGTGGGCTCGACATGCTCGTCCCGTCGAAGACAGCGAAGGGCGAGCCGCCGGTGAACTCCGGAAGCGTGGAGGACAGGATCGACCCGCCGGGGGCGGAGACGTCCGGCTTCAGCAGATGCCCGAATGCGGTCGGGCCCGCGGACGAGAAGCTCGTGACGACTCCGCTTCGGCCGTCGTCCACTCTCTGGATGACGTTGCCGATCGTGACGTCGGTCGCGCCACCCGTCGTGGTGAGATAGTCGCGGAGCCGAGCGCCGTCGAGGTCGGAAATCATGCCCGCGGGGATCGGGAGGGTTATCGGGATGGCGTTCGGGGACCCGGGCCGGTTGTCGACGACCACGAGCCCGATCGCCCCGGCACGCGCGGCACGGATCGCCTTCGAATCAAACGTGCAGTGGCCGCGCCACACGAGCGCAATCGCGCCGTTGAGCGACCCGGCGGAGAGAGGCGTCTTGGCGTCGTTGTTCGGGTCGTCCTCCGGCCCGCAGAG
>DASUXI010000259.1:0-9029 GCA_036377995.1 Gaiellaceae bacterium
CCCCTCGTCGGCTTCGCCGAGGAGCTCCGCCGGCTGCGCGAGCTGACCGCGAACGTCGCCCAGGAGGAGGCGCCCGAGATCCCGTATCTCTGCGGGACGATGATCGAGCTCCCGCGTGCGTGCATCCGCGCAGACGAGATCGCGCGCTATGCAGACTTCTTCTCGTTCGGAACGAACGACCTGACCCAGACCGCACTCGGGTTCTCGCGCGACGATGCCGAAGGGAAGTTCCTCACCTACTACCTCGAGGACGGCGTGCTCGACAGGAACCCGTTCGAGACGCTGGACGTCACCGGTGTCGGTGACCTGATGCGGATCGCCGTTGAGCGCGGCCGTGCGTCGAAGCCCGAAATCAAGCTCGGGATCTGCGGCGAGCACGGCGGAGAGCCGGAGTCGGTTGCGTTCTGCCACGAGCTCGGCCTGAACTACGTCTCTTGCTCGCCGTACCGCGTCCCGCTGGCGCGCCTCGCCGCCGCCCAGGCCGCCCTTGCCGAAAGCGGCGAGGCGCAGTACACGGCCGCGGGAGGCTGATGTCCGGCTTCGCCATCCTGGTCGACGGAGAACGGGTCGCTCACCCGGACTCCGAGGCAGACGTCCGCAGCTGGATCGCCAAGTACCGGGAGGATCACGCCGAGGACGACCCGGACGCCGCGCACATCCAGGTGATCGAGCGCGGTACCTTCGCGTGGCTGACCGGCGGCAAGCTCGTCGACCGGGAGCAGTTCTTCTAGCTGAAGCGCGTCGCCTGGAGCGAGGTTCGCGCGCGACGGCTCGCCCGGAGCTTCCTGGCCGGGCACGCCGAGCCGCAGACCCTCGTCGACGTTGCCCGCGCCACGGGCGGCATCCACGCACAGGTCCAGGCATCGGCCGAGCTGCAGCTCGCGGCACGCGCCGACCGGGTCACACGGCAGGACGTGCGCGACGCGCTGTGGCGCGACCGCACCCTCGTCAAGGCCTGGACACTTCGCGGCACGCTGCACCTCCATCCGGCCGACGAGCTGTCCCTCTGGCTCACGGCGCGCCGAGCACTTTCCTCCGAGCCGAGAGAGCTCGAGGCGTGGACGGACCCGCAGGGTGTCGTGCATCCGCCCGTCAGCGCGGACGAGCTCACCGGGCTCCAGGCCGCCGTCTGGGATGCGTTCGGCGGCCGGGCGCTACTCCGTGACGAGCTCGCGACGGCGGTCATCGAGCGGGTCGGCACGAAGCACGAGGGACGGCTGCGATCGGGCTTCGCCTTCTTCACCGATGCGCTCGTCCAGGGGCCCCCGCAAGGCACCAGGATCACGCTCGCGAGGCCCGACCAGTGGATCGACGGCTGGCCCGAGGTGGTGGAGGAGCGGGCGGCGCAGCGCGAAGTCCTGCGCCGGTTCCTGTGGGCCTATGGGCCGGCGCGTCCGGCCGACTTCCGTGCGTGGTTCGGCAACCTCTCGTTCGACGACGTGGAGGTCGAGGAGGTCGATGTCGAAGGGCGCAGCGCCTTCGTGCTCGCAGGCGACGCCGACTTCCCGGGACCGGAACGGAGCGTCCGGCTGTTGCCCGAGTACGACGTGTACGTGATGGGCTTCCGGGAGCGCGAGCAGCTCGTCCCACCCCGGGTGCGCGAGCAGGTCGCGGCACACCGACGCGGACGGTACGAGGGACCCGCCGGCGTTCGCTTCCTGCTCGTGGACGGTTCGGCTGCCGGCCTCTGGGAGCGGAAGAAGCGGAGTAGGCGAATCGAGCTGCGGGTCGCGCCGGCGAGGAAGCTGACGCGCGCACAACGTACCGAGCTCGACGACGAGGCCGATCGGATCGGCTCGTTCCTCGGGCTCGAGCCGGTGCTTACAGTCGAATGACGACCGGCGTGCCGAGCGGCAGCAGGCGCATCAGGAAGCGCAGGTCGGACTCGCGGGCGTGGACGCAGCCCGCCGAGACCGCACGGCCGAAGTCGTCGGCCGAAGGGGTGCCGTGGATGGCCATCCGATTGCCGCCCGTCCAGCCGGCCGGCAGGTTCGGTTGTGTCGCCGAAAGCGCGAGGATGCAGCAGCCGTACGCTGCGCTGAACGCCGGACCGTCGAGCTTGTCGGTGACGGCGAACCGGCCGGTCGGGGTCTGCGAGCCCGGTCGGCCGATGCCGACGCTCGCGCGCCGGAGGACAGTGGCGCCACGCCGGACCGTCAACGTCCGGCTCGAGAGGTCGACGTCGACCTCGAGCCGCGTCCTCGCATAGCTCAACCCGCCCGCACGGGCGTCGACCCAGACCGTTCGGTTCCGGTCAACTCCTGCGACGCTCACCGCGAGCCAGCGGCCCTCGCTCGTCGTCTTCACGCCGAGCGCGCGCGGCGACCCGAATTCGGTCGTCGCCCCGACGCTGCTCACGACCTTGCCGAAGGGACGGCTGCGGAGCCTGACGACCTTGCCAGGCCGGACGCGCGCGATCAGGTGCGCGGGTCGCGGCGCACGGGTTGGGGCCTGGACTCGAGACCAGCCGTCGCCGGCCGGACGGTCCACGACGGCGCGGCCGACGGCCGTCGCGGGCGCCGCGACAGCCGCGACGGCGGTGGCGGCGACGAGACATCCGAGCGGGACGAGCGGCCGACCCATAGAGCCCGAATCGGCACGACGCTCGGAATCGGGTGTCCCTCGAACGAGGGACGGGGCGGCTCAACCTCGGGCGATCTTCCTCGACGGCCGGTCGTTCAGTCCGGCAGCGTCCGACTAGGCGTACCCGCGCACCGTCCAGTAGGCGACGAGGACTGACCCGAGCGCAACCGCGACTATCGCCGCGATGCCCAGTGCACCGGTGCGTCCGTATGCAGCGTGGCCCCGACCGAAGTTGGTGAGTCCGAGCGCGACGATGATTCCCCCGATGAGACCGCCGACGTGGCCGCCCTTCGAAATGCTCGAGATGGTCCAGGTGAAGATCAGGTTGATGATGATGATCCCGAGCGCGCTACCCCCGAAGACGTAGTCCCGCTGGCGCTCGAGCACGAGCCCGGCCCCGAGGATCCCGAAGATCGCGCCCGACGCGCCGACCGTCGGCGTCGTCGGATCGAGCAGCAGCGCTCCGGCAGATCCGGCGAGTCCCGAGACCAGGTAAACGAGGACGAACTTTCCGCTGCCGATCCGCTGTTCGAGCAGCGATCCGAACCAGTACAGGGCCAGCATGTTGAGGAGCAGATGGATCGGCCCGTAGTGGAGAAAGGCGGCGGTGATCAATCGCCACCACTCGCCGTGGGCCACGCCGGCAACGATGGAGTCCGGGATTGGAAAGCCCTTCCGTACACCGACAAGCGTGTTGTCGATCTTGGCACCATTCGCGATCAGCGCGCCATTCTGGTAGATCGAGCCGTGGTTCGCGTTGACGCCGCTTCCCTGCAAGAGCTCCGCGAGGTAGACGGCGACGTTGAGCCCGATCAGAAGGCGCGTCACCCTCGCGCCGACGCCTTCGAAGCTCGCACGGCGGACGCCGCTCGTGACGCGCTGCACTCCCTGCGGCCGGCCGGAGTGCTCCGGGCAGCGGATCCCGACCGGCGCCATCGTCATGCACTCGGTGCAGATGGGCCTTCCGCATTCGGAGCACGACAGCCCGGTGACACGATCCGGGTGCCGGTAGCAGGTCCTTTCAACGGTGTCTGTCATGTGCGAAGTAGCGTAGTGGGCCGATGCGCGTCGACGTTGCCTTCACCTCCGACACGGCCGGTCCTGCGGGGGTCGGCATCGTCGTCGACGTCCTGCGGGCGACGTCGACCATCGCCCAGGCGCTCGCCTCCGGCTATCGCAGGGTGCTCTGCTGCGCCGAGATCGAGGAGGCTCGAGCCCTACGTGAAGAGATTCCCGACTCGCTCGTCGGCGGCGAGCGGAAGGCGGTTCGGATCGAAGGCTTCGACGTCGGCGCCTCGCCGCGCGAGTTCCTGCAGCCGCGCGCCGAGACGCTCATCCTGTCGACGACGAACGGCACGCGCGCGATCCTGGAGACTGCGAAGCAGTGTGAGAACGTCCTCCTCGGGAGCCTGCTGAACCTCGCCGCGGTTGCCGGTGCCGTCGACGGCCGGGACGCGGTCGTCGTCTGCGCCGGGTTCCAGCGAGCGTTCGCCATCGACGACGCCTATTGCGCCGGCCGGATCGTCCAGCTGCTCGGCGGCGAGCGCACGGACGCCGCAGTTGCGGCCGCGACGCTTGCGCACGCCTTCCCTACGGCGCTCGCAGGGCTGAACGCGCGCACGTACGGGCCGCCCGGTCTAGAGGAGGACATCGTGTTCTGCGCGAAGGAGAACGCGCTGGCGGTCGTGCCCCGACTGGCGGGCATGGTCGGGCCCGCCGCGGAAATACTGTTGGCGTGAGGCGCGCTCTCCTCCTCGCCGTCCTCGGCGCCGCGCTGGTCGCGACCCAGGCCCAGGGCGCTGCGCCGAAGAAACCGTGGCTCTGGCAGTGCGCGCAGATCCACAACGTGGAGGTGCAGTACCACTGCTACGTCCGGCTCCTCCTCGTCGACGTCGAGGCGTCGCGGGATCCCGCGCGCGAGCTTCCGCGGATCGACCGCAAGGCGCTCGCTGCGGGCGGCGCGCTCGAGTCGAGCTGCCACGTGTTGATGCACGAGGTCGGCCGCGAGTATGCGCGCGCGCATCACGTGACGCTGGCCACGCTCCAGCGGTACGTCCCGCGTTCGAACAACCCGAACTGCTCCGCCGGCTTCGGCATGGGGCTCGTGATGTACCTCGGTCCAGAGATCCTGCGCTCGGGCGGCGTCGCCGCGGCGCACGCGTGCGCGCGGCTGCCGACGAGGTATCGCGCGTACACGTGCGTCCACGGTCTCGGCCACGCGCTGATGCGTGCCTATCACGGGCAGCTGGGCGAGGCCGTGCAGGCATGCCGCCGCTTGCCGAAAGCGGACGCGCCCGACTGCGCCCAGGGCGCGTTCCACGACTACTGGATCTCGTTCCGCGGCGCTGACGGGACGACGCCGGTGCGCGGCGCGAACGCATCGCCGCGTGTCGTGTGCGACGGCCGCTTCACCTATGTCAGGCCGTGCTGGTACCGCTACTTCCTCGAGCAGCCGATCGTCGCGCCCATCAGGCGGCCTGCCGACCTCCTCCACATCTGCCGCGGGCTGGATGTGATGCAGCGGTTCGCCTGCATCGGCGCGGCCGCGCTGACCATCTCCTCGAACCCGTTCGATCAGATGCGCATCTGCTCCGGGCTGCGAGCTCGCGATGCCGCAGCCTGCGTGCGCGGCGTTCCCGATCAGGCGCTGGCCGGAGAGCCCACGAGGCAGCTTCAGCTCATACGCACGTGCTCGCGCGTGGCCGCGGGCGCGCGCAGCGGCTGCTACGCGTGGCTCGGGCGGACGCTGGCGGTCGTCACGAACGGCGGCTTTCTCCGCCGGGGATGCATGCGGCTCGAGCCGCGCGCGCGCCGGCCGTGCGTCGCGGGCGCGCGCCAGATGGACGCCGCGCTCGTCACGTTCTCCTAGCGGCCCGGCAGCACCCGCAGCGGGTCGACGGACGCACTCCGCACGCGCACCTCGAAGTGGAGGTGCGGGCCGGTCGCGTGCCCCGTCGCGCCGACGAGCCCGACGCGGACGCCCTGGCCGATCTGGACGCCGACGCGGACGTCGATCCGGGAGAGGTGCGCGTACATCGTCCGCTCCCCGTCGCCGTGCGCGACCGTGACGAGAAGACCCCAGCCGTCCAGCCAGGTCGCCCAGACCACCCGGCCCGAGCGCGCTGCATACACGGGCGTTCCCGCGGCCGCGCGCAGGTCGATGCCCGAGTGCCAGGTGTCTCCGCGGGGGCCGAAGCGGTCGCCGAGCACGGGCGCGTCTAGCGGCCAGGCGAGTGGTAGGGGGATCGCCGGTGGAGGCTTGGCGAGGGCGGCGAGCGTCGCGGGGCCGGCGATGCCGTCGGGCTTCATCCCGGCCCATTTCTGGAAGCGCTGAAGCGCTGCGCCGATGTGCGGGCCGAAGATGCCGTCGAACGGGCCCGATGGGAAGCCGTGCTCCGCCAGTCGGAACTGGAGCGAGGCGACGTCCCAGCCCTTCCTGCCGAAGTGGAGTGGTCGAGTGCCGAGCGGATGGCGGCCGAAGCGCCCGAGAGCACGCCGCGTCTGCGGGCCGAAGACGCCGTCGATGCTGATGTGCGCGCGCCTCTGCAGGCGGCGGATCGCCCTCGCGGTGCCCGGCCCGTCGATCCCGTCGATCGGCCCCTTGTAGAGCCCGCGCGCTTGCAGGCCGACCTGGAGGGCGGCGACGGACGCGTTTCTCGCCTCGGCCTGGGGGGTGAGGACGGCCGCGGCGAGGACGAGCAGAACGAGAAACGCCCTGGCGCGCATGGATAGACCGGATTCGGCATGGCCCGAGAGATCCCTTGACGGCGAACACGTGTTCGTGTAGAACATACGTTCCCATGATCGCTTGCCTCCTGATCCCGGGCTTCGAGCTGAGGGCCGCCTTGCGAAAGCAGCCCGGGCTCGCGCTGCGCCCGGCGGCGCTCTCGCCGGCGGCCGGCAGGGAGCCGGTGCTCGGCCCGGTCACGGCGGCGGCGGAACGGCTCGGGGTTCGTCCAGGCATGCGGCTCGGGGAAGCGCTCGCGACGTGCCCGGAGCTCGTCCTCGTCGAGCAGGATCCGGCATCCGCCGAGCAGGCGTGGGAGGAGATCCTGCGCGCCCTGGAGGATTCCGGCTTCGCCGTCGACTCGGCCGAGGCCGGCTGCGTCTACTTCGAGACGCGTGGGGTGGAGAGGTTGTACGGCGGGCTGGAGCGTGCTCTGCGGCGCGCGCTTGCCGCCGTCGGCACTGCCTGGGATCCACGTGCGGGCGCAGCGCAGCGCCGGTTCGCCGCCCTGGCGGCGGCGAACGTCGCTCGCCCCGGGCAGATCCTGGTCGTCGACGACGACCGGTTGTCCGACTTTCTCGCGCCGCTCCCTCTCGAGCTCGTGCCTCTGGAGCCCCGCCGGCGAGCGGAGCTGCACGAGCTCGGCGTGAAACGGGTCGGACAGCTTGCTGGGCTTCCGGGTGGCGCCGTGGCCGAACGTCTGGGGCCGGACGGCCGGCGCGCCTGGAGCCTGGCGAGAGGCGGCAAGGCTGCGCGGGTGCGCGGCAGGAGGCCGCCGGCGGAGATCGTGGAGGCGCTCGAGTTCCCGGAGGCAATCGGCAACGAGCTCACGCTCCGGCGCGCGTTCAGCGCGCTCCTGGAGACCGTGCTCGCCCGCCCGGAGCGCGCGGGGCGGTTCGTGCGCAAGCTCGCGCTCTCGGCGCGGCTGGTCGGAGGCGGCTCGTGGCGCCGTTCGGTGACGCTGCGCGACGCGACGACCGAGGTCGATCGTCTCAGGGCCGCGCTCGGGCCGAAGCTCGCGGAGCTGCCCGCTCCGGTCGTCGAGCTGCGACTCGAGCTCGTCGAGCTGACTGAGCACCACGGCCAGCAGCTCGAGCTCCTGCCGGCTGCGGGTGGGGAACTGGACGTTCGCCTGCGAGAAGGGCTGCGCCAGGTGAGGGCGAGCACCGGCTCAGGCTCGGTCAACCAGGTCGTGGAGGTGGCGCCGTGGTCGCGCATCCCGGAGACGCGCGCGTTGTTCGTTCCGCGGGACGACTGTTGAGGCGTCGCTTGCCGATGCCGCCCATAGAGGCCATGCGCGCTTCGCGGGCACGGTCGCTGAGGCGTGGCTTGCGATGCCGCCCATAGAGGCCATGCGCGCTTCGCGGGCACGGTCGCTGAGGCGTCGCTTGCGATGCCGCCCATAGAGGCCATGCGCGCTTCGCGGGCACGGTCGATTTGCGCACCACGTGCGGCAGTCGTCGAGGCGCGGGTCGACGGGACGCCCGTTCGGGTCAACCGCCAGCCGGTCTCGCTCGTTCGCGAGGAATGGCGGGTCGTCGATCGCTGGTGGACGGAGGAACCGGTCTCGCGCCGCTACTTCGAGGTGGTGCTGCAGACGGGCGAGAACGCGGTCGTCTTCCGCGACGAGGAGCGGAGCTGCTGGTTCACCCAGCGTGGCGCCTGACCAGTGGGGTCAGGTCTTGCATTTATTCAGCTCGCCTTGACGCTCATCTCGCGCAGGCCGTCGTGGA
This sequence comes from Gaiellaceae bacterium, assembly GCA_036377995.1. Lineage (GTDB taxonomy): Bacteria > Actinomycetota > Thermoleophilia > Gaiellales > Gaiellaceae > 3-1-20CM-4-69-9. The sequence continues at coordinate 8,044 of DASUXI010000259.1, forward strand.
AGCTACGGCTCGGCGCGTGGGCGTTGAGCAGACGCACGCGGCCCGGGCCCGGGTTCGAGAACGTGTGCACGAAACCGGGCGGCGCGGCGACGAACGACCCCGCGCCCAGGCGGATCTTCTCCGTGCCGAGCAGGAACTCGGCTTCCCCTTCGAGGACATAGAACGAGTCGACGTGGTCGGAATGGCTATGGGGGTCTGGTCCGCCGAAGCCGGGCTCGAGCTCGAACTCGATCAGCGACAGCTCCTCGCGCGCGATCTTGATCGTCGCGAGGCGCTTGTTGCCCTCGAGCCGCTCGCCATCACCGGGCCGAAGGAAGATGGCGTCGGCCGCCGTCGGTCCCGTGCCCGCGGAAGCATCGACGCTGTCGAACCCACCAGGCTCTCCGCGGTCGCGAGTGCGCAGGTTGTCCGCGAAGCCCGCATCCGGCGTGTGGAAGTTGAGGAACCGCGCGGCAGACGTGCTACGGAAGCCGTGGACGACCTCCGGCGGCGCGCACGCGCAGGCACCCGCGGCAAGGAGCTTCTCCTCGTCGCGGACGAGGACGGCGAGCTCGCCCTCGAGGACGTAGAACGAATCCGCGTGCGACCGGTGAAAGTGCGGGTCCGCTCCCGGCTGCGCGCCCTTGTAGTACGTCTCGGTGACGCAGAGCTCCTCGAAGCTCGCCTTGATCACGATCCGGCCGCCGAAGAGGGCCTCGCCTGCGCCGGCCTCGAGAGCGACTCCCTCCATCACGCGCGAGTATGACGATCGAGCGCTCGCCGAAGTCGGTGCCGTACGTCGAGCTGCACGCGCATTCCGCGTACTCGTTCCTCGACGGCGCATCGCACCCGGAGGAGCTCGCCCTCCGGGCCGCCGAGCTCGAGTATCCCGCACTCGCGCTGACCGACCACGACGGCGTCTACGGGTCGCTCGAGTTCGCGCACGCCGCGAGGCACTTCGGCGTCCGTCCGATCACCGGTGCCGAGCTGACGCTCGGCGACGGCTC
>DASUXI010000260.1:0-4876 GCA_036377995.1 Gaiellaceae bacterium
GGCAGTGGTTCTTCCGCGCACCGAGGAGCAGCGCGCCTACGTCCGCAATCTCTCGCTGCCGTCGGTGATCGTTCCTGACAGCGCCGTCGACGCGCAAAGCCTGATCGCGCTCTCCGACGTCGTCGTCTCCGCCGGCGGGACAATGAACCGCGAGGCCGCGGCGCTCGGCGTCCCCGTGTACACGACCTACGGAGGACGGCTCGGCGGAGTCGACGAGGAGCTGATCAGACAGGGCCGGCTCAAGCCGCTGAGCGACCCGCGCGCGCTCGATCTGCAGAAGCGTGACGGCACCGGAGGGGAGGGCCGCGTCCGGCGCGATCCCGCCGTCATGCTCGAGCTCCTGCTCTCGGCACTCGGCTGACCGGGGACCGCGCCGGTCGCGGAGGATTCACTACGCAGGAAGGAGGGGCTCTCCGGTCTCGAGCAGCGTCTTGAGACCGCTGAGGATGAACGGCATCCCGCCGGCGACCTGCTCGTATGTCGCGCTCTCGCGCTCGAGGCCCTCGTGCACGACGGTCAGCTTCGAGACGCCGGGGCCGGCCTCTTCGAGGATCCAGGTGATCCGCGACGGTGCATCCCGGCGCACGTCGTCGTCCCAGCGCGCGTCGAAAGTCGACACGAGCTTCTCGGGCGGAATCGCCTCGATCACCTCACCGACGATCGCGGGCTCGTCTCCGATCCGGTACACGAACGGCCTCCCCGGAGCCCAGTCCGACTCCACCGTGCTGGCGTAGTAGTACCTGAGCGTGTCCTCGGAGCTCGTGAGCGCCTGCCAGATTCGCTCCCGCGTCGCCCGGATGAAGATCGCGAAGACCTGTGACGGCTTCGCATCCTGTCCGGCGAGATCGTCCTCGCTTACAGCAGTCGTCGCGGCTGTCATGGCAACTCCTTTCTCTATGTCGGCCCTGAGGCCGAGGAGGGCCGCGGCGGAGGCCGCGGCGAACTTGTGGATCCAGCGGTCTTGCAGCTCGCGGATCGGGATGGCATTGAGGTAGTGGAGCTTCGAGCGCCCGACCCGGTGGGTCGTGATCAGGCCCGCGCCCTCGAGGACGCGCAGATGCTTCATGACCCCGAAACGGCTGATCGGGAAGGCCGACTCGAGTTGCCCGAGGCTCTGGCCGTCGGACTCGAACAACCGGTCGAGGATCTCGCGCCGGGTCGGGTCGGCGAGGGCCCTGAAGACCGCCTCTTCGCCCGGCTCGATCACATGTGACCTTTCGGTAACTCTTTCCACGCGCGGCACTTTAGTGACCTGATGGTCACATGTCAAGCAGCGGCTCGGAGAGGCCTAGTGGAGGGTGTCTTCCAGAACCGCAGTGCCCGCGCGCTTCGGCTCGCGATGCATCGCCACCAGGCGCGCGACCACGTCGAGCGTCTCACCGCGGGACACCATGCGCTCGAGGTCGTCCAGCTCTCCGTCGAGCCACTCGACGTCGATGGGCGGCCGCGCGGCGCGCAGGATCTTGGGGTGCGAGGTGGGCCCGACGGTCTCTCCATCCGTCCACAACTCCTCGTGCAGCTTCTCGCCGGGCCGCACGCCGACGAACGAGATCGGGATCTCGCTCTCGGGCTTCCCGGAGAGCCGGATCATGTTGCGCGCGAGGTCGACGATCTTCACCGGCTCGCCCATGTCGAGCACGTAGACCTGTCCCCGTCCGCCGATGGCGCCGGCCTGCACGATCAGTGACACCGCCTCCGGGATCGTCATGAAGAAGCGGGTCATCTCTGGATGCGTGACCGTCACCGGCCCGCCCTTCTCGATCTGGCGCCTGAAGATCGGGATCACGCTGCCCGACGAGTTGAGGACGTTCCCGAAGCGCACGGCCACGAAGCGGGTGTCGACGTCCGCGCGGTGCCCGTAGCCCTCGACGATCCACTCGCAGAGCGCCTTCGACTGGCCGAGGAGGTTCTTCGGATTCGCCGCCTTGTCCGTCGAGACGAGCACGAAGCGGAGCGCTCCGTAGTCGACCGCGACATCGGCGATGACACGCGTCGCGAGCGCGTTGTTCCGCACGGCTTCGAGCGGGTTTGCCTCGAGCAGCGCGACATGCTTGTACGCGGCGGCGTGGAAGACGACGCTCGGGCGGTAGCGCTCGAACACCTGGCTCATCTTCGCCCGATCGCCGCAGTCACCGAGCACGGGCGCGACGGCCGAGAACCCACGCTCGTCGACGAGCTCGCGCTCGATGTCGAAGAGCGCCGCTTCCGAATGCTCGACGAGGACGATGCGAGCGGGCATGACCCGCGCGATCTGCCGGCAGAGCTCCGCTCCGATCGAGCCGCCCGCGCCGGTGACGAGGACCGTCTCGCCCGCGAGGTAGTGGGCGATCGAGCGGACGTCGACCTCGATCGGCTCGCGACCGAGCACGTCCTCGACCTGGACCGGACGGATCTGGCCGGCAAGGTTCACGTCCCCGGAGATGAGCTCGTAGATGCCTGGCAACGTCTTGACCGGAACGCCCGCCGCCTGGGCGATCTCGACCACGCGCTGGCGTGTGCCGCCGGCCGCGGACGGGATCGCGATCAGGACCTCGTCGGGAGAGTTGTCCCTCAGGATGTGCGGGAGATCGTCCGTCGTCCCCATGACACGGATGCCGTGCAGGCGGATGTTCTTCTTCCGCGGGTCGTCGTCGATGAGGCCGATCGGCGTGTACCCGAGCCCTGGGGCCTTCAGCATCTCGCGGATCACGAGCTGCGCGGCGTCGCCGGCGCCGACGACGATCACCTCTCTCCCGCGGGCGATCAGCGAAGCAGCCCCCGGCCGCTCGATCATGCTGCGCGCGATCAGCCGGCTGCCGGCGACGAATGCGAGGAGCAGCAGCCAGTCGACCACCGCAACGGAGCGCGGCAGCGGGAAGCCTTTGACCGGATGGGCGAAGTAGACGACGAGATCCGAAGCGACGCACGCGACGGTCACGCCTCGCGCGGCGCCCCACATGTCCCGCGTCGAGACGTAACGCCACCAGCGGTTGTAGAAGCCGAACGCGACGAAGATCGCGAGCTTGATCGCGATCACGACGAGGAAGGTGTCCAGCATCAGCCGGTCGTACGGGGCGGGGACTCCCTTGTCGAACCGAAGCCAGAACGCGAGCCACCATGCGAGCGCGATCAGAGCGGCGTCGGCCAGGAGCTGCCAGACCCGGTGCCGGTTCACGGGGAACCTCATGACGCCACCGGCGCTGCGGCCCGGACGACCGAGACGACGCGCGCCTGCGCCTCGGCGTCGATCCCCGCCCACAACGGCACGGAAAAGTTCTCCGCGGCGAGCTGCTCGGTCACGGGCAGGGACCCAGGGCGGTAGCCGAGGCCCGCGAGCGCCGGCTGGAGGTGCAAGGGCGTCGCGTAGTAGACGGCGCTGCCGATGCCGGCCTCCTTCAGCGCCCCACGGATCTTGTCCCGCTCCGGAGACCGGCAGACGAACAGGTGGTAGACGTGCCCCGGCTCGTCCTCGGGAAGCTCGCACACGTCGCCGAGGCCGAGCTCGGCGTACCTCGCCGCCGCGTCCCGCCGAAGGGCGACCCAGCTGTCCAGCTCGGCGAGGAACAAACGGAGCACCGCCGCCTGGATCTCGTCGAGGCGCGAGTTGTACCCGACGAGGTCGAAGTCGACCTTGTCACGCGAGCCGTGGAAGCGCAGCATGCGGATCCGGTCGGCGAGCTCGGTGTCGTCGGTCGAGATCAGGCCACCGTCGCCGAGGCAAAAGAGGTTCTTGGTCGGATAGAAGCTGAAGGTCGAGGCGATCCCGGTTCGGGCCACCTCCGGCGAGCCGAACGCCTGGGCGGAGTCTTCGATCAGGGGCACGCCGAGGGCGGCGAGCTCGCTCACCGGCGCGGGCCGCCCGAAGAGATGCACCGCCAGGACGGCCTTCGTCTTCGGAGTGATGCGGGCGTCGACGTCCTCCGCCGAGAGGTTCATCGTGGCGGGGTCGACGTCGGCGAAGACGGGAATCGCGCCGCGCCTGGCGACCGCCTCGGCGGTTGCGTAGAAAGTGAACGCCGGGCAGACGACCTCGTCGCCCGGCCCGATGCCGAGTGCGTCGAGGACGAGGACGAGGGCGTCGGTGCCGTTGGCGACACCGATCGACTGCCGGGCTCCGAGGTAGGACGCGGCCTCGGCCTCGAACGCGGCCACATTCGGCCCCAGGACGAACGCCCCGCTCTCGAGCACCGCGTCGATCGCCTCCCGCATCCGCGGGAGGAGAGGGGCGTATTGCGCTTTTACGTCAACCAGTGGAATCCGGCGCACGGCCCGAAAGTCTAGAAGACCGTCTCATGCGGACTACGAGATACACGACGAGGCCGACGACGGCGGCCGCGATCGCGTAGTCGACGAAGCGGAAGTTGTTGTGGAAGGACTCATAGCTCGTGCCTAGCCCCAGTCCTATGCCCGCGAGCGCGAAACACCAGACGGCCGAGCCGATCAGCGTGAGCACGGTGTACCGGCCGAGCGCCATGCGAAACACCCCTGCCGGAATCGAGATGAACGAGCGGACGACGGGAGTCACGCGGCCGATCAGGACGGCCCAGTCGTCCCAGCGGTCGAACCAGTGCTCGGCACGGTCGAGCTTTTCGCCACTCAGGTGGAACCAGCGCCCGTGCCGCTCGAGCAGCGGACGGCCGCCATAGCGCCCGATCGCCCAACCCCCGACGGCACCCGCGAGGTAGCCGAGCGTGCCGGCGAGCGCCATCGCTACGTACGCCCAGGTATGGGACGAGATCGTCGTTCCGAAGAGGCTGACGTGCTGTCCGGGGAACGCACCCGCGGCGAGCGCTCCCGCATACAGCATGACGAGTTCGCTCGCGGCAGGGAACACGGCGTCGATCGCCATCAGGACGAACACGGCGTAAAGACCGTGGTTGCCGATCAACGAGGTGAG
>DASUXI010000261.1:0-26639 GCA_036377995.1 Gaiellaceae bacterium
GGTGCGGAGCCGTCCCGAGAGGTCGCCGCCCGCGATCCGCGAGGCCGCGTCGGCCGTGAGCCGCACCGGCCTCGCCACGGCCCGGTTGATGTAGACCGCGCCGAAGAGGATCAGGAGCAGCGCGGTCCCGAGACCGACTCCGCCGACCGCGAGCGCGTTGCTGGCGGTGCTCCGCGCGCGATCCGAGCGAGTGTCGCCGAGGGTTTTCTCTGTTGCGAGCAGGCGGCCGAAGTTCTGCCGAAGCGCCTCGATCTGCGCGGCTCCTTGCGGGTCGGTGATGAACTTGCGTGCAAGGGGAGGATTCCTCCGCATGAAGTTGAGGAGGGGTCGGCTGTAGGTCGTCAGGTAGTCCTCGACCTGGCCCTTGATGGTAATGGCGCGTTGATGCTGGAGCGCGTTGTCCTTCGTGAGGCTGAGCAAAGTCGCGCTGGCGTACGGAAAGTTGCGCTGAGCTTCCGTATACGGTGCGAGATCTTTCTTTTCCCCGCTGATGAAGAAGCCGCGGACACCGCTCTCCAGTTCGACGACGAGGGTCTGAAGGCGGTTCGCGCTCGCGATCACCTGCTGGGAGTTGCGGGCCTCGAGCGAGCGGTCGCGGAGGCTGATGATCGCGAGGAAGAGGATGGCGAAGAAGACCGCCAGGCCGATCCCGACCGTGAAGGCCGCCAACGAGATCCGTGCAACGAGACCGGTCGGAGCCGGTCGCTTCCGGAGCGGCGCGGCCTCGCTCGTCTCGGCGCCGAGTTGTGCGCCCTGGGGGCCGTTCTGACTCATGCCGCTGCTCGAAGGACCTCCTCCACCGCATCCGCGATCTGCTGGGGCTCGAAGGGCTTGACCATGACAAGATCGGCGCCTTCCCGCAAGGCCTCGTCGCGTGTGCCGGGCTGCGCGGTCAGGACGATGACCGGGGTACCGGCGAGGTTCGGGTCCCGGCGCATCTCCACGAGGACCTCGAGGCCGGTCAGGCGGGGCATCATCACGTCGAGGATGACGACGTCGGGCCGTAGGCGCCGGGCGATCTCGAGGGATTCCTCGCCGTCGTCGGCCTCTGCGATCGAGTAGTCGCTGCTGAGGCTGACGCGAATCAACTCCCTCAACGACGGCTCGTCATCGCAGATGAGCACGGTTGCCAGGGAACCGGCCACCACACTGCATGGAAGCAGATGTAGCGGCCGGGAGACAGGGGATGCCTCACGATGGCCCCGGGAGGAGTCGAACCTCCGCACACGGATTCGAAGTCCGTCGCTCTATCCGCTGAGCTACGGGGCCGGGCGCGGGCAGCGTAGCCGCGGTGCGCGAAAAGGGAGGGTGGCGGATGGGACTCGAACCCACGACCACCTGGACCACAACCAGGGGCTCTACCAACTGAGCTACCGCCACCGCGCTCCCGTGCAGGATAGCGGCGGAAATCGCGCCGCCTCGGCGTCCCCCACCCGGCATCAGACGTGCGTGAGCACGCCGTCGAGCGGACGAGGTACACGATCGAGATCGAGCGCCTCGACCAGCGGCGCCGCGAGTCGGATCTTCCAGTTGGTGAGAAAGCCGCGAAGCTGTTCCTCCGTCGTCCGTTCTCGATGCGCGGGTTGCTTCTGGTAGGTGCGAAACGATCGCAACTTTCCGTGCGCGGCGAGGACCTCCTCCACGACCGGAGCGCTCAGGCAGCGGACCAGCTCGTCTTCCAGATCCGCTTGGCACACGTAGAAGCCGAGCCGTTCCATTTCGGCGCGGTCGAGGTCGAGACCGAAGCCGGCGCGGCCGAGAGCTCGCCGGATCCCGCCCTCTTCTCCCGCGTCGCAAAGACCGGCCAGCCTTAGGTTCATTCCACCAGGCCCGTAGAGGTTCAAGAATCGGCCGATCGCCTGCGCGCCCCCGACCGGCAGGACGGTAACGCGCTCTGCCGAGAGATCCCGGCCGCGTCGAAGCGCGAGCGTCTCCAACGCGACCCTGTCGCTGACGCCTTCGACGAGCACGACTGCACGCGGGTTCTCGATCCCCGAAGTCTGGACGACAGGGAGAGCGGACAAAGAGAAAGGCGCCGTTACCGGCGCCTTTCCCGTTGCGCCTGGGAGGATTCGAACCTCCGACCCGCGGCTTAGAAGGCCGCCGCTCTGTCCACTGAGCTACAGGCGCCGGAGGAAAAGGGTATCCGCGTGCCGCGTCAGCGACGGACGCCGAAGTCCGTGGTGACAATCGTGACTTCGCGACCGCCGTAGGCCCCACCCGCGGCGGACACGTGCACGGCGGACAGGCCGATCTCGCGCCAGCGGGGGTTGAGCATGTTGCGCTTGTGCTCGGGACTGTTGATCCACATGTCGACCGCGCGCCCGGCGTCCACGTCGGGGGACGACCAGAGGAGGTTCTCACCGACCGACCAGAAACGGCTTCTCCCCACCGGGTAGAACCGCGCGATTCGGCGATCGAATGATCCGCCGCCGTAGGAGTCGTGGCTGAAGTAGCCCCGCTCGGCCATCTCGTTGGAGTGTTGGCGCGCCGCGGCCGCCAGGCGCGTCGACAGCCGAAGCGGGCCGAGGCCGTGCTGCCGGCGGAACGCGTTCAGGTCGCTGAGCACACCCTGCTCGAGGCTTCGCATAGCGGCGGCCGGGACATCGGGGGCCGCTCCCGCAGGCGCGGGTACCACCACGAGCCCGCACGCGAAGACCGCAACCGCGAGGAGGCGAGCCGCACGAAAGGCCATGGGGTCTGAATCGGCGTTACGGCCGCGTCAGCGACATCCCTCGAACGAGGGCGGTTGGCCTTCGTCAGGTGGCGCCCGCGGGATCCTCGCCGCGGCGATGGCGGAGCCAGTCGAAGAAGATCACCTGCAGCGAGCCGGCCACCGGAATCGCCGCGAGCGCGCCGAGGATGCCGGCGAGTTGGGCTCCGATCAACACCGCGATCAGAACGGCGAGAGGCGATAGCTGAACGGTCCGCCCGTAGACGACGGGCTGGAGTACGTGGTTTTCGAGCTGTTGGTAGACGATGAAGAAGACGACGACGACGATCCCCGCCGGCACCGAGTGGATGAACGCGACCGAGCCGACGATGATCGCCGCGATCGTCGCGCCCGCGAGCGGAATGAGGTCGAGGATTGCGACGATCAGCCCGAGCGCGATCGCAAACGGGACGTGCATGAGGAGGAGCACGAGGGTCGTCGTGACCCCCGCGATCAGGCTGATGAAGAGGTTGCCGGTCACGTAGCCACCGACCGTGCGGTAGATGTCGCGTCCCACGGCACGCCAGCGTCGATTCGACTCGGGGCTGAGCAGCGAGAAGAAGGACTCGACCCACTTCGGCCCTTCGAGGAGCATGAAGAGCGTCAGGAACGCGATCGTGATCGTTGCCAGCACCGCGTTGACGACGCCTTTCGCAAGCGCGAGCGCCGTGCCGGAGATGCCGAAGAGCTTTGACGCGCCGCCCTCGTTGAGCGCCTTCCTGGCCTTGTCGACGAGGTGGTACTTCTCCTGGAGGAACCCGAGGCGCCCTCGCCCCTTCGTGAGGTCATGGAGGTAGTCCGGCACCTTGCCCGCGAAGTCGTTCACCTGGTTCACGAGCGTGGGGATGAGAAGCCAGCCGATCCCGACCAGGCAAGCGATTGCCGCGATGGTGACGATCGCGGTCGCAAAGCCCCGCCGCTGCGTGCGCCGCTCGAGCCAGTCGACCGCCGGGTTGAGGGCGAGCGCGAGGAACAGAGCGATGAAGATCCAGGTGAGGACGTGACGGGAGATCCAGATGATCTCGAGGACGACCGCGATTGCGAGGAGGATCCCGACGACTCGAAGCACCGTTCGCGGACGGAAGTCGACATCACGCGCCCGGGCGTCGATCACGTGTGCAGCATCGCGAGGGAGCCGGACGGTACATTCCTGCCTCATGCAGGCGCGCCTGACCACGAACCACGGCACGATCGACCTCGAGCTCTACCCGGCGGACGCCCCTAAGACAGTCGACAACTTCGTCAAGCTCGCGCGCGACGGCTTCTACGACGGTGTCATCTTCCATCGCGTCATCCCGGACTTCATGATCCAGGGGGGCGATCCGACCGGGACCGGCGCCGGCGGGCCGGGCTACACGTTCGAGGACGAGTTCAACGACCACAAGGTCGACCGGGGTGCGCTCGCGATGGCGAACGCCGGCCCGAACACGAACGGGAGCCAGTTCTTCATCGTCACGACGGAGGCGGCGCCGTGGCTCGACGGGAAACACACCGTGTTCGGGCGCGTCACGACCGGCATGGACGTCGCGGATTCGATCTCGGAGCTTCCGCGCGACACGCGCGACAAGCCGCACGACGACGTCGTGATCGAGAGCGTCTCGATCTCTTCCGAGCCCGAGTAGCGACAGCTAGCTCCGCGCGTCGAGCCACTGGGGCCGGTCGAAGCCCGCGTACTCCTGGATCGCGCCGAAGATGCTCTGAGTGATGCTCGTTCGCGAGACGACGACACGACAGGTCCCGTAGGGCAATTTGTTCCTTCTTCTCTTCTTGCTGTATTTGGAGTAGACGTTCACCTTCGACCTGCAAAGGCAGGATTCAGGGAGCCGCGCGACGTCGAGCCAGAAGCGTTCGATCTCGCTTCGCCGTGACTCGTGGTCCGCGAAAAGGCTGCACTTCAGTCGAATGTTCTCGCTCGTGACGTCGAAAAACGTTCGCAGGAACTCGACGAAGAAGCGGATCATGGCCGGATCCGAGTTCGTGAACCCGATCGTGTTACGTGACTTGTCGCCCTCCGCCCAGTAGAGCATGCAGCCGGCGACGTGCATAGACGACCCGACGCGCGCGAGTTGGCGCCCTTCGTCCTGGTAAGCGATCCGTTCGGCGCGTCGGTTGGCCGCCTGGACGGCGGAGCCGTTGATCTGCCGGTTGTACGCGGGATTACGACGAACGAGACGCTCTCGTTGCGCGTCGGTCAGTGCGACGTCGCGGACCCAGTGACTCACCGAGGACTTCGAGGCGCCGACAAGCTCGGCGATCTCCCTGATCGAGCAGCCTTCTTCACGTCGCAAACGACGTGCCTCGCGACGTTCCAGTGTTTTCATATCTGAAAACGTAGCGAGAGCTGCGGACGTCGGCCAGAGCGCCCGACCGGGCTCGAACCGGTGCCATGACCTTGGAAGGGTCAGGTGCTACCACTACACCACGGGCGCAGCGTCACTAGCGTAGCGGCGTGGACCCGCACTCGTGGGCGCTGCACTGGGACGTGCTCGCGGCACTCGTTGTCCTCGTCGCGGCGTTCGCGTGGAACCAGAGGCGTTGGCCCTCCGGGAAGAGCCGGCGGGCAGCCTTCGAGCTCGGGCTGATCCTGCTGCTCACCGTCTACGTCACCCCTCTGCACACGATCGCGCTGCACTATCTTCTGTCGGTCCACCTGCTCCAGAACGTCGTCACCGCGGAGTGGGCGCCCGGTCTCGTCGTGTTGGCCCTCGCGCCGTCATTTGCGCGCGAGCTCGAGCGCCACGCACCCTTCCGGCTCATCACCCACCCGCTGCTGACGCTGCCGCTCTGGCTCGGGACGTATTTCGCCTGGCACGTGCCGCCCATCTACGACCGGGCGCTCGAACAGGGCAGCTGGCTCCTGAACCTTGAGCATCTCAGCTACTTCCTCGCCGGCGCCCTGATGTGGTGGCCGGTCGTGCACGGGAGGCACTCCGACGGCGCGAAGGCGCTGTACGTCTTCATCGCGTTCGTGCTCGCCTCGCCGCTCGGCCTGCTGCTCGCGCTGCTCCCGCGCCCCGTGTACGACTTCTACCGCGACGCGCCCGGGCTCTGGGGGATCTCCGACCTGACGGATCAGCAGATCGCGGGCGTGACGATGGCCGTCGAGCAGGCGATCGTTTTCTTCGCCGTCTTCACGTACTACCTCGGACGCTTCCTGCGCGCGGAGCAGATCGCGGGAGTGTTCAGCGAAAGCCGGAGATGAGCGCACCACCGCCGACGACGAGCGCGGCGGCGAGCAAGAGACGCGGCCCGATCTGCTCGGACCGCCGTAATACGACCATCGAGATCAGGACGGCGAAGAGCGACTCGGTCGCGACGAGCGGTGCGACGACGGTCACCCTCCCGCGGTCGAAGGCCGAGTAGAGACAGGCGTAGCTTGCGCCGTACAGGAGCCCGGATGGGAGAAACGGGCGCGCGGCCCTCCCGATCCGCTCGCGGACGTTCGCTCGCAGCGCGACGACGAGCAGAATCACGATCGACGCGGTAAAGAGCGAGGCGCCGGCGGCGGCGAAGCCCGGGACGTCGCTCCCTCGGGCCGCCCAGCGGACCACGTTGTCCCGAACCGCGAAGAGGAGTGCCGCGGCGAGCGCCAGCGTGATCCCGAACGAGAGCAGCGCAGCGTGCCTTCCGCGCTCCCGCACGAGGAGGGTCCCTCCCGCGACGACGAGGAGCGTCCCGACCACGAGCGCGGCACGAAGGGGCTCGCCGAGGACGATCACCGCGATCGCCGCGGACAGCACGGGCGAGACGCCGACGAACACCGCGGTCCGCGACGGCCCGATCGCGCCGACGGCGCGGGTGAAGAGGATCTGGCTGATCCCCGGTGCGAAAAGGCCGGTGACGAAGAACGGCCACGTGTCGGCCCAGGCGAGGCCGCTGAGGTCACCGGTCACTGCTGCGAGCGCGACGCAGACGGTAAAGGCGATGACCGTCGTGACGAGTGCGGCGGCCTCGGTGTCGATCGCGCCTCCGAGGGCAAGGCGGATGGTGACGGCGAGCGCACCGAACGACAGCGCCGCGCCCGCAGCGAGCAGGACGACCAAGTCGGGACGGCGAGATTCGAACTCGCGACCTTCGGCTCCCAAAGCCGACGCGCTAACCAGGCTGCGCCACGTCCCGTGGTCAAGGAGATTAGCGGTGTCGTCCGTCGGTTACGTTCGTCCGATGATCGAACCGGTAGTCGGCGTTTCCGACGAGTTGCAGACAAGCCGCGCGGCGGTGGGCTACGGCATGGTCGCCTCGGCAGCGGCCCTGTTCGCGGTGAACGGAACCGTGTCGAAGGTCATCCTCAAATCCGGGATCACCGCGCAGCAGCTGACGGAGGTCCGCTGCGCGGGTGCGCTACTGGGGCTCCTCCTGCTCGCAACGCTGACGAGGCCGCGGTCGCTGCGCGTGAGGGTCACCGATCTCCCACTGCTGGTCGCGCTTGGCGTCGGCGGCCTCGCGCTCGTGCAGTGGTCGTACTTCTACGCGATCGCCCGGCTCGACATCGGGATCGCGCTCTTGATCCAGTTCGTGGGGCCGATACTCGTCGCGCTCTGGGCGAAGCTCGTGTTCGGGGAACAGGTCCGGCGGCGCATCTGGCTCGCGCTCGCTCTTGCGCTCGGCGGCCTGACGCTGATTGTCGAAGTCTGGCGCGGCGGTCGCCTCGGCGGAGCAGGGCTGGCGGCGGCCGGGGTCGCCGCGATCACGTATGCGGCCTACATCCTCCTCGCGGAGCAAGGAGTCCGGCGGCGAGACCCGGTCTCGCTCTCGGCGTGGGGGTTCTTCTTCGCCACGGCCTTCTGGTCCGTCGTCGCGCCCTGGTGGCACTACCCGGCGGCTCGACTGGGTGACCACGTCTCCCTGCTCGGGAACCTCCACTCGAGCCACCTTCCGGTGGTCGCGCTGATGGCCTGGATGATCGTCCTCGGCACGATCGTCCCGTTTCTGCTCGTCGTCGGCGCTCTCGACCGGATCAGCGCGACCCGGGCGGGAATCACAGGCATGCTCGAGCCCGTCGTCGCAATCGTCGTCGCGTGGGCGTGGCTGGGGGAATCGCTCGACGCCGTGCAGTTGTCCGGCGCCACCCTTACGCTCGCCGGAATCAGCCTCGCTCTGACTTCGCGTTAGGATCCCCGCTTCGCGTGTCGCCCATGCTCGCCAAAGCCACGATCCTGGTCCCCCTCCTCGCCGCCCTGGCGCTTGCCGGCCCCGCTGCGAGCGCTCAGGCCCCGAGGCTGTCTGGCAGCGAGGCATCGCTCCTGCAGGCGGTCAACGCGGTGAGGGCGAGCCACGGCATCGCGCCGCTCCGGCTCGACGTTCGGCTTTTCCGGGCCGCGCGCGGCCACACGGCGGACATGCTCCACCGCCAGTACTTCGCCCACGGCTCGGTGGACGGCCGCGCACGCGCCGCCGGAGCCCGCGGTCCGGTCTACGGCGAGAACCTCGCCTGGTCGACCGGCCTGACCCCTCGGTGGGTGATCGCCCACTGGCTCGCGAGCCCGCGGCATCGGGCTGTGCTGCTGCGCCCCGGCTTTCGCCGCATCGGGATCGCGATCAGCTTCGGCAGCTTCGCCGGCAACCCGGCGGCGGGCATCGTGACGGCCGACTTCGCAGGCCGCTGAACCGGCCGACGTTCCTCTTCTAGGACTCCATCAGGACGCGGAGCTCCGAGAGCTTCTCCGCCCGAAGATCTTCGCGTTCGCCTCGCTCGATGCGCTCGAGCAGCCCCTCGACGAGCGGTGCGAGCTCGGTCGGGTTGAAGGGCTTCGTGACGTAGTCGATCCCGCCGATGTCGAGCCCTCGGGCTCGATCGCGGAACTCGGCCTTGGCCGTGAGAAAGACGATGGGGATCGCTCGCGTTCGCTCGTCGTCCAAGAGCCGCTCGGCGACGCGCCAGCCGTCGAGCCCCGGAAGCATCACGTCGAGCAGGATCACGTCAGGCGCCTCCGAGACTGCCTTCTCGATTCCGGTGGGCCCGTCGCCGGCCTCGACCACGATCATCCCCTCGGCCTCGAGGTTGACCCGGCAGAGCAGGCGGATGGGGGCCTTGTCATCGACCACGAGAACCTTGGTCATGGGGATCCCTCCTCTCCCGCAGCTGGCAGCTCAAACGCGAAGCTCGAGCCCTCGCCCTCCGCCGAGTCGACCCAGATCCGCCCACCCATTGCCGTGACGAGCTCCCTGGCGATGAAGAGGCCGAGCCCGGTGCCGGCCGCGCCGTCACGGGATGCCGACTCTGCCCGATAGAACTTTCGGAAGATCCGCTCCTGCTCAGACAGCGGGATCCCGATTCCTTCGTCCACGACCCTCAGCTCGACCCGCTCGGCCTGTCGACGCGCGCCGACCAGGACGGTGCCGCCGCCGGGCGAGTATTGCAATGCGTTCTCGAGCAGGATGCCGAACACCTGGCGGACCCGGTCCGCGTCGGCTTCGACGGCGAGCGGCCCTTCCGGCAGGTCGACCTCGAGACGGTGTCCGTTCAGCGGGCCGCTCTGAGCGGCGGCCTCGACCGCCTCGGACACGACCGAGGCGACGTCGATTCGAGCGACGTTCACCCGAAGATCGCCGGCCTCCAGCTGGGCCACGTTCAGCAGCCTGTCGACGATCGACGTCAGACGCCCGGACTCGGACGCGATGTAACCGAGGAACGTTCGCCGCTCGTCGTCGGAGAACGGGATGTCCTCGCGTAGAAGCGTCTCCGCGAAGCCGTAGATGGAGGTCAACGGCGTGCGGAGCTCATGCGAGACGGCGGCCACGAAGTCGGACTTCACCTGCTCGACCGCGTGGTCGGCCGAGATGTTGCGGAACGTAAAGATGCGCCCCGCAACGGCGCCGAGCGGGTCCCGCATGACCGCCTCGCTCAGCGACAGCCAGACTTCCTCGCTCCCGCGAGCGATCGAGACGAGACGCGGGCCCGACCGTGCAGGACCGTCGTCGGACTCGAGCTCGCGCTGCAGGACCTGCATCGTGCTGCGGCCGATCGCCTCCTCCTGCGGGACCCCGGTGATCGCCTCGGCAGCGGCATTCCAGAGCACCACCCTGCGCTCTCGGTCGAGCGCGACGATCCCATCGGCGACGTTCGCGAGGATGGCACCGCTGCGTTCTTTCTCGACCGACACCCGCGAGTAGAGCTCGGCATTGGCGAGCGCGGCCGAGGCATTGGCCGCAAGTGCGAGGAGTGCGTCTATCTCCTCGGGACGCCAGGTCCTGGGACGCCGCGCGTACACCGCCAGCACACCGGTGGGGCCGCGTTCGGAGCCTGACAGCGGGACGCCGAGGAATGCCGTGTGGCCGGCTGCGAGCACGGGATCTGCCGCGACGAGACGCGCGTCCTCGGCCGCGTTCTCGACTGCGACCGGCGAACGGGACCCGAAACACTCTCCGGAGAGCCACGCGGTCAGCGGCGACCGGGAGCCGACGGCCTCTTCCGCGCCCGGCCCCGAGCCCGCGCTGACGACGAGCTCGCCGTCGTCGTAGAGGCGGACGACACAGGCGTCGGCGCCCAGCAGCGCGGGTGCCTGATTCACGACCTCTTCGAGGACGACACCCGGGTCGAGCTCTGTCGCGAGCACGCCGCCGGTCCGAGCCAGTTGCTGCGAGAGAGCCCGCGACGTGCGCTCGACTTCGAACAGCTCGCTTCGTTCGAGCGCGCTGCGCGCGACGTCACCGAGATGTCGGGCCAGGTCGAGGTCGGCATCGACGAAGACGTGCTCCTCGCGAAAGAACACGAGCACGAGGCCGGCCCGTTCCGCCCGCGAGCTTGCGACCGGGATCGCAAGGAGCGCTCGGTAGTCCACGGACGCCGCGAGGTCACGCCACTCCGAGTCGAAGCGATCGTCGCCCTCCACGGCCGGCGAGGCGAGGGTGCGCCTGTCCCTGGCAGCAGCAGCCAGGCAGTCGGCTGACTCGGGGACGCCGTCGGCGAGAGCAGCCTGGAGCCGCTGCGGAAGGCGACGGGCAGCCGAGAGCTCGAGGCCCGGGCCGCGGGGCATCAGTACGGCGGTGAATGCCGCGTCGAACGCCTCCTTCGCGGCCCGCGCGAGGGCGGCGACCGTCGCCGAGTACGAGAGCGATTCGGTGAGCACCTCCGTGATTCGGAATAGCGTCGTCTGCTGGGCGATTCGCCGTTCGTTCTCCTGCAAGAGGTCGGCGACGCGGAACGCGAGACCGATCTCGCGGGCCACGGCCTCCGTCAGTGCGATCTCTTCCCGAGCCCACCGACGAGTCGTGACGCGATGGAGCGCAAGACTTCCCAGGAGATCGTCGAAGACGACGATCGGCACCGCGAGGGCGGCGCGGCTCCCCATTGTGCGCAGCGGCTCGCGCCCTCCGAGCGACGGGTCGTCGAGCTCCGGAGCCCGTTCGACGTCCTCGATCGCGACGGTCTGCCGGCGACGGGCAGCGAGACCCGAAACCGGAAGCGGGTGTGCCTTCCCGATCGGCTCGACCGAGGGCGCTGTCCACTGCGCGGTTACTTCCCCCTCGGCTCCGATACGGATGTGGCAACGGTCGACCCCGAGCGCTGTCCCGACCTCGACGACGGCGACGCGGAGAAGCTCGTCGATGTCGAGCTCGGAGCGGACCCGGGCCGAGATGCGCGCGACGACGCGCTCCCGTTCGAGGGCGTCGGCGAGCGCCCTCGTCGAGCGAGCGCGGTCGAGCGCCAGCGCAGCCTCCCCGGCCACCGTCTGCAGCAGGTTGAGATCCTTGGCGATGAACGATCGGGGCTCCGTCACCGTGCCGACGACGAGCACCGCGATGACGCGTTCGTCGGCCACGAGCGGCACGAACGCAAGGCTCTTCGCGCCGGCTGCCTCGACCAGCCGCGGGCTGACGACCTTGGACGAAGCCGCGTCGTAGACGACGAAGGGAGTTGCCTCGCGAGCCGCGATCGCGACTCCCGAAGGCTCGTGGTCGAGGTCGATCCGCACGTCGGAGAGCCAGTCGAGCTCGCGCCCCAGCGCCCGCCCGAACAGTCCCGAGGCCTCGCGCCGATCGTCGTCGACCAGCAGCAGGCATGCGATCTCGACGTCCACCAGCTGCTCCACCTCCGCGAGCACCGCCCCTGCGAGCATCCGCGGGTCACCGCTCTGGGCGAGCGCGTCGCCCACCGCTGCGAGCGACTGGAGCTCGCGGCCCTGGACCTCGCTGCGGGCCTCCGCCTCCCGCACGCGCAGGCCGCCCGTTGCGAGTATCGACCGCTCGCGCCATCGGGCGAGAGCGAGGAACGCGGGCAGACTGATGAAGAACGCTGCCGTCGTGGTCAGCCAGACCGCCCCGCCCAGAGGCTGCCGGTGGACGAGAACCCCGATCCCGTAGGCGGTCGCCACCACGCCGAGGACCGGAAAAACCAGGAAGATCCCGAGATCGAGGAGGGAGGCTCGCCTGCGTGCGGCCCAGAGCGGCGGGCCGAGCAAGGCCGACGCACCGAGGTAGGCCGCGCCGACGACGAGGAGCGGTATCCCGTCGAACCAAAGGGCTTTGCTGGCGTGTGACACCGGCTTCCGAATTGTATGGAGACAAGACGAAAAGGAAGTTGTCGGAGCCGGGAATCTCGGCGGTGTGAGGCGCCCTTCCCGCTTCCAAAGATAGGCCGTTCGGCCTATTGGAAAGAAGCCTTCGACCCGGTACCGTCATTGCCACTGGGCGATGCGAACCGCGGTGCGTTCCTGGCCTTGCATTCCGCGGTGAGCACTAGGAGGAGGCCCGTCGCGACCGACCCCCCCGAGCGACGGGCCTTTTCCTGACTTCCTCGCGTCCCTGACCGGCGGCGGCTCCCGCCCGGCAGAGCCGGGCTCCGCCTTCGCCTCACACGGCTGGCCGCGCTTCAGCCGACAGTCCGTACCGGTAGTACTGTCCTGTCGGCCTCCGCGCGCCCATCCGGCGCGCCAGGAAAGCGAGGACATGTCTGACCGGCGTCGGCTCCCGCCCGGCAGGGCTCGGGTCTCGCCTCGCCGCGCTTCCTCCGTCGGCCGCGAAGAGGCGTTGCTACCGTGGCTGACGGTTTGGTCAAGCGGGTCTTGCTTGCATCGCCGCGGGGGTTCTGCGCGGGAGTGGAGCGCGCCGTGGAGACGGTGGAGGGTGCCCTTTCGCTCTACGGGCCCCCGGTTTACGTCCGCAAGCAAATCGTCCACAACGCCCACGTCGTGAGAGATCTCGAGGAGCGGGGCGCCGTCTTCGTCGAGGACGAGGCCGACGCTCCGCCAGGCTCGGTGATAGTGCTCTCCGCGCACGGAGTCGCCCCGTCCGTGTATCGCCGCGCCGCGGCAAGAGGGCTGACCACGATCGACGCCACGTGCCCGCTCGTCACAAAGGTGCACGTTCAGGCCCGGCGTTACGCAGCGGAAGGCTGCCGGGTCGTCCTGATCGGCCACTCCGGACACGAGGAGGTCGTCGGGACGATGGGTGAGGCGCCCGAGGCGATCGTCCTCGTCGAGGGTGTCGAAGACGCACGAAAACTCGAGATCCCAGAGGGCATGCCGGCCGCCTACATCACGCAGACCACGCTCTCAGTCGACGAGACGACAGAGATCATCGACGTCCTCAAGCACCGCTTTCCGGACATCCGGGCGCCTCAACGCGAGGACATCTGTTACGCGACCTCGAACCGCCAGTGGGCCGTGAAGGAGCTGCTCGAGGAGATCGACGTCCTGCTCGTCATCGGCTCGCCGAACTCGTCGAACTCGAACCGCCTCGTCGAGGTGGCCCGCGCTGCGGGCGTGGGGGCCCACCTGATCGACGACGAGACGCAGATCGACGAGCGCTGGCTCGAACACGCCGGTACGGTCGGCGTCACATCCGGTGCATCGGCGCCCGAGCGGCTCGTCGACCGCGTCTGCGCCTGGTTCCGGTCGCGGGGTGTGCGCGACATCTCGTCGTTTCAGAGCGCGCTCGAGGACGTCGTCTTCCGCCTGCCGGTGGAACTGCGGCGGGCCGCGACACCCGCCGCCTGACGCCGGCGCCAGCGGCGATATTCCAGCCTCAAGTGACCACTCAGTCCGCTTGTCTTTGACTCAATAGTCCAACTAACCTAGACTAAGTCGCCATGGCCGACTGGCCGCCCAACCCGTTCGTCTACGACCGCCCGCTTCCACCGGACGAGATCATCGACCGCGAGGGCGAGATCTCGACGCTGCTCGGGCTCGCCGACTCGGGCCAGACCGCTCGCCTCTCGGGGCCGCGGCGCTACGGAAAGACGACACTGGTGCGGAAGCTCCTCGCAGAGGCCGACCGCCGCGGGATGGCGACGGTGTACGTCGACCTCGATCGGGTCGTCTCGCTACAGGGAGTCAGCGACCGGATCGAGGCCGCGTACCGGCGACAGCTTCAAGGCCCCGTCCGCCGCACCGCGTCCAACGTCATCCGCACACTCAGGCCTCGAGTCGCGGCAGGCGCCGGAGGGGTTCGCGGGGAGATCGCACCCGTGCTCGATGACGACGCGAGGCGCGTGCTCGAGCGGATGCTCGACCTGCCGCTGGACATCTACAAGAAGCACGGGCGGAGGACACTGGTCGCCTTCGACGAGTTTCAGGACGTCCTTCGAATCGGCCCCGAGATCGAGGGTCTCATCAGAAGCCACATCCAGCACCAGGTCGTGGAGGCCGCCTACGTCTTCGCCGGGTCACACCCGGGCCTGATGCTCGCCCTCTTCAGCGACCGCGAGCGCCCTCTGTTCGGACAGGCGCGCCCGCTGCAACTCGGCCCGCTCGCGGACGCACCCCTGGGGGACTACATCGAGAGCCGCTTCGAGCAGACCGGACGCGGCGCCGGCGAGGCGCTCGACTCGCTGCTCGCACTGGTGCGCGGGCATCCGCAGCGCGCGATGCTGCTCGCCCACCATCTGTGGGAGGCAACCCCCAAGGGAGCGACGGCCGATCTCGACTCGTTCGCGACCGCGCTCGAAGCGGTGGACCGGGAGCTTGCGGAAGCGTTCGAGCGCACGTGGGAGCGCCTGAGAAACAACGAGGCCCGCGTGCTGGCCGCGCTCGCCTGGGGTCGGGAATCGCTGTTTCACCAGCGCACGCTCGCGCGCTTCGGCCTCTCCAAGAGCGGCGCCGAGCACGGCCGCGACAAGCTGATCGAATACGGGGAGGTCGAGCGCACCGGCCCGCGCTCGATCGTGATCGTCGACCCGTTGCTCGAGCGTTGGGCTCGCGAGACCCAGCGGCCGGCCCAAGAGCCCTAGACCTTCGCGATCGCGAGCTCCGTCGCGCCGTCGGTGCCGATCTCCGTCGCGAGCACCTCTTCCTTGATCCAGCCCTCGTGCCGGAGGAGGTCGGCCTCGGACTCGGGGATCGTCACGCGAATGCGGTCCGTCAGCTCGAGCCCGGCGTCCCGGCGCATTGTGTTGAGCCGGTGGATGAGATCGAGCACCCGCCCTTCCAGAACGAGCTCCTCGTCGAGATCGGTCGAGATCGCAACCGTCAGCGAGCCGTCTTCTGCGAGAGCCCAGCCCTCTCGGGCGCCACGCTCGGCGAGGATCTCATCCGCGCCGAGCTCGTGGCCGCCGACCCGTACGCCCCCGCCCGGAAGCGGCTCGAACTCGCCCGCCTGGAGCGCGGCGCGCACGGGGCCCAGTTCCTTGCCCAGCTTCGGGCCGAGGAGCGGCAAGTTTGGCTTGACGCGCAGCTCGGTCGCGTCGACGGGACCGAACTCGACCTCCTTGACCCTGAGCTCGTCCGCGATCTCCTCGGCGTGCCGCTGCGCCGGCCCCGCCCCCTGCACCACGAGCCGTCGGAGCGGCTGGCGGAGCTTCAGGTCGGCATCCCCGCGCGCCTGACGGCCGAGCTCGACGATACGCCGCACCTCCGCGACCTCCGCCAGCAGCTCCTCGTCGCGCTCGCCCGCCTCTGGCCACGGCGCGAGGAAGACCGACGGCGGAGCATCCTCCGTCGCGCCGGCGACGAGGTTTCGCCACAGATGGTCGGCAAGGAAGGGCATGACGACCGACACAACCTGAAGCGATCGTGCGAGTGCTGTCCACAACGTGCGAAACGCCGCCTCGTCGAAGGAGTAGAAGCGCCGCCGCGAACGCCGGATGTACCAGTTCGACAGATCGTCGACGAAAGACTCGAACGACTGCACGAGCTTGAAGGTCAGCTCCGATTCGAGCGCCTCGGTCGCCTCCGCGACGAGCTGATGGGTGCGCGCGAGAAGCCAGCGGTCGAGCGGCCGCAACTCGACGCCGTCGACCTCGCCGGCGAGATCGCCGCTCCGCGGCCGAAAGCTCTCGACGTTTGCATAGTCGACGAAGAACTTGAATGAGTTCCAGAGCGTCAGCAGCCGGCGCTTCACCTCTTCCGCCGGGCCGAAGCCGAAGCGGATGTTCTGCCACGGCGCCTGCTGGCAGTAGAGCCAGCGCATCACGTCGGCGCCCATCCTCGAGAACGCCTCCTCGCCGTCGATCATGTTCCCCCAGGAACCGTGCATCTCACGGCCCTCGACGTCGAGGAGCTTCTCGAACGTGAGGACACGCCGGTACGGCGCCCGGCCCGCGAGGACGACCGACATGAAGAGGAGCGAGTAGAACCACAGACGGATCTGCTCGCGCATCTCGGTCACCCAATCCGCCGGGAACCATTCCTCCCAGTACGCGTGATCGGGGAGATCGGCGTTCGACAGGCCCGCCGAGGCGCCGGTCGCATAACCGCCGGGGACCCGCTCAGGGCTCTGCCAGCCGAGAGTCGAGAACGGGACGATGCCGGCGTCGAGCCAGACGTCGCCGACGTCTGCGATCCGGTGCACCTCGGCGCCGCAGCTCTCGCAGCTGATCGTGACCGCGTCGATCCATGGCCGGTGCAGCTCCTCGAGCTGCTCGAGGCCGGCCGTCGCGCGTTCGCGGAGCTCGGCACGGGAGCCAATCACGTTGAGGTGCCCGCAGCTACAGGGGTAGATCGGGAGCGGCAGGCCGAAGTAGCGGCGCCGTGAGATGTTCCAGTCGTCCAGGTTGCGGAGCCAGTCGTCCATCCGCTTGCCGTACTGAGCCGGTGTCCACTCAACCGTCGCGTTCGCCTCGAGGAGCTGCTCGCGGACGTCTTCCACGGCGATGAACCAGTCGTCGGAGATCCGGAAGATCAGCGGCGTGCCGCATCGCCAGCAGTGCGGGTAGCTGTGCTCGTACGTCTTCGCCTCGACGATCAGCCCGCGCTCGCCGAGGTTCTCGACGATCTGATCGGTCACCTCGATCGTGCTCTGCCCGTGCAGCCAACCGTATTCGTTGTAGAAACGGCCGGCCTCGTCCACCGGTGCCAGGACCGCCAGGTTGTGCACGCGCGACAGGTCGAAGTCCTCTCCGCCGCACCCCGGGGCGATGTGGACGATGCCGGTGCCGTGCTCCATCGTCACCTCGTCCCACGGGATCACCAGGTGCTCGATCGACGAGGCCGCGGGCAGATCGTCGAACGGGCCCCGGTACCTCAACCCGACGAGCTCGTCGCCGCGCACGACGCTCGTGAACGCCCCGTCGGGGTCGAGCGCGACCGCCACCCACTCCCGCCCGTCGCGCAGCCCGTACTCGGCGTCCGGCTTGACCGCGGCTGCGACGTTCGCGGGCAGGGTCCACGGGGTCGTCGTCCACACGACGAGCGCTTCACCGGGACGGTCGAGCAGAGGGAGGCGAACGTAGAGGGACGGATCGAGCTTGTCGCGATAGACGTCGGCCTGCGACAGCTCATGCTGTGAGATCGACGTTCCGCATCGAGGGCACCACTCGGTCGAGCGGTGACCGAGATAGAGCCAGCCGCGGTCGTGGACGATCTTGAGGAACCGCCAGATGTACTCGATGTTCGTGTCGCTGAACGTGAAGTAGTCGTTCCCCCAGTCCATCCACTGCCCGAGCCGCCGGGACCCGCGGGTCAGCTCCTCCGCGTAGTAGGCGACGGTGTCGCGACACTTGCGGGCGAACCTGTCGAGGCCGTACTCCTCGATCTCGGGCTTCGAGTTCAGGCCGAGCTCACGCTCGACCCCGACCTCGACCCAGAGGCCCTGACAGTCGTAGCCGTTCTGATAGCGCTGGTCGTAGCCCTGGAGCGCGTGATAACGCTGGAAGACGTCCTTCAGCGTGCGGCTCCAGCCCGTGTGCACCCCGAGCTTCTTGTTGGCGGTCACAGGCCCGTCGAAGAAGCTGAACTTCGGACCGCCGCGATTCCGCTCTCGGAGCCGCTCGAAGATGCGCTCGTTCTCCCACCACTCGAGGATCTCCTCCTCGAGGCCGGGGTGGTCGGGATACTGGGACAGCGGCTCGAACAGCATCCCCGTCGATTCTAGGGCGGAATCTTTCGAGGTTCCGAAGCGTTTGAAGCTGGGTACGATCGAACAATCGCAATGACGGTCGCGGAGCTAGGCCCGCGGCCCGGGGAAAGGGAACAATGGGAACCACAGTGACCGAACAGAGCTTCGACGTTGAGGTGCTCCAGAGCGAGACCCCAGTCATCGTCGACTTCTGGGCTGAATGGTGCGGGCCGTGCCACGCGGTGTCGCCCGTGCTCGATCGCATCGTCGAGGAGCACGGAGACGAGCTCAAGCTCGTCAAGGTGAACATCGATGAGCAGCCGGCGCTCTCACAGCGTTACGGCGTCCAGTCGATTCCGACGATGATCCTCTTCAAGGGCGGTGAGCCTGCGGCTGCGGCAATCGGCGCGCAGCCCAAGCCCGCGCTCGAGCGCGCGCTCGGCCTCGTCACCGACTAGACCGCCGACGAGAGTAGGAAGTCGAACGGCCGCAGGGAGACCCGCGGCCGTTCTGCCCTAGGAGTCGTCCGCCTCCAGGAAATTGAGGAAGGCCGCGTGCTTGGCGAGCAGCGACTCGATCTCCGCGACGCCGGCGCCCGCCCAGTCTTCGATCCAGGTGTCGCTGAGGTCGTCCTCGATCAGGTGAAGGCCGCGCTCGCTCACGTCCGTAAATATCGGCCCGGCAGCCCGAAGGCGCCATGGGCCGAACGGCTCATTCGTGAGCCCCGGGGTCCCAGCGGGCCCGTGCGACCGATAGCACCTCCGTGTAATGCATGAAGGCGAGCTGGTCGACGTCGGGAAGGTCGCCCGGCTCGAACCAGCGCAGCTCTACCAGGTCGTCGCCGGCCCTGGGCTCGCCGGAGACGAGCCCGGCCCACGACAGGCAGAGGACGACCCGCCCGTCGTATGGCTCGAGCCAGAAGCCGAGGAACGCGAGCCCGTCCAGTTCCAGTGCCGTCTCCTCCCTGACTTCACGCCGGAGGGCGTCGAGTGGATGCTCGTCCTCCTGCAGGAATCCCCCGGGCAGGTCCCACAGGCCCGCTCCGGGGTCGAACGCCCGCCGACCGAGGAGAATCCTTCCCTGCCCGTCGAAACAGACCGCCTCCGCTCCGGGGATCGGGTTCGCGTAAGCGATGTGGCCGCACGCCGCGCACTCGGCGCGATCGTCGACCTTCTCGATAGCCTCGCCGCAGATCGGACAGAAGCCCCAACCGTCGAGCGCACCCATGAAGCGGACCATGCACGATCACGACACGAACGAGGAGCGCGAAGCGTGAGCCCCCGCGCGGCGGGAGCGACCCAGCACGAGCTCTCCCGGATCGGCCTGCTCGCCACGCTGCCAGGCGAGACGCTGGCGCGGCTGGCCCAGCACATGCGGCGCGAGCAGATCGCCGCGGGCGCCCCCGTCCTCAACGAGGGAGACGACGGCGACCGTTTCTACGTCGTCCTGAGCGGCATCCTCGCCGTCAGCCAGCAGGCTCGCGGAGCCCAGAGCGTCCTGCGGCCAGGCGACTACTTCGGCGAGGTCGCCCTCACGATGCGCATGCCGCGGACGGCGTCGGTCCGCGCGCTGACACCTGCCACGGTTGCGAGTTGCGACCTCGCGACATTCGACGAGTTCGTGCGGCCGCTGTTCGCAGACGACGGCTGACCTGACGGGGACGGTCAGGCCGCATCCGCCAGCACCGCGTCCGAGAGGCGCGGCCAGGCGTCCTTCGACCAGTCGCCGAAGTCGAGATCCGTGAGGACGCAAAGCGCAAGGTCGACCTCGGGATCGACCCAGACGAACGTGCCGGCGCCGCCGAAGTGACCGAACGTCCGCGGCGAGTTGCGCGTCCCCGTCCAGTGCGGCGTCTTCCCGTCACGCAGCTCGAAGCCGAGCCCCCAGTCGTTCGGGTCCATGCGTCCGAAGTCCGGCAGCACGCCGGCAAGGCCGGGGAACTGCACCGTCGTCGCCTCGGCGAGCGTCTCCGCTGCGACGAGCGTCGGCCGCTGCAGCTCGCGCGCCAGCAGCATGAGATCGCCGAGCGTCCCGTGCAGTCCCGCCGCGGCCGAGCCGCGGAGCGAGCACCGCATTCCGAGCGGATCGAGCACTCCCGCGGTGAGGTATTCGGCGAACGGCATCTCGGCGCGGGCCTCGACGTGGTCGGCGAGCACCTCGAAGCCGACGTTGGAGTAGACCCGCCTCTGGCCCGGCCGACCCGCAGGCGCGCCGGGCTCGAAAGGCAGGCCGGATGCGTGTGCGAGCAGGTGCCGCACTGTGGATCCTTCCGGTCCCACGGGCTCGTCCAGGTCGATCACGCCTTCCTCGGCGGCCACGAGCGCCGCCAGGGCCGTGACGAGCTTCGTCACGGACGCCCAGCGGAACTCGTGCTCGCGAGGACCGTGGGTCGAGACCGCTTCCCCCGCCACGATGATCCCGGCCGCGGAGGTGGCGGCCGGCCAGCCGTCGAGCTGACTCAGGGCATCCACGGGCGGCGATACTAGTGCGATGGGCAGGCGACTGGTCTCGTCCGGCTCCACGTACGAGCCGCCAGTCGGCTTCTCGCGCGCAGTTCGCGACGGCCGCCACGTGCTCGTCGCCGGAACGGCCCCGGTCATGCCGGAGGACGCCGATCCTCCGGCCGACGCCTACGGCCAGGCCAGGCGCTGCCTCGAGATCGTGGTGGCCGCGCTCCGCGAGGCCGGCGCCGGCCCCGAGCACGTCGTCCGCACGCGCACGTACCTCGTGGACGCCGGCGACTGGGAAGAGGTCGGCCGCGCGCACGGCGAGCTGTTCGCCGCCATACGTCCGGTCAGCACGATGATTGTCGTCTCCGCGCTCCTCGACCCGCGCTGGCTCGTCGAGATCGAAGCTGACGCGCTGCTGCCGGAGGAGTAGAACTCAGCCATCGACGACAAGCAGATCTATCCGCCGTCCATCACGGGGAAGGGTGCCGGCTTCGCGACGGGCGGGAGCGTTCTCGACCACGCGTTCGGCCGGAGCGGCCCGTATACGCTCGGGGTCGAGGAGGAATACATGCTCCTCGACGGCCAGACGTTCGACCTCGTGCAGCACGTCGACACCGTCCTGGCGGCCGTCGCAGGCCACGAGCTAGGGCCGCGAATCCACACGGAGCTTATGCAGTCCGTGCTGGAAGTCGCCACGCCCGTGTGCAGCACGCCGGCCGCCATCGCCGAGCAGCTGCAATCCATTCGCGGCTACGTCTCCGAGACCGCCCGCGAGCAAGGGCTGCGGGTCGGCTCGGCAGGCACACACCCCTTCAGCCTGTTCGAGCGCCAGCGCATCACCGCACGCGATCGCTACCGCACCCTTGTCGACCAGATGCAGTACATCGCGCGCCGCGAGCTGATCTTCGGCCTTCACATCCACGTTGCCGTCGACGACCCGGAGAAGGCAATCCAGGTCGTCAACGGCCTGCTCGCGCACCTCGGGCAGCTCCTCGCAATGTCCGCGAGCTCCCCCTTCTGGCGCGGCGAGCCGACCGGGCTCAGCTCGAGCCGGCAGATGGTGTTCGCAGCGTTCCCCCGCTCCGGGCCGCCGCCACGGTTCGAGAGCTACGACGACTACGCGGAAATCGTAGGGCAGCTCGAGAAGACCGGTTGCATTGCCGACTACACGCACATCTGGTGGGACATCAGGCTCCACCCGAGGCTCGGCACGATCGAGATCAGGATCTGCGATGCCGTGACACGGCTCGAGCATGTCGTTGCGCTCGTCGCGTACAGCCAGGCGCTCGTGAAGCTCTACTCCGAACGGTTCGAGCGCGGTGAGAAGATCCCGTCCTATCACCGGATCCTCACGAGCGAGAACAAGTGGCTCGCCGGGCGCTACGGGCTCGAGGCGCCCGTGATGGACCTCGCGACGGGCCGCCGGAACCGGGTCCCGGTCGCCCAGCTGATCCGCCGGACGCTGAAAGAGCTCGAGCCTCACGCCCGCGAGCTCGGCTCCGAGCGGGAGCTCGAGGTCGTCGACGAGATCCTCCGCAACGGAAACGGGGCCGAGCGGCAGCTGCGCGTCTTCAACGCGAACCGTGACATCGTCGAGGTTGTCAGCGAGATCGCCGACGCGACCGAGGCAGCGGCCGTGCCGCAGCTCGCGAAGTAGGCTGCGGCAATGCTCGAGGTCGGCGACCGCGTCCCGGAAGCATCGGTCTGGACCGCTCCTCACGAGCGGCGCACCATCGACGAGCTGGTCGGCGGCGGGAGGGCGCTCTTCGTCTTCTTCCTCTTCGACTGGTCGGAGACCTGAACGAACGAGATGGAGCTCCTGCGTGACAGGAGCGCGGAATTCGAGCGAGCAGGTGTGCGCCCCTTCGGGATCTCGCGCGACTCGGCCTGGACGCACATCGCCTGGTCACAGGTGCTCGACCTGAACTTCCCATTGTTGTCGGACTGGAACCGCGACGCGATGCGCGCGTTCGGCGTGGAGGGAGAGTTCCGCGGGCACGAGGGGGTCGCGGAGAGGTCCGCGTTTCTCGTCGATGCGGACGGTACGGTCCGCGGCGCATGGCGCTACGACACGGCCGACGTCCCGGACTTCGACGAGCTCCTTCGCGCCGCGCAGGCTTCGTAGCCCTCGCCGTCGCGCTCTACCTCGCCGCGGGGGCGGCCGCGACATGGCCCGCGATCCTCAGCGTGCGCTCGCACTTCATGTCGGGCGGCGCTCCTTCGCGCGGCGAGGCCTCTCCTGGAGACCACCTGCAGTCGCTCTACCACTACTGGCTCGTCGGGCACCAGCTGGAGCACGGCCGAGCGCCCTGGCGCGATCCGTACACGTTCCGGCCCGAGGCGAAACCGCAGCTCAACTTCGCGGGCTGGCCCTTCGGCTTCCTCTTCTGGCCGCTCGGAGCGGTGTTCGGGCTCGTCGGCGGGTGGAACGCGCTGCAGCTGGTCATCTACGTGCTTGCGGGGCTCTTCGCCTGTGCGTGGCTGCTGGAGCTTGGGCTCCCGCGCGGGCCGGCGCTGGCCGGCGGCCTGGCCTTCGCGATCGCCCCGTACCGGGTCCAGCAGAGCGTCGGACACCTGCTCGGGCCGATCTCGATCCTCCTGCCGCTCGCGCTCTGGGCGTTCGAGCGAGCCCGACGGGGCAGCGCATGGTGGCTCGTCCTGTCCGGCGGGGCAATCGCGTCCGTCCCTCTGTCGGGACAGGTGCATCTCGCTCTCGGCGTGATTCCGTTCTTCCTCGGCTACGCGGTCTGCAGATCCCGCGAGCGTCGGCTGCTCGTCGGCGCGATCGCGGGCGCGCTGGCCGCAGTGAGTGGGGGCCTCCTCGTGCGCGAGACGCTGATCAAGGGCTCGATCCAGTCGGGCGGGCGGTCGCTCGCCGAGATCACGCGGTACTCGGCCAACGTCGGCGACTTCGTCTCGCGCGACCTGGACCACGGCCGGAGCGAGCAGTTCGTCTTTTTCGGCTGGGCGACGCCGCTGGTCGCGCTCCTCGGCCTCGTCCTGCTGTGGCGTTCGGGACGGCGCGCGCTCGCCGCGCTGTTCGCGCTCGGCGTCGCCGTCCCCGTCGTCCTCGCGCTCGGCACGAACACCTTCCTCTACTCGCCGCTGTGGCACGCGCTGCCCCCATTCCGCTTCCCGCGGGTGCCGGAACGCCTGCTGCCGATCGCCTGCCTCTGCATCGCGGCGCTGTTCGCGTTCGCGATCGCGCGGGCGCGCGCGGCGGTCGTGACGACCCTCGCCGTCGTGATCCTGCTCGTCGACCTCCACGTGACCGTCTACCACAAGTCTGCGGCGGGCAATCCCGCCGCCGTTGCGTCCAGCGGGCCGGGTCGACTGCTCGAGCTGCCGGTCTTCGATCCGAGCGTGCACTACGGCTCGGTCTACCTCTGGTACGACACAGTGGACCGCCGTCAGCGGCCGGGTGGTTACTCGACGACGGCGCCACAGGCGGCGAAGCAGCTCACCGACCGCCTGAAGCGACTGAATTGCGGCGACTGGAGCGGCGGCATCGCCGCCGAGCTCGAGCAGCTGGGCGTCAGCCGCATCACGCTCCACCGCGGCCTCTTCGCGAGAAACCGCGGCGTCCCGGACACGATCGCGTTCGCGGTCAAGAGCCTCGCGGGCCACGGCTGGCGGACGAGCCGGCGAGCCGGGGCCGTCTGGCTCTTCGAACGCGGGCCCGAAACCCCGGTGCCGGGGCCGGCGCCCTCACCGCCCGTCTTCTGCCAGGGGTGGTACGGCGACACCGGCTCGGGGCGATACATGAGCGAGCGCCACGCGCCCTTCTGGATCTACGGGAGCGGCAGGCTGCGACTACGGTTCGCGCCGTCGCCACTGCCTCGGCGCATCCGCGTCGACGGCCGGCCGGATCTCTTCCTTCGAACGAGCGGCTGGCACCTCGTCACCGTCGACGTGCCGAACCTCGTGAACGTCTCGGGGCAGAAGCAGCGGGTCGGGCTCAGGTTGATCGGTTCCGCTACATCCCCATCGCGTGGTACCCGGAATCCACGTAGAGGGTCGTCCCCGTGACGTTTCGCGCGTCTTCCGAAAGCAGGTACGCAGCCGCCCCGCCGACGTCGTCCGCCTCGACGTGCCGGTGCAGAGGTGAGCGCTCCTCGACGATCGCCTCCATCGTCGGGAAACCTGCGATCGACCGCGCGGCGAGCGTGCGCACCGGCCCGGCGGAGATCGCATTGATGCGAATGTCCTTCTGCCCGAGATCCCACGCCAGGTAGCGGACGGAGGCGTCGAGCGTCGCCTTCGCGACACCCATGACGTTGTAGTGCGGCACCGCGCGCTCACCGCCGAGGTACGTCATGGTCACGATCGAGCCGCCGCCGCGCGCCTCCATCAGCGGCTCGGCGGCACGCGCGCATGCGACAAGCGAGTAGGCGCTCACGTCGAGCGCGAGCCAGAACCGGTCGCGAGGCGTGTCGGTGAACCGGCCTTCGAGATCCTCGGCTGCGGCGAAGGCGACGGAGTGAACCAGGAGGTCGAGGCCCCGGTCGAACGCCTCGCCGACCTCGTCGAACACACGCGCGACGTCATCGTCGGATCGCACGTCGCAGGCGGTGACGAGTGGGCTGGAGACCGACCCGGCCAGCTCGCGCACGCTCTTCTCGATTCGCTCGCCCTGATAGGTGAAGGCGAGCTCGGCTCCGCCGTCGGCGAGTCGCTTCGCGATCGCCCACGCGATCGAGCGCCGGTTGGCGACACCGAGGACGAGACCGCGCTTTCCGTCGAAGGCTCCCACGTGGTGCGAGTGTAAATCGCTTCAGCTAGATTGCGGTCCCTTGCGCCGTTCCGTGGGTCTTCTGGCGGTCGTGGCGGCGCTGGCGTCGGCCCTCTCGGCGGGCGCATCCCTCAACCCGATCAACCGGAGCTTCGGCGACAGGACGCTGCCCCGCGTTCGCGTGGGGACGCTGTCGATTCCGCGCGGGCACGCGTCGGGCCGCGTGCGCGTGATCGTCGGCCTGCCGCTCCCTCCACTCGCCGCCGTCCCGGTCCGCAGCCTGTTCGCGGCGGCGGCGCGCAGGAAGCTCGACGTGACGACGACGAGCTCGCGCCGGTACCTGGCCCGGGTGCAGGCCGCCCAGCGCGCGGCCGTGATTCAGCTTCGCCGGTCGATTCCGGCCGCGCGGGTCGGTCGTCGTTTCCAGATCGTTCTCGACGGGCTCACCGTGACCCTGCCCGTGTCGAGGCTCCCACTGCTCGCCCGGCTTGCGTTCGTCCACAAGATCTATCCGAGCGTCCGCTACCACCTCGCGACCGACACGAGCCCGTCCGTGATCGGCGCGGACGAACTGCACGCGACCACCGGCGCCCGCGGGGACGGCATCAAGATCGGCATCGTCGACGACGGCGTCGACAACACGAATCCGTTCCTCAGCCCGGCAGGCTTCTCGTATCCCTCCGGCTTTCCCAAGGGCGCGCAGAAGTGGACCTCCCCGAAGGTCATCGTCGCGCGCTCGTTCCCCGGCCCGAACTCGGGACGGAGAGGACGGCTCGCGGTCGATCGGCATGCCTCGTTCCACGCGACGCACGTCGCCGGGATCGCCGCGGGCGACGCCGGAACCTGCTCACCTGGCGGCCGTGACCATCCTCCGACCTGCGGGCTCTCGGGAGTCGCGCCGCGCGCGTATCTCGGCAACTACCGCGTCTTCACCGTGCCGACGCCCCTCGGGGGGAACATCGCGAACACGCCGGAAATCGCGGCGGCGTTCGAGTCGGCGGTCCGCGACGGCATGGACGTGATCAACTTCTCGGGCGGCGGCGCCGAGACGGATCCAGCCAACGACGCGATGATCCAGGTGATCCACAACACGGCCGCGGCGGGCGTCGTCCCCGTGATCTCGGCGGGGAACGATCGCGACGACTTCGGCCTCGGGACGGTCGGATCTCCCGGAACGGCGCCCGATGCGATCACGGTGGCAGCTGTCTCGAACACGCATCTGTTCGCGCCCGTGCTGACCGTCCGCGCTCCGAGCGCTCCCGACACGCTCCGCCGCATCGCCGTCGCGAGCTCGGGCGGGATGCTCTTCCCGGGATCCTTCTCCTTCACCTCGAAGCGCCTGATCGACGTCGGGTCGCTCACCTCCGCGGGCGCCCCGATCGACCGCCGGCTCTGCGGGCCGGAGGACGACCCGAACAACGACGCCAAGACGCCTCTCTCCGCCGGGTCGCTCAACGGCGCGATTGCGCTCGTGTGGCGCGGCCACTGCACGTTTGATTCGAAGGCGATCCGTGCCGCGCGTGCCGGGGCG
>DASUXI010000262.1:0-5220 GCA_036377995.1 Gaiellaceae bacterium
CTCGCGTGGAAGGTGCTGCTCGGGGACAACGGGCCGATCAACACGCTGCTCTCCTGGACGGGAGTGCGCTCGGCTGACCACCCGCTCACGCTGATCGACACACGATTCGCGGTCATGCTCGTGCTGGGGTACGTCTGGCTGCCGTTCGTTGCGCTGCCGATCTTCGTCTCGCTCGAGAGTCTCGACCGCCGCTTGCTCGAGGCGGCGAGCGACCTGGGAGCGAGCCGGCTGCAGTCCTTCCGCCGGATCACGCTTCCCCTGAGCCTCCCCGGAGTGCTCGCGGCATTCCTCTTCGTCTTCATCCCGACGATGGGCGAGTTCGTCACGCCGTCGCTCGTCGGCGGGGCGAGCGGCTACATGTACGGCAACCAGATCGTCGACCTCTTCGGCACCGGCTTCCCCGACTGGCAGACCGGCTCGGTGCTAGCGATCTTCCTGCTCGCGGTGGTCGCCGTCCTGACGGCGGTCTTCGCACGCTTCCTGCAGCCGGGCGAAGCGAAGGCGATCTGATGGACGTCGCGCTCTCGAAGAACGGCGCGCGCCTGCTCAGGACGTTCTTCGCGCTCGTCGTGCTCTTCCTCTACGCACCGATCCTGATCTTGCTGATCTTCTCGTTCAACAACTCGGCGCTGCCGTCGTTTCCGCTCACCGGGTTCACGCTCCACTGGTACCACCAGTTCCTCACCAACACGGACCTCCGCGGCGCGCTGGAGACGAGCGCCATCGTCGCCGCGCTCTCCAGTGCCGCCGCAGTCCTGCTCGGGATCCTGGCGTCGATCGGGCTCGTCCGCCGCCGCTTCCGAGGGAAGTCCGGAGTCTCGGCGCTGCTGCTGAGCCCGCTCGTGATCCCGCTGGTCGTCTTCGGGATCTCCCTGCTCCTGCTCTTCCATGCGCTGGGAATCGGGCGCTCGATCCTCACGGTCGTGATCGGGCACATCGTCATCAGCCTCCCGTACACGATCCTCGTGTTGATGCCCCGGCTCCAGCAGATCGACCTTTCGCTCGAGGAGGCTGCCTACGACCTGGGCGCGAGCCGTCTGCGCACGTTCCGCTCGATCACTCTCCCGCTGATCTTGCCCGCCGTCGTGTCCGCGTACCTGATCGCCTTCACGACCTCGTTCGACGAGTACGCCGTCGCCTCGTTCGTCGTGGGCTCGCGGGTCACGTTCCCGATCTACCTCTACTCGGCGCTTCGCTTCCCGAGCCAGCTGCCTCAGGTGATCGCGGTAGCGGTGGTCGTGATCACCATCTCCCTGACCGTGGTCGTGCTCGCGGAGATCGGCCGCCGCGCCGCCGAGCGACGCCTCGAGTCGCCGTCGGCCTAGCCGGCGGGAGCCAAGTCGGCGAGCACGGAGGCGTGCTCGGGATCCCAGGAGAGGGAGACGGCCGATCCTTCGGCGATCGCGCCGATCGGCTCATCGGCGAGGCGGTGGCACACGACCCGTCCCGCGCGCGTCTGCACGTGGAACTGCGTGTACATGCCGAGATACACGATCTCGGCGACTGTTCCCTCGAGCGACGAGCCTCCGTCCGCCGAAGGGCTGCCCTGCGGCCCGATCTGCACGCGCTCGGGCCTGACTGCCACGCGCAGCACGTCGCCGGCATGCACGTCGCGGCCGACCGGCACGACGACTCGCTCGCTCTCCCCGAACCGCGCCACCGCGTACCCCCCGACGAGCTCGCCGACTGTCAGCTCGAGCGCGTTCAGCGAGCCGATGAAGTCGGCCACGAACGCTGTCCGAGGATGCTCGTAGATCTCGCGCGGGCTACCGATCTGCTCCACCCGCCCCCCGTTCATGACGGCGATCTGGTCGGACATCGAGAGCGCCTCTTCCTGGTCGTGGGTGACGTACACGAAGGTGGTGCCGAGCTCGTGCTGGATGCGTTTCAACTCGAGCTGCATCTGCTTTCGCAGCTTCACGTCGAGCGCTCCGAGCGGCTCGTCGAGGAGGAGCGCCGCCGGCCGGTTGACAAGCGCGCGGGCAAGCGCCACCCGCTGCTGCTGGCCGCCGGAGAGCTGGCGCGGGCGCCGGCGCTCGAAGCCCTCGAGCTCCACGACCCTGAGCATCTCGTTCACCCGGTCCCGGTGCTCGGTCCTCGGCACATGCTTGACCTTGAGGCCGAACGCGATGTTGTCCTGGATCGACATGTGCGGGAACAGCGCGTACTGCTGGAAGACCATGTTCACCGATCGCCGTGCGGGCGAGACCGTCGTGACGTCCCTTCCCTGCAGGACGATGCGTCCCTCGTCCGGCACCTCGAAGCCCGCGATCATCCGCAGCGTGGTCGTCTTCCCGCAGCCGCTCGGCCCGAGCATCGAGAAGAACTCGCCCTCGCCGATCGAGAGCGTCACGTCCTGAACCGCGTCGACGGAGCCGAAGCGCTTCCTGACGCCTTCGACCGCGATCGCGACGTTGCCGTCGTTCGGCATGTGTGGCGAGTCTAAGCGACTGTTGCGGCGACGAACTCGGTGAGGAGCGGCCAGTAGCGGTCCGGTGCGTCCTTCCACGTGAAGTGGCCGGCGTCCTCGATCACCTCGAGGCGCGCGATCCCTCTCGGAAGAGCGGCCTCGATCTCGCGGGCGGCCGCCACCGGTGCGATCGGGTCGAGCTTGCCGGCACAGACCAACGTCTGGCAATCGACACGGGCCAGCTGGTCGACGACGTCGAAGCTCCGTATCAACTCGAGCCCGGGCAGGTTGAGATCTTTGTTGACCACCGTCCGCGCCCTTTCCGTCTCTCCGGGCACCCAGTGGCCGACGAGCTTCCAGCAGCGGCCCCACTCCTCGTCTGGCACGGATTGTCGGTCGCCGCCGTAGACGCGCTCCGCCGTTTTGGCCGCCTCGTCGCCCCCGGCCCGGCGGAACTCCTCCACGATCCGCCCGAGATCGAATCGCGCGAAGGTCGATTGGAGCACGAGTGCGCGGGCGTGCCCCGGATGGCGTGCCGCATAAAGCATGGCGACGAAGCCCCCCAGGGAGTGTCCGTAGACGACGGGTCTTGAGATGCCGAGGACGTCGCAGAATTCCCGAACTGCGTCGGCGCACATCTCGAAGCGCCAGTCCAGCGGATCGCCCCAGTCGGAACGGCCGTGCCCGGGCAGGTCGAGATACACGACCTGTGCCACGTCCGCGAGCCGGGCGAAGTCCGGCTTGAAGTAGGAATGGTCGTAGCTTCCGGGCCCACCGTGGAGCAGCACCACCGTAGGCCGCTCGCGCATCTCGCCGTCTTCCGGCACGGAGACGGCGCCGTCGACGTCGAACCAGAGCTTCGCTTCGTTCACATCGACGTACACGACACCCCTCTGCAGTCAGGCTCGAGGGTCGCCGTCCACCGTAAGAACCACGTTGCCGATCTTCTCCCCCGTCTCGACGTACCTCGTCGCCTCGACAACCTGCTCCAGCGGGTAGCGACGGTCGATCACCGCGCGGTACTTCCCTGCCTCGATCAGCCCCTTCAGGAAGAGGACGTCCTCCTTCCGGTAGCGGGCTACTCCCAGCGTCGCCTTCCTGTCCCCGATCAGCCTGGTAAGGAGAACGACGAGCGGAAAGTGCCACATGAACCCGAGGTCGGTGTCGATGAAGATTCCACCCTCCTTCAGCGAGCGCCTGCACCGCCTGAACGAATGCTTGCCGACCGCATCGAAGATGACGTCGTACGTCTCACCGTTCTCGGTGAAATCTTCCTGCAGGTAGTCGATCACGACGTCGGCGCCGAGGGAGCGCACGAGCTCGACACTCTTCGTGTTGCACACCGCGGTGACGTCGGCCCCGAAGTGTTTCGCGAGCTGCACCGCCGCCGTCCCGATCGATCCCGAGGCGCCGTAGACGACGATGCTCCGACCCTTGCCGAGATCTCCCTTCCTCAGACACGAGAGCGCGCTCATCGCTCCGTCGCAGACCGCCGCGGCCTCCTCGAAGGTCATCCCTTCGGGCTTGTGCGCCAACGGGCGACCGGCCCGCATGCACACGAACTGCGCATTTGCGCCGAATCCGCTGACGCCGAACACGTGGTCACCCGGCTCGAACTCGTCGACGCCGGAGCCGACCGCCTCGACCTCTCCGGCGAGCTCGCTGCCGAGGATCCTCCGCTTTGGCCGGCGCAGGCCGATGAAGTAACGGATGAAGAACGGACGGGCGCTGCGCCAACCGCAATCGGTCCGGTTGACCGTCGTGGCATGGACCCGGACGAGGACCTCGTCGTCCGCCGGCACCGGCCGCTCGACCTCCTCGAGGTGCAGGACCTCGGGAGGCCCGTACCTGTCGTAGACGACCGCTCTCACCGGCTCACGTCCTCTCGTCAGGTCGCTGGAGGCGATGGATCGGGCCACCGTGGCCCCAGGCCCGCCCTGCCCGGTAGAGCTCGGCCGGCCTCCCACCCGAAGGCCCCGGCTGTGCTCGTCGGCCGGTCGGGATCACCCAGCCGTCCTCCGAGACGACGCTGCGGCGGAAGTTCGCGGCGTCGAGCTCGACGCCCCAGACCGCTTCGTAGACGGCCCGCAGCTCCGCCAGGGTGAACGTCTTGCCGAGGAAGGCCGTGGCGATCCCGGTGAGGTCGAGCTCGACGCGGACCCGCTCGATTGCGTCGCGCACGATCCCCAGATGGTCGAACGCCAGCTCGACCTTCCCGCTCAGAACGTCGGCTGCGGGGATCAGCGCAGCGGCGGCGGCATCCGAGCCTCCGGCGACCCCGCCGACGTCCCTGAGCACCGCGAGGTACCCGACCGTCACCACGTTCATCCGCGGATCGCGTCCCGGATCGCCGTAGGCACCGAACTGGGTCAGCAGGCTCGCGGCGTCAACGCCGGTCTCCTCGACCAGCTCTCGCCTCGCCGCTTCGTCCAGAGTCTCGCCAGGACGCTTGAAGCCGCCCGGGATCGCCCACATCCCTTCGAAGGGCGCCTCGCCGCGACAAACGAGGAGCGCGTGAAGCAATCCCTCGGACATGGTCAGCACTACCACGTCTACCGTCACCGCGAACGCCGGGAAGCCGGACGGGTCGTAGCTCGCCGGGACGCCGGCGTCCCTCGTTTTTGTCTTCATGACTCTTACTCTACGGGAGAGTTATGGTCTTGTCAACTAAAACTTCGGTGCATCAGGCGCCGCAGAACAGCTTCCCCACTCCGTTGTCGATCCAGGCGTCGGCGTTCGGCCCGCGGCCATTCGCGAGGAGCACGGCTGTTGTCTTGCCGTCGGTGGAGGTCAGGGCGGCCGTCTTGTAG
>DASUXI010000263.1:0-2871 GCA_036377995.1 Gaiellaceae bacterium
GCCGTTCTGCGCAAGGTGGAGCCGACCCCGGACGGCTTTCCCCGCCGTGTGGGCGTTGCGCGGAAGCGTCCGTTGGCCTGAGTACCCTGGCGGCGTGACGAGGGTTTACGCGCTCGCGAACCAAAAGGGTGGCGTGGGCAAGACGACGACCGCGATCAACCTTGCAGCCTGCCTGGCCGAGGCAGGGGAGCGCGCGCTCGTGATCGACCTCGATCCCCAGGCGAACGCGACCTCGGGGCTCGGTGAGCGCGCCAACGGGACGTCGACCTATGACCTTCTCGACGGCGCGCCGTTGCGCGAGCTCGCGAAGCCGACCCGGTTCCCGAACCTCCATCTCATTCCCGCGAAGCCGGAGCTCGCGGGCGCCACGGTCGAGCTGACGAGACTGAGCGACGGCGAGACGTATCTCCGCGAGGCGCTCGCGTCCGGGGCCGACCAGTACTCGTACGTGTTTCTCGACTGTCCTCCGTCGTTCGGCCCGCTGACCGTGAACGCGCTGGCGGCGGCGGACCGCGTGTTGATCCCGGTGCAGGCGGAGTACTACGCCCTCGAAGGCCTGTCGCAGCTCGTGCAGTCGATCAATCTGATCAAAGCGCGGCTGAACCCGCGGCTCGCGGTCGGCGGCGTTCTGCTGACGATGGTGGACGGCCGGACGAGGCTCTCGGCCGAGGTGGAGGCCGAGGTGCGCCGGCACTTCGGCGACCTCGTCTTCAAAACGTCCGTGCCGCGATCGGTTCGCCTGGCCGAGGCGCCGAGCCACGGCCTCCCCGCGATCGCGTACGACCGCCGCTCCCGCGGCGCCGACGCCTACTGGAAGGTGGCGATGGAGCTTGTCGAGCGTTCCTGAACGACGCGGCCTCGGCCGCGGCCTCGAGGTGCTGCTCGGCGGCTCGGGCACGACCGAGCTGACCGAGATCCCGGTCGACGCGATCCACCCGAACCCGCGCCAGCCGCGACGGCGGTTCGACTCCGAGGCGGGCGCCGGCCTGGCCGAATCCGTGCGCGCACAGGGAGTCGTGCAGCCCGTGCTCGTCCGGCCGCGCGCCGCCGGGGGCTACGAGCTGATCGCCGGCGAGCGGCGCTGGCGCGCAGCGCGTGACGCGAAGGTCGCCGCCGTCCCGGCCGTCGTGCGCGACGTCGACGACCGCGAGACGCTTCTCCTCGGCCTCGTCGAGAACGTCGCGCGTGAAGACCTCTCCCCGGTCGAAGAGGCGCGCGCGTTCGCGGTGGTGATGGACGAGTTCGGGCTCTCGCTGGGGGAGCTCGCGGAGCGTGTCGGCAAGTCCAAGCCCGCGGTCTCGAACCGCGTCCGCTTGCTGGAGCTGCCGGAGGACGTTCTGAAGATGGTGGAGCGCGGCCAGCTCAGCGAGGGTCACGCGCGTGCCGTGCTCGCGGTCCCGGATCACGAGGGCCGCCGGGCCTTGGCGCGGAAGATCGTCCAGAAGGGAATGTCGGTGCGGGCCGCAGAGCGAGCCGCACGCTGGGCCGGGGCAAAGACGAAGCAACGCCGGCAGACAGGCTCCAGGGTCGACCCGGCGCTCGCCGCCCGGGCGAAGGTCGCGGCGGATCGGATCACGGGGTTCTCCACACGTGTCGTGGCGGGCCGGCTCGAGATTCCGTTCGCGGACGAGACCGAGCTCGAAGAGCTCGCCGAAGCCCTCGAGAACGCCGCCCGCTGAGCCCGCCGTATCCGGCTGCGCCCGACCGGCGTTGAGCCGTGGCGATGCTGGAGCTCTGGACTCACGACCTGGAGTCGCTCGAGGCGATCTCTCAGGACGCCGAGGCGCGGGCCATCCTCTTGCAGATGGCAGCGCTCTCCCGCGACGGACGGCTCGCTCCGTTCCTCGCAGCGCTCATGGGTGACGACGACCTCGACGAAGAGTCCAAGCAAAGGCTGCTCGAGCTGGCGAGCGACGGCGCGTTCCTCCGGGTGGTCGAGGACTACGTCGAGCGCACGCGGTCGCTTCACTAGCGCGGCTAGACTGCCCGCCGACCGGGCGATTAGCTCAGTTGGTTAGAGCGCCGCTCTGATAAGGCGGAGGTCCGTGGTTCGAGTCCACGATCGCCCACTCGCGGCTGCGCCGTTATGCTCGCGCCATGCCAATGCTCGGCGAGGTCATGACCAGGGACGTCCTCACGGTCGCCCCCGAGGACACCATCGGCGAGGCGGCCGAGAAGATGACGGGCCAGGGCGTCGGCGCAGTCGTCGTCTCCGATTTCGGCCGGATGATCGGCATCTTCACGGAGCGCGACCTGATGCGGGCGGTCGCCGGGCGCGTGCATTCGAGCGAGGCGCGCGTGCGGGAGTGGATGACACCCGATCCCGTGACGATGACCGAGGACGCCTCGGTCGAGGAAGCCGGGGAGACGATGATCGAACGTGGATTCCGCCACATCCCGGTCGTCGCCGGCGAGCGAGCCGTCGGCATCGTCAGCATCCGCGATGTCGCGGAGTGGCGCCTCAAGGGCCCCTGACCGGCCGTAGCTCGCTCTAGGGATCACCTCGCGACCGACGCGAGCCGATGTCAGAAGCGGCGTTTCCTGCTCGACTGCTCGATGACGATCGGCGACCTCGTGATCTACAAGGACCGACCCTACGTGCTCCGTGGGCTCGATCCGATGGGCGTTCCCGACGGGCACGCGGAGCTCGAAGACCTCGATGACGGCGAGCTCGTTCTGGTGCCGCTTGCAGAGGTTTCGCCCCACGACCCCTGAGCTACCATCAGATCGGGCCATGCAGGAGATGCAGATCTACGGCGTGAGCTTCGATCTCGTCGGCAAGCAGCCGATCGTCCTCTTGAAGACCGCCGACGGCAACCGGTTTTTGCCCATCTGGATCGGCCATCCCGAGGCGGCGGCGATCCTCATGAA
>DASUXI010000264.1:0-11254 GCA_036377995.1 Gaiellaceae bacterium
CGATCTTCGCGAACGTCGTGCTCGTCGACGAGGTCAACCGCGCGATGCCGAAGACGCAGTCGGCGCTGCTCGAGGCGATGGCCGAGCATCAGGTCACCGTCGACGGCCAGACCCGCGTCCTCCCGGATCCGTTCCTCCTGCCCGCGACGGAGAATCCGATCGAGTACGAGGGGACGTTCCCGCTCCCCGAGGCGCAGCTCGACCGGTTCTTCCTCAAGACGGCGCTCGGCTACCCGTCCGTGGACGAGGAGCTGATGATCGTCGACGAGCAGCGGCACGGACATCCGCTGCGCCTGCTCCAGCCCGTCGTCGACGTGGCCGAAGTGCAGAGCCTGCGCGACGCCGCCATGAACGTCTACGTCGACCCACTCCTGCAGCGGTGGATCGTGCAGCTCGTGCGCTCGACGCGCGACCTCGAGGAGGTCGCGGTGGGCTCCTCCGTCCGCGGCAGCCTCGCGCTCGAGCGCGCGGCCCGCGCGTGGGCGCTCCTCGACCACCGGCCGTACGTCGTGCCGGAGGACATCGAGCTCCTCTTCGCCCCCGTGCTCCTGCATCGCATCGTGTTCCGGCCGACGTTCCTCGCCGAAGCCCGCAGGGTGGGCTGGGAGACCGCGGTCGAGGGGGTCGTCCGGAAGTGCTTCGCCGCCGCCCCGCGGCCCGAGCCCGATCCGAACGAAGAGGCCGCCGTCCCGGAGCCGCTGCACGTCTCGAGCGACTAGTCCGTGCCCGCCACGGACGTCACCTTCCCGCTGGCACCGCGCCGCCGGTTCGCCGGGCTTCCCTTCGGCGGCATGAACAGCCTTCGCCGGGGCTCGGGCTCCGACGTCGCCGGCTCACGCCACTACGAGCCCGGTGATGACGCGCACGCGATCGACTGGAACGCGTCGGCCCGGCTCTCGTCTGCGCACGGCTCGGACGAGTTCATCGTGCGGGAGTACTTCGCCGAGGAGGCGCCGCGCGTCGTGATCGTCAGCGACCGCAGGCCGTCGATGTCGCTCTTCCCGCCTCCGCTGCCCTGGCTCGACAAGACGAGAGCGATGCAGTTGGCCGCGGAGCTCGTGACCGAGGCGACCCTCGCGGCCCGGGGGTTTCTCGGCTACCTCGACCACGGTGAGCCCGACGAGACCTGGGTCCAGCCGCGCACGCATCACGAGGTGCCCGAGGAGGCGCTGCGTGGATCCTTCGGCGCTCCAGAGGACAGCGTCGCGCGAGCGTTCGACTTCCTCATGCGGCTGCATCCACCGCTGCCCGCCGGGACGTTCGTCTTCCTGCTCTCGGACTTCCTCGCGCCGCCGTCCGAGGACGAGTGGATCGTCGCGCTCGAGCGACGGTGGGACATCGTCCCCGTCGTGATCCAGGACCCGGTCTGGGAGCGGAGCTTCCCGCAGGTCGGCGGCGTCGTCGTCCCGCTGCACGACCAGACGACGGGGAAGTTTGTCGCCGTGCGCCTGACGGAGCGCGAAGCGGTCCGCCGGCGCGAGGAGAACGAGGCCCGGGCCCAAGAGCTGCACGCTCGCCTCCGCGCGCTCGACCTCGGTCCCGTGCTGGTCACGACCTCCGACCGCGGCGAGATCTTTCAGGCGTTCCTGGAGTGGGCCGACGAGCGGATCATCTCGAGGGGGCGCTGGTGGTGACGACGAAGCGCGCGCTCGTCGCCTCGGGCGTCGCCGTCGCCGCGCTGCTCGCGCTCGTGCTCGTGCTCGTCCTGCGCGGAGGCCCCGCCGCCGCCGTCCCGCGGCAGGCGATCACCGGCGAGACGCAGCTCTCCCGGTCTGCGGCGATGTTCGCCGATCCCGTGAAGGCCAGGATCGTCCTCCTCGTCGACCGCGACCGGATCGATCCGGCGCGAATCGGCTTCAGCCCGAACTTCAACCCCTATGCCGTGATCGGCGTGCCGACGGTTCAGCGGCAGGACACCGGCCGCCTCACCCACCTCACCTACACGGCGAATCTCGCGTGCGTCACCTACTCGTGCCTGCCGACTGCCGCGTTCACGCGCATCCAGTTCGACCCGGCGAAGGTCTTCTTCTGGCCGGTCACAGGCGGCGGCCAGCGCACGCTTCAGGTTCCGTGGTATCCGTTGACGCTCGCCTCCCGGACGACGGCTGCCGACATCGCCAACGCCGACCCGTTCCAGCAGCCGTCGTGGCGCCTGAGCACCGCGCCGCTCGGCGTGACCTACTCCATGTCGCCCGGCCTGCTCCAGGCTCTGCTGCTCGCGGCCAGCGCGCTGCTCTTCCTCTTCGCCGTGATCGGGTTCGCCGGCTTCGTGCGGGCGATCCTGCGCCGCGTACGGGTGCCCGTCCTCACGAGGCTCGAGCGCGCTGTGGTGCTCGTCGAGCGCGCGTCGGAGGACGACGACCAGCCGGCGAAGCGCAAGGCGCTCGAGCTCCTCTCGCGTGAGCTCACACACACCGGCGAGCGCGAGCTCGCGCTCGCCGCACGTGAGCTGGCGTGGGGCGAGGACACTCCCATGCCGGCAGCGACACAGCCCCTGACCGTCGACGTGCGGCGCGTCGTCGCGGAGAGGTCGAATGGTCACGCTCGCTGAGCGGGCCCGACGCCGGGTGCGCGGCCCCGCGATTCCGCTCGCGAGCACGGCGCGCCTCGCAGGTGCGGCGCGGCGGACACTGATCCTGCGGGTGGCCCTCGCCGTCGTCCTCGTCGGGCTCGTCGTGCTGGCGAGCACCACGGGACGCGGCAACGCGGCGGCGACTCACGGCCTGC
Source organism: Gaiellaceae bacterium (assembly GCA_036377995.1). Classification (GTDB taxonomy): domain Bacteria; phylum Actinomycetota; class Thermoleophilia; order Gaiellales; family Gaiellaceae; genus 3-1-20CM-4-69-9. The sequence continues at coordinate 2,728 of DASUXI010000264.1, forward strand.
TTCCGGGCGGAGGTAGCGGGATGCTCGTCCTCGACGTCTCGCGTTCGATCAAGCCCGAGGCGGACCAGACCATCGTCAACGTCCTGGAGCGGCTGATTCGCTCGCAGACGAGGATCGGGCTGATCGCGTTCTCCGACATCGCCTACGAGATGCTCCCGCCCGGCTCCCCCGCGAAGGAGCTCAAGCCGCTCGTGCGGCTTTTCACGCCTCCCGCGAGGCCGCGGCCGGGGCTCGACCCGACGACCCCGACGCCCTGGACGTCGAACTTCTCCGGCGGCACGCAGATCTCGTCCGGCCTCGTCGCCGCGCACGATGCCCTCGTCCGCGCGGGGAACCGGCACGGGCCGATCCTGCTCGTGAGCGACCTCGACACGGCTCCCGACGACGTGCCCAGGGTCGCCCAGACGCTCAACACCTTCCGCAACCTGGGCGTCCCGTTCCGGATCGTCGCGTTGACGCCGCGGGCGGACAACCTCGCGCTGTTCAAGAACCTCGCCGGCAAGGGAGCGTTCGATGCACCGGTCACCCGGGTCGGCCACGGCGTCGGAGCCGCGGAAGGGGCGCTCCAGGGCGCGGTCCCGTGGACGCTCATCCTCATCGCCGGTCTCGCCCTCGTCGCCCTGGCGGCGAACGAGCACTGGTGCGGCCGCCTCCCCGTTCCGAGGACGCAGCCGTGACCTGGCGCTGGCTCGCCGGCACCGTCGTCGCGCTCGCCGCAGGCATCGTGGTCCTGCTGCTCGCGCTCGACGTCGGACGGTGGCAGGACACCTTCAGGGCAGACGACGTCCGCTTCATCGCCGCGCCCACCCGCTCGGATCTCTGGCAACCGAAGGAGACGGTGCCGTTCCATGCGGCGCGCAACCTGCTCGGGATCAACGACGACCTCTTCTACCGGAAGACGCTTCGGAGCTTCTGGCTCGCCCGCCCGGAAGTGAACCCGTTCATGCAGACGAACGCGGACGCGCTGCGGAGCCAGGCCCTCGTCTCGCTCGCCCAGTTCGTCCGCGAGTCGAACAACGCGGCCCGGCGCGGCCAGGCGGCAAACCTCCTCGGCGTGATGGGGCTCGGGCTCGCGACCACCGACAACCAGGGGCAGCGCCTGCGCTTCCTTCAATACGCGTCGCGCGCTTTCCGGGGGGCGCTCACGGCCGACCCGTCGAACGAGGACGCGAAGTTCAACCTCGAGCTCACGCTCCGGCTGCTGAAGCGGCTGCCGACCGGCACCGGCGGCGGTTCCGCCCACGGCTTCGGCCGCTCCGGTGGCGCCGCGCTCGCGACGCCGGGCTCGGGCTACTAGCTTGGCCTTCCTTTCGCCGCTCGGGAGCCTGATCGCGCTCGCGGTCATCGTCCCACTGGCCGCGTATGCGCTGCTCGAACGGCGCGCGCGCCGCGTCTCGCGCAACCTCGAGCTGACACCGCCGCCGCTTCGAGGTCGCCTCGGCGTTCCGCTGGCGATCGCAGCGATCGCGGGCCTGTTCGGGATCGCGGCCGCGCAGCCCGTGATCTCCGGCAATCGCACCGAGACCGGACGCGCCGACGCCGAGGCGTTCGTCGTCCTCGACATCTCGCGGTCGATGCTCGCCAGGAAGGACAGTGGGTCGCCGACGCGGCTCGACCGCTCGAAGAAGATCGCCCAGGACGTTCGCTCCAGTCTCAGCGACATCCCCTTCGGGATCGCCTCGCTCACCGACCGCACCCTGCCCCATCTGTTCCCGACGCTCGACGCACAGGTGTTCACCTCCACGCTTCGCGATGCCGTCTCGATCGAGGCGCCCCCGCCGGCAGGCACGAACAGCCTCGCCACCGACTACAACTCCCTCGGCGACTTCGGGCCGAACAACTACTTCTCGCCGCAGGTGAAGAAGCGGCTCGTGATCCTGTTCAGCGACGGCGAGAGCCGTTCGTTCGACGACGTCATCCTGTCGAACAAGTTCCGTGACAACGGCATCCGGTTGCTGTTCGTCCACGTCTGGGGCTCTCGCGAGAAGATCTTCCTGCAGAAGAACAGGCCCGACCCCGCCTATCGCCCGGACCCGGAGAGCCGACACAACGCGGAGCGCCTCGCCGCCGCGGGCAACGGCACCGTGATCGAGTCCGGAGACACCGGCGGAGTCGTCTCGGCGGCGAAGGACGTCCTCGGCACCGGCCCGTCCACGAAGCTCAGAGAGCAGCGGACACGGGTCTCGCTCGCGCCGTTCGTCGCGCTCGCTGCGCTCGTGCCGCTCGGCTTCGTTTTCCTGCGCCGGAACGTCTGAGAGCGCGCCGCTACCCGGCGGCGAGTGCGAGCGTCATGCTGCCCGTCGCCGTCGACAGCGGGTCGACGACGACCGCATACGTCCCGTCGACGGGCGGATCGACGGTGAACGTCCGGCCGGTCGTCGTCACGAGCGTCAGGCCGACGAGGGTCGTCCCGTCCGGCTTCAGGATGGAGACGTAGGAGGTCGAGACCGTCACGGCCGAGATCGCCAGGCTGAGTCGCTGACCCACGTGCCCGTCGAAGGTGAACCGGCCGTTCTGTCCCGGGACGGACATCGTTGCGATCGTCGACGGGCCGCCGAGGACGAGGCTGCCGGTCGCGTCGGGTGGGACGTCGTAGAGCGTGACCGTGATCGAGCCGGTCGCGGCCGCCTGCGGGTCGACGACGAGGGCGTAGGTTCCGGCGGCGGGCAGGGTGCGGGTGTCGAGGAAGCCGCCTCCCGTCCCGACGTACATCGCGTTGCCCAGCGTCGTGCCGTCCGGTTTGAGGATCGAGACCTGGGAGGTCGAGATCGTGACTCCGGAGAGCTTGACGCTGACTCGCTGGTTCGCCTGGCCGGCGAAGCTGAAGGCGACGTTCTGCCCGGGTGTGGTGACGTTCGCGGTGGCCGGGCTCCCGAAGGCGATCGGGCCGCCCGCGTCGGGCGGGACGTCGTAGAGCGTGACCGTGATCGAGCCCGTCGAGGCGGCCTGTGGGTCGACGAGGATCGTGTACGTCCCCGCGACGGGCAGTGTCCGCGTGTCGACGAAGCCGCCGCCGGTGCTCACGAACGTGTTCGTCCCCAGCGCCGTGCCGTCCGGCTTCAGAAGCGAGACGTAGGACGTCGAGATCGTGACCGCGGAGAGCTTTACGCCGACGCGCTGGCCGGCCTGGCCGTCGAACGTGATGCGTGCGTTCTGCCCGGGAGTCGAGACGCTCGCGGTCACCGAGCTGCCGAAGGCAATAGGCCCACCCGCGTCGGGTGGGACGTCGTACAGCGTGACGGTGATCGAGCCGGTGCCGGCGCCCTGTGGGTCGACCAGGATCGTGTAGCCGCCGCCGACGGGCAGCGTACGCGTGTCGACGAAAGCGCCGCTCGTGCCGACAAACGTGTTCGTCCCGAGCAGGGTTCCGTCCGGCTTCACGATCGAGACGTACGACATCGGGACCGTCACGCCCGCGAGCTTGATGCTGACTCGCTGGTTCGCCTGGCCGGCGAAGGTGAAGGCGGCGTTCTGCCCGGGCGTGGTGACGTTCGCGGTGGCCGGGCTGCCGAAGGCGATCGGGCCGCCTGCGTCGGGCGGGACGTCGTAGAGCGTGACGGTCATCGACCCGGTCGACGTCCCCTGCGGTTCCACGAGGATGGTGTAGTTCCCGTTCGCCGGCAGCGTGCGCGTGTCCAGGAGCCCTCCCGACGTGCCGATGAACGTCCGTGTGCCGACGGTGGTTCCGTCGGGGCTCAGGATCGAGACGTAGGACATGGTGATGCTCACGCTCGAGAGCTTCACGCTCACGCGCTCCCCGGCCTGTCCCGTGAACCGGAGGCGGGCCTTCTGACCGGCCGCGGAAGTCGTGACGGTGACCGGAGGGCCGTTCGGCGAGATCGGGTAGACGGTCGACACGACGCCCGCTGCGCTGCGGGTCTCGCTCGTGCCGCCGGCGGATGCCGTGACGGAGATCGTCAGCGGCCCGCCTGCGCTCGGCGTATAGGTGCCCGTGTACAGCCCGTCTCCCCGCGGGGAGAGCGAGATCGGCGTCCCGCTCGCGTCGGCGGACACCGTGACGCCCGCGCTGGAGCCGCACGCGGTTGCGATTGCCCGCACCGTCATCGGTGTTCCCGACTCGACGTCGAAGCCCGAATGCGGACTGTCGAGCCACAGCTTCGGTGCGTTGACGCAGCCGACGGCCGCTGCGGCATCGAGCCGGCCGCCCGAGGCCGTGAGACCGGATAGGCCCGGAAGCGGGTCGACGCTGTCGAGGAGAAGCGACTTCAGTCCGACACCTGTCGCCGACGGGAACTCCGCCTTGGCGAGCGCTGCGGCGCCCGACACGTGCGGGGCGGCCATCGACGTTCCGCTGAGGTACTGGTAACCCCCGCCTGGCCAGGTGGAGTAGATGTCCTGTCCCGGCGCAGCAAGCGCGACCGACTGTCGGCCGTAGTTGGAGAACCACGCGAGATCGTCCGTGTTGTCGGTCGCAGCCACCGCGACGACGTTGGGCAGGTCGTACGACGCGGGATACGCCGGTGCCGTGTCGTTGTTGCTGGTGCTGTTGCCGGCGGCCGCGACGAAGAGCGAGCCGTGCGAGTCCGCCACGCCGATCGCATCCGCCAGCGCCTGCGAGTACTGGTCGCCGCCCCACGAGTTGTTGAGCACGTCGGCGCCCTGCTGTGCCGCGTAGAGGATCGCGCTGACCGCGTCCGCGGCCGTCCCGCTGCCGTTCGCACCGATGAACTTCAGCGGCATCAGGCTGACATGCCAGTTCACTCCGGCGACGCCGATGTTGTTGTTCCCGACGGCGCCGATCGTGCCGGCGACGTGAGTGCCGTGCCCGTTGTCGTCCATCGGGTTGTTGTTGTTGCTCACGAAGTTCCAGCCGCGCCAGTCGTCGACGTAGCCGTTGTGGTCGTTGTCGATGCCGTCGTTCCGGCACCCGGGGCAGTTTTCGCCCTGGTTGATCCACATGTTCGCGCTCAGATCAGGGTGCGACCCGTCGATGCCCGAGTCGATGACCGCGACCGTCACCGCCGAGCTCCCGGTCGTCTTGTTCCACGCCTGCGGCGCGTTGATGTCGGCGTGAGGCGTGCCGGGCTGCCCGGACACGACCTGACCCGTGTTGTCCAGTCCCCAGAGGTTCGAGTAGAAGGGATCGTTGGGCGTCGTGTCCGTGTGGAAGACGAAGTTCGGCTCGGCGTAGCGGACGCGTGGATCGTGCTGGAGCTGCTGGAGCGCCTTGTCCTCCTCCTGCGGGCTCACGGCCGCGAGCGATGAGTGAATCCGGTTGAACTTCTTCTTCTCGCTCGCGCCCGCCTTCTTCAGGGCGGACTGCTGCTCGGCTGCGGTGACGCCCGGTTGAAAGCCGACGAGCAGCTCGCCCGGAACGCTGTCCTTTTGCTTCGCTTTCGCGGCCTGGGCCGACTGCGCGTGACCACCGGCACCGGCGAGGGCGAGCGCGAGGACTACCGCCGCTAGGGAGGCGAGAATGCCTATGCGTCGTGCACGTCCGTGCATGGTGAGGTCCTCGGTCAGGGTCCGCTGGGTCGCACCGTAGGCGCGTTCGTGCTGATCGACCAGCCCGATTTCGAGGGATTCGCCGGGCTACGATCGGCGGGACGAACGATGGGAGCTGCTCGCCGAGCATGCAGGGGGCTTGTCGCGGCGGCGTTCGCCGCCGCGCTGCTCGCGGCTCCACCGGCGGGCGCGGGCGTCAGGGACGACACCGCCGCGCTGCAGGCGAGGCTCGACGCCGGCGGGAGCATCTTCCTGCCGAGGCTGCCGGGCGGGCGCTGCTACGAGACGCGCGGGCTCTGGCTCTCGCGCGACGACACCACGATCTCCTCGGACGGAGCGTGCCTGCTCGCGCTGGGTCCCGGCGAGGCGCGGATCGCGACCGGGTCGGGCAAGCCCGTCCGCGCCAACGCGGTGTTCTTCCTCGACCACTCCGACATCCGCGTGCCGCCGCCCGTCCGTGTCGCGATCAGCGGGCTCCACATCACCGTGCCCGCCACAAAGAGGATGTACGGGGTCGCTGTCTTCGGGCACGAGACGACGCTGAGCGGGCTGACGATCGACGGCGCGCCGCTGGCCGACGTCCGCATCGGAAGCGGGAGCACGGGATCCGGCGGCATGACCGGTCGCGTAGCGGTGCTGGGCTCGCATCTCTCCGGTGGCCGGCGGAACGTGGTCTCCGCCTACGGCCCGGTCGGGTTGCGGATCGAGGGCAACACGCTCTCGGGCGGCCGGACCGCCGCGGCAGCCGGCGTACGCATCCGCGCCGCGGATCGCGGGCAGCCGACGCTCGACGTGCAGGTCTCTCATAACACGATCACGGGCAACGGCGGGCCGGGAGTGCTGCTGGACCTCGACCCCCCGAACGGCGCGCCGGTGGTCGCCGACGGCATCGAGGTCACCGGGAACCGCCTCGTCGGAAACGCGCGCACGGCGCCCGCGTCGCGCCGTGCCGGCATCGTCGTCCTCGGCGGCCAGAGCGATGGGCACGGCACGATCGACCTCGCGGGCAACAGCTTCAGCGGCAATCGCGGACCGCGCATCGTCGTGCGCAAGGCAAGAGCCGTCGCGGGATCTCGAGCCCTTCCCCCCGGACGATCCTCTCCTCCGGCGGGGCTCCGCGACATCGGCGACTGGCTCCAGGCGCGGCTGGATCGCGGCAGCGGGAAGATCTTCCTCCCGGCTCTGCCGGGCGGCGAGTGCTATTCGACGCGCGGCCTCTGGGTCTCCCACGACCGCACGACGATCACGTCCGACGGTGCGTGCGTCGTCTCACTCGGCCCGGGCCCCGTGCGGCTGCGCTCGATCGACGGCGATCCGATCCCGGCGAGCGGCGTCTTCTTCGTCAACCGTTCGAGCCGGACGAGACCGGCGCCGGTCGACGTGACGATCTCGAACCTCCGGATCGTCGTGCCGGACGGACAGTCCATGTTCGGCGTCGCGGTGTTCGGCCACCGCGTCACGCTGAGTCATCTCGACATAGGCGGCTTCCCGAAGGACGACGTCACGATCAGCGGCAGAGGCAACGGGAACAGCTTCGCGGCCGACATCGCGGTTCTCGACTCGACTCTTGGCGGAGCGAGCCGCAACGCGATCTCCGCCACGGCCGTGATCGGCCTGAGGATCGAGGGCAACGAGATCGAGGGCGTGCGCGACGTGCCTCCGGGCCAGCCCGCCGCCGGGATCGACCTCGAGCCCGACGACCGCGGACAGCCGGCGCTCGACGTCCACATCACGGGCAACACGATCCACGACAACGCCGGGCCGGGGATCCTGCTCGAGCTGGAGCCGAACGACGGCCCTGCGGTCGTCGCGACCGCGCTCGAGATCAGCGGCAACACGATCGTGAGGAACGCGCTCGTGCGGACACCTCCGAAGCGAGCCGGGGTCGTCCTCGCAGGAGGTCAGGACGGCGGCGGCGGCACGCTGCTTCTCAAAGGCAACGTCATCCGCTCGAACGGCGGTCCCGGGATTCTCGCCAGCAGGCTGATCCTCCGGGTGGATGCGGAGGGGAACGACGTCGGCGGGAACGAGACCGGCTCCTAGGAGTCGCTCCTCGCGGTCGGGCGGTTGACGAAGACGTTGTCGAGAGCCGCGCGAAGCCCCGTCGCCAGCGCGCCCATCAGCACGGCCGCCTCGCCGAGCGACGAGATCTCGACCCTCGGCGCGTACGGAAGCCACTCGCCGAGCATCCGCCTCACCGGGCGGAGCAGCAGGTCGCCGTTCGAGCCCAGCCCGCCGCCGAGGACTACGAGGGCCGGATCGGCCACGGCGGTGATCGGCGCGATGTGCGCGGCGATGCGCCGCGCGACTTCGTCGACCACCGCGTGTGCCAGCGGATCGCCGCGACGCGCCGCCGCGAAGATGTCACGGGCGTCGTACGGAGCGGCGAGGACGGACGTCGGCGATCCGCCGGCTTCGAGCCGGGCCGCCAGGGCTGCCACGCCCTCGGCGGACGGGTCCACGTCCTCCGAGAGGCCGGCAAGAGCCCAGTCGACCTCGCCGGCCGCGCCGTGGGTGCCGCGGTGCAGCTCTCCGCCGAGAACGAGGCCCATGCCGAGGCCCGTGCCGATGGACAGGAACGCGAAGTCGTCGACTCCCTGCGCGACCCCGGCCCAGCGCTCGCCGACCGCAGCCAGGTTGACGTCGTTCTCGAGCGTGACCGCGACGCCGAGACGGTCGCGGACGTCGCGCGCGAACGATCGTCCCTCGAGCCCGGCGATGTTCGGCGTCGTCAGCTGGAGCGTCGAGGTCTTCGCGTCGAGCACGCCGGGAACACCGAGCACGACGCCGTCGATGCGCTCGACCGGAAGCGCCGCCGACGCCACGAGCGACGCCTGGAGCTTCGCGATCGCGTCGAGGGCGCCGTCGGCGTCTGCACCGCGGAGCTCGACGTCCTGCCGTGCGCGAATCTCACCCGCGAGATCGCACAGCGCGCCGCGCAGGAAGCGCGCTCCGAGGTCGAGCCCCAGGACGTACGCCGCCTCCGGAACGGGCTCGAAGAAGACGGCGCCGTAGCTCGGCCCGTCGGGCCCGCGTTCTGCCTCCCTGACGAGCCCGGCCC
>DASUXI010000265.1:0-13033 GCA_036377995.1 Gaiellaceae bacterium
GAGCCGTTGATCTCCCACTGAAACGCGTTGCGCCGTCCGAGCGCGAGGCGCGTCGACTCGATCGTCCCGACCGCACCGCTCTCGAACTCGACGGCCGCCTCGATCGCGTCGTCGACCCTGCGACCGCTCACGAATGTCTTCACGATCCCGGCGACCGAGCTGAGCTCTCCGACGAGGTAGCGGGCGAGGTCGATCACGTGCGTTCCGAGATCGCCGAGCGCGCCGGATCCCGCTTGCTCCGGATCGAACCGCCACGTGTCGAGCGTCGGGTCGTCACCCCAGTCCTGCAGGTAACGGCCGCGGAAGTGGCGGAGCTCTCCGAGTGCGCCCTCGTCGATCAGTTCGCGCGCGAGCCGTACCGCGGGGACGAAGCGGTAGTTGAACCCGCAGAGATGCTTGACGCCGGTCGCGGCGACTCGGCGCCACACCTCGTGGCTCTCGTCGGCCGTGCGCCCGAGCGGTTTCTCGCAGAGGACGTGCTTGCCCGCTTCGGCGGCGGCGATCGTCGGCTCGGCATGGAACGAGTTCGGGCCGCCGTTGTCGAAGAGCCCGATCCGCTCGTCCGTGACGATCTCGTGCCAGTCGGTCGTCCACCGCTCGTACCCGTATCGGGCCGCCGCCTCGGCGACCGCGTCTTCGTTCCGCCCGGCGATCGCGACGAGCCGTGGCACGAGCGGGGGCGGCCACGCCAGGTACTCGAGCTTGCGGAAAGCGTTCGAGTGCGCCTTCCCCATGAACGCGTAGCCGAGCATGCCGACGCCGATCTCCGCCATTTGCGCGATAGTACGCAGGTCAGGGGGAACGTCGTCGACCTCGTGCGGAGTCGACCTGAAAAGCACCTCGATTCTGTACTAGAGTCTTCGAATCTCACCACCGAGGAGGCCTCAGTGAAGCGAATCTTTCGAAGGTCGGCGGGGGCGGGGCTCGTCGTAGCCCTGGTCGGCGTCGCTGTCTCGATCTTGGCCGGCGGCGCAACAGCCAGGAGCTCGGCGAACATCCAGGTCTGCGTCCTGCTCCCGGACACGAAGTCATCCGTCCGCTGGGTGCAGTTCGATGCCCCGTACTTCGCCAAGGCCCTGAAGAAGGCCAAGGTGACCTACTCGATCACGAACGCGCTGAACGACCCGCAGAAGATGGTTTCCCAGGCCGATTCGTGTCTGTCCCGCGGGGCGAAGGTGGCCATCGTGACCGACATCGCCCAGGGCACGTCAATCGCGATCGAGAAGAAGTTCGCGAAAGCCGGCGGTCAGTCGATCGACTATGACCGGCAAGTCGTCGGCGGTATCGCGAAGGTCTACATCTCCTTCGACGGCAAGGCTGTCGGGGCGGCCCAGGCCAGAGGTGTCGTCAATGCCCTGAAGGGCAAGACGAAGCCCGTCGTCGCCGAGCTCTGGGGCGGCCCGACGGATCAGAACGCGTTCTGGTTCAAGAGCGGAAACGACGCTGTTCTGAACCCCCTCTTCAACAGCGGCAAGCTGGAAAAGGGCCCGCAGCAGTTCGTGCCGCTCTGGCTCGCGACCAACGCGCAGCCGATCTTCGAGCAGATGCTGCTCAAGACGAACAACAAGATCGACGGTGCCATCGCCGCGAACGACAACATCGCCGGCGCCGTAATCGCCGCTCTAAAGGCGAAGAAGCTGAAGCCGATCGCGCTGTCGGGGCAGGACGCGACGGTGCAGGGCGTGCAGAACATCATCTCGGGGTGGCAGACGATGACCGTCTACAAGTACGTCCCCCTCGAGGCAAATGCCGCCGCTGCGGCAGCCGTCGCGCTGCTCAAGCACAAGAAGATCCCCGGGATCAACGGGTTCCGCAAGAACGGCAGCAAGAAGGAGCCGACCGTTCAGCTGCCGGTCGTTTCGATCACCAAGGCGAACTACACGAGACTCTTCAAGGACAAGTTCCTGAAGAAGAGCGACGTCTGCGTCGGCGAATTCGCGCAGTTCTGCAAATAAACCAGGAGCGAAGCATGGTGAGGGCGCCCCGAACGGGCGCCCTCACCGGCGATGTGGTAGGAAGGCGGCCACCGTGAGCGAGACACCTCTCCTCCAGCTCCGTGGTATCTCGAAGTCGTTCGGGTCGGTACAGGCCCTCACCGACGTCGACTTCGAGGTGCGCCGCGGAGAGGTCATGGCGCTCGTCGGCGACAACGGTGCGGGCAAGTCGACCCTGATCAAGTGCGTGGCCGGCATCCACGGCGCTGACAGCGGCGAGATCCTCTTCGATGGGAAGCCCGTTCACATCCACGGGCCGAAGGACTCAGCCAGGCTGGGAATCGAGGTCGTCTACCAGGACCTCGCGCTGTGCGACAACCTCGACGTCGTCCAGAACATGTACCTCGGCCGCGAGGAGCGCGACTGGCTCTACCGCTTGAAAGAGCCGGCCATGGAGCAGCGGACGGCCGAGACGCTCAGGTCGTTGTCTGTCACGACTATCCGCTCGGTCCGTCAGCCGGTGGCCTCGCTGTCGGGCGGTCAGCGGCAGTCGGTCGCCGTCGCCAAGGCCGTGCAGTGGAACTCCAAGGTGGTCATTCTCGACGAGCCCACCGCCGCGCTCGGCGTCGCCCAGACGCGCCAGGTGCTCGAGCTCGTCAAGCGCCTCGCCGAGCAGGGCCTCTCAGTCGTGCTCATCTCGCACAACCTGCACGACGTCTTCGAGGTGGCGACGCGCATCACCGTGCTGCGCCTCGGCCGCGACGTCGGGGTCTACGAGCGGGAGAAGACCACCCAGCAGGAGGTCGTACAGGCGATCACCGCAGGGATTCCCACCAAGGTCGCGGGCATCCCGCAGACAGCGCCGGAGCTGGCGTCGTGAGCTCGGAAGTCGACGTCGCCGCGCCGGGCATCGGTCTCCCCGAAGAGCAAGAGACCGAGGAGGAGCGCGGGCTGTGGGGTCGGACGCTCGACAACGTCAGGACGGGCAACCTGGGCATCCTGCCGATCGTCATCGGACTGGTCTTCATCGTCGTCTTCTTCAGCTTCAAGGCGACGAACTTCTTCACCGCCGACAACTTCAACAACATCATCGTCCAGATGGCCGGCCTGACCATGCTCGCCTTCGGCGTGGTCTTCGTCCTCCTGCTTGGCGAGATCGATCTTTCGATCGGATATCTGAGCGGGATAGCGGCCCTGGCGGTTGCCGAGTTCCAGCTTCCGGGTAGCGGTCACGCGTACCCCGGGTTCGTCGCGATGTTGATAGCGATCGGTCTGTGCACGCTCATCGGCGGCGCCCAGGGCGGGGTGGTGGCCCTCGTCGGCGTCCCGTCGTTCGTCGTCACGCTCGCGGGCCTGCTGATCTGGCAGGGAGTCATCCTGCAAGTGCTCGAGATCAAGGGCGTCATCGTGATCCAGGACAAGTGGATCAACGACACCGCCAACTACTACTTCACGTCCTCCGCGGGATGGATCATCGCGGGAGTCGTCACCGGCATCTACGCCCTCGGCGCGCTCGGCGGGGTCGTGGGCAAGCGCCGCGCCGGCGTGGCGATCCACCGCCCACTGGTCATTGTGGCCAAGATCGTCGGCGTCGCCGTTGCGACCTTCGGGACCGTCGCCATCTCCAACCACGCCAACGTGCCGAAGGGGCTGCCGCTGGCCGGCGTCCTCGTCGTCATCTTCCTCATCGCCTTGACCTTCCTGGCCAAGCGGACCCCGTTCGGCCGCCACGTCTACGCCGTCGGCGGCAATGCCGAAGCGGCACGTCGCGCCGGCATCAACGTTGCCCGTATCCGCATCATCGTCTTCATGATCTCGGGCGCCATGGCCGGAGTGGGAGGCGTGATCCTGGCAGCCCGGCTGAATTCCGTCGACCTCAACGTCGGCGGCGGCACGCTACTGCTCGACGCGATCTCCGCGGCGGTCATCGGCGGCACGAGCCTGTTCGGCGGTCGCGGCGAGGTGCGCAGCGCGCTCATCGGAGCGCTCGTGATCGCAACGGTCTCGAACGGGCTCAACACTGCGGGCTACAGAACGGGGACGATCTACATCGTCACCGGCACCATCCTCTTGCTCGCTGTGACACTGGACACGATCGCGCGCAGGCTGCAGGCGCGCTCGGGCCGCTAGCCGCCTCGCGCCGTGCCGGCGAAGTAGCGCTCGGCGAGCGCCCAGGCCTCCTTGCCGACCCTCGAGCCGATCCGGCGACCGGCGAAGTCGTCGGCGGCTATCTGCGTCCCGGCGTAGAGACCAGAGAGGCCCGCCTCGTCCGCGGCGTGCCGGTACGTTCCCCACCTGGGCAGGCCGGTGCCGGCGGGCACCCGCCCACTGCCGGCCTGTGCAGTCAGGATCTCCGCCGCCGCACGCCCGAATGCGCTCTCGTCCGAGACCCAGCCGGGACTGGGCGGTGTCACGGTTCCGGCGCGAGGCAGCCAGCGCGTCCCCAGCGTCCAGCCGCGCGCGGTGCGAATCGCAACGTCGCCGACATGGCCCGCCAGGGCAGCATGGCGCTGGCCGGGCGCACTCGACTGTTTCGTGATCAGCTCGACGAGACCCGGGACGAGCGGCAGGCCAGCCGGGCTGAAGGACGGTGCGTTCCGATCGCTCGACTGACCCTGGAAGGCCAGCTCGCGGATCATCGAGATCGGACGAACGGACTGGTACGTCCGCTTCGCGCCCCACGTTGCGACGGCAGCGTCGTGCAGGGCGCCGTTGAGCGCAAAGTAGAGCTTCACGTTCGACGCCAGACGCTTCGCGGCACCCACGCCGCGCTCTTCTGAGTCCGAGACCTTGTTCGCGATGGCGTTCCAGCGGCCGGGCGCGGCCTCCGCCCCGGCCCAGCGTGCTGCGATGGCTCCTCCGGTGCGACGCGAGCTCCAGCGGATCACGTTCAGCGCTGCTTGCCTGTACGCCGCGGAGGAAGGATCGCCGAGAGGCGGCGGGCCCGGATCGATCGGCAATCCCTTCTTCGACGCGGGCAAAGCGAAGCCGCGGACGTGCCCCCATTGAGCGCCGACGAAGGTCTGCACCTTCGCCGGAATGGACAAGCCTCCCTGGATGACGATCTGGCCGAATGCAAGCGGCTGCCAGAACGTGCGGTCGTGCATGATCGCACCAGGTTGCGACACGACCAGGGGCTCGTTCGCCGGCGTGTAACTCGGGTCGACATAGTGCGCGCTCTCGAGCGACCCGTCGCCTCGTCCGAAGTCGATCGCCGCAGCGGCGATACGGTTGCCGAGCGCCGCAGGCGAGTCGCCTCGCGTGTTGACGAAACCGGGCTGGTAGCAGAGCGAACGCATCGTCGCCGTCAGGCGATCGAAGGCCGAGCCCATGTTGGCCCCGTACGACGCGCGCCAGGCGAGGAGCCGGTACGCGGCGTAGCTGATCGCCGCCTCCCGCGCTGACAGGACATCGCCGGTGCGGTGCTTCTCGGTTCGGAAGTAGCCCCTGGCCTTGGGCTCGTATGCCGCCCAGGCGTCCCACATCGCCGCGGACAGATGGAAGAGGTTTCGGGCCTGCGCTGCGGGGTTGCCGTTCCCCGGATCGACGGCGAGCGCTGTCTCGTCCCAGAGACGCGCGACGGAGCGACTCGGCGTGATCGCCTGCGAGCAGTTCGAACGGACGTAGGAGCGCGGCGTCACGACGCCGTCGGAAGCATGCCGGCGCGGAGCTCTCACCACGAGGACCTGGTCGGCTCGCACATCGGAGAAGCGCCTCACACCTCCGCCCGGGAAGCGGACGACGAGCATGCGCGCCTTCGCGGCACCTCCCAGGCCGAAGTGGAAGCGCGGATCCTCGGAGGACAGGTAGCTGCTACCGGCATGCATCTCCTGCACGAGTTTGCGGCCGCCCGGAAGCAGGACCGTCGCCACTGTTCCGGGTGCGAAGGTCGCCAGCTTGACCTCGAGCCAGTGGCCTGAGCCGCCCGTGTTTCGAAGGAGCACGAGTCGACCGCCGATCGAGTTGACGACGATGTCGACGGTTCCGTTGTTGTCGTAGTCGGCTGCTGCCAGCCCCCGGCCGTTCACGCTTGGGATCCCTCGGAGCCCGGCAACTCCGACGTTCGCGAACCGCCTCGACCCCCTATTGGCCGAAAGGTCGGACAGAACCCGGATCTGGCCGGCGTCTTTGGCAAGACTCGTGACGGGGATGTCCCCGCTGGCGAGGACGAGGTCAGGCCTGCCGTCGAGCGCGAGGTCCACCCAGGATGCCCCCCAGCCGGCCGAACCGGCGTACGCGGACCCCAATGCGGCGCGCCCATCGTGGAAGGCGGGCGATCCTGCACCCGCACCGCGGCGAAGGACGGCGTACGGCTCATGACGGGAGTTCGTCACGAAGAGGTCGAGCCGGCCGTCGCCGTTGTAGTCGCCCGATGCGATGCCCATCCCGGCATACGGATCGGCGACTCCTTCCAGGGCGCCACGCTCCTCGAAGCGGAAGCCGAGCCTCTGGGGGTCTGCGGCAGCCCCGCCGGGCCAGGGGACGTTCTCGTAGAGCTGATTGGGGTCCTCGTCGTTGGCGACGTACAAGTCAGGGCGTCCGTCCCCGTTGTAGTCCGTGAACAACGCACCGAGGCCGTGCCTGAATTGAGTTGCTTCGAGCCCGGCCTGTACTCCGACCTCGCGGAACCTCGAGCGGCCGTGCGAGTCGTTGCCTTCGTTCAGGTAGAGGAGGTCGCGCACTCCGCGGTAGTTCGAGGGAAAGCCTGCGATCGACGTCGTCACCGGCGTGTTCAGATCCGTGTAGCCGGCGACGAAGAGATCGGGACGGCCGTCACCGTTGACGTCGGCTACCGCTGCACCGGAGTGCCAGCCGAACGACTGGATCCCGGCATCCTTCGCACCCTCGGTGAAGGTCCCGTCGCCGTTGTTCCAGAGGAGCTTGTCGTAGGAGTCGGTGGTGACGAAGAGGTCGGTGTACCCGTCTCCGTTGAAGTCCGCAGCCACGCAGCCCTCGCCGCGGACTGCGAGGTCCGCACCGGACTTCTTGCTGACGTTCACGAACGAGCCCCTCACGTTGTGGAAGAGCGCGCCGCGGGGCAGTCCACCGTGCTGTTCCCATCGTGCTCGATCCGAGTTGGCGAACGAGTTGACCACGAACAGGTCGAGCCAACCGTCGTTGTCATAGTCGAGCCAGCAGGCCCCGCCTCCCATCATGGCGGGCAGATCGTTCGAGCCGCCGAAGCGGAAAGCACCCTGGCGGAAGTCGAGCCCGACCTGCGATGCGACGTCCTGGAGCCGGACACCGCCGAGCGGGCCTGTCGCGCGGACGGCGGTCGCAGCGACTACAGGCGGAGCGGTCGTCTGCAGTGTCGCTCCTTGGGCTCGAACGATGACGTAGTGGCCCTGCTGGAGGGCTACCTCGAGCGATCGCTCGAAGGGGGCCCACGCGCGCCGCAGCGCGAGCTTCGGCGGCCGGCCGCGATACACCGCGACCTGCTCGACGCCCTTGATCGAAGCGAGGATCCTGGGCGGTCCCTGGCCCTCTCCGCGCGTCAGCGTCAGGCCGACTTTCGAGACTCGGTAGCTCGACACCGGGATCGTCC
The DNA here is from genome assembly GCA_036377995.1 of Gaiellaceae bacterium. Taxonomy (GTDB): domain Bacteria; phylum Actinomycetota; class Thermoleophilia; order Gaiellales; family Gaiellaceae; genus 3-1-20CM-4-69-9. The sequence goes on from DASUXI010000265.1 coordinate 7,480, forward strand.
GGCCGGCGGCGGACCCGATCTGTTGGCGGAGATCGACGAGCCACGCGCCGCCGGCACCGGTGGCCGCCCGCTGAGGGTCGCGGAGGCGGAGCGCATCCGCGTTGGAACGGAGATCCAAAACGATGTCCCGTCCGATCTGGTCCGCGGTCGCAGAGTCGACTCGAGTCGAGACGCCGTTGGTCGCGAGGACGGTCACCTGCGGCATGGGCTCGCCGGAGGGCAGCGCGCTCGCTGCCGGAGCACCATGGCGTGCCGGCAAGCCCGCGACCACCACGAGCCCCACAAAACCAGCCGCTGCAAGAGCCAGCGCTCCAGTCGCAACTCGTCCACGTTGCGTGAGCCCACCGGCCCAGGTCAACGCGCTGTCCTCGGGCGAGCCGGCCGCCGGCAGGAATCGCTCGAGGAGGGGACGTGCTGTACAGACGAGGAAGAGCGCCGCGAGCACCGCGACTTTCGTGGCGAACTCGGTCGTCTGCGGGGCGATCAGGAGCGTCGCGAGCAGACCGACGCACACGGAGTACACGACCCGGGCCACGCGCCCTTTCGGGATCGTCATCGGGTCGGTGATCATGAAGAAGAGGAAGATCAGAATCTCGGGCGAGGTGACGAGCAGCCACCAGAACCCCCAACCGGAGATCGGCCCGAGATGCCATCGAGCGGTCATCGAGTGCCCGCTCGCGGCGAGCACTCCGATCCCCGCGGCAAATGCAAGCCAGAAGCCCACTGCGATCACGAGCAGGCGGAGTCGCGACAGGATGGTCAGTCCCCCGACGACGATCAGCGCGATTGCGAGCGCGAGCCAGAGGGACATCGGTCCCCACCAGAAGTCGAGTGGGTCGGCGCGGTTCTTGCCGAGCACCAGGAAACAGAGGACGAGCCCGAAGTTCGAGGGATTGAAGATGTGGCGACCTCGCCAGCGCACCACGTGCTTCGACAGGAGAGAGACGGCTGCCGTGGCCGCGAAGATCCACGCACCGTGGAGGCTCCACCAGTCGCCGTGCCGCGTCCCCGGCACGCGCAGGATGAACGCGACTCCGTTGCCCGTCAATAGCGCGCTCGCCGGCCACATGATCACGTGTTGGCGGGAGAAGGCAATTCCGACCTCGAGCACCGCGCACGTCCCGATCGCGACGAGGATCTGCGCGATCGACACGCTGAACCCGAACGCGGTTTGGCCGAGGACCTGCAAGGTGATGATCACGGCCGCGAGGTGGAGGCGCGGGTCCCGGAACGTGGGCAGCAGGACCGGGTACTGCGTCCCGCGGATTGTCAGAAGCGGCCGGTCGGCTAAGGCTGGCGCGCTCATCGGCAGTCCATCGTACTGCGACGCGTGAGAGACGAAGGGGGATCCCCGGTGCTCACCGGGCCGCCTGGTGATGTGATGAAATACAGCTCACTTGGCCCGCCCGGTGACCCGATACGACTCGCTCGTCGAACGACTCCGGCAGGCGGCATACCCGGACCGGCAAGCTCCCCGCGGCTTCGCTCCGTATCTCGACAAGGTGAGGAGGAACGCCTACGAGGTCACCGACGAGGACATCGAGGCGCTGACGGATGCCGGTTACTCCGAGGACGTGATTTTCGAGCAGACGGTCTCCGTCGCGGTCGCCGCAGGACTGGAGCGGCTGGAGGCCGGCCTGGAGGTGCTCCCGTGAGGTTGCGATGTCTCGAGGAGGGCCACGATCCGGGGGAGGCGCAGATGCTCGAGCTCATCCGGAGCCAGCGAGGCACGGATCCGCCCGATGTTCTGAAGACGCTCCACTACCGGCCCGAGCTCTTCGGACGCCCTTTCTCCGACACGCTGGATCTCGCGATGGACGGCCCTTCCGACTGGAGCCTCGGCGAGCGCGAGCTTTTCGCAGCGTTCGTGTCCTCCATCAACCAATGTCCGTTCTGAACGACGTCGCACGGCGCGGTCGCGTCGTACGCGCTCGGCAAGGAGATCTGGGAGGCTGTCGAACGTGACTGGCGCACGGCGCCCGTGGCGGAGCCTCTGCGCGCGACGCTCGGGTTTCTCGAGAAACTCACGCTGCGGCCGGAGGCGCTGACTGCGGCGGATGCCGACGCCGTCCTCGCCGCCGGTGTGAGCAAGGACGCGCTCGTCGATGCGATCCACGTCGCAGCCCTGTTCAACATGATCGTTCGGCTGGCCGACTCGTTTGGCTGGCACGTGCAGCCCGCCGAGGAGCTCGCGGCTGGCGCGGGGGCGAGACTCGGCGCGGGGTACGCCCTGCTGACTCCCGGCGACGTCAGCATCTGACGCCACGCGGAAACGCTCGCCGTCGCGGGTTTAGAGTGACTCGGTGACCCTCGACAAGGCCTTCGCAATCGTGCACTGGGTGGTGAACGAGGCGTCCAGCCCGGTCTCGGTCTTCGTGGCGGACACGCACGGCGAGCTCGTCGCGGCCGCGACGATGGACGGCGCGGCACCGGACACGCGGCTGAACGCGCAGCGGAAGGCCTACACCGCTGCGCGGAGCGACGCGCGCTCGACGAGAGAGCTGGCGGAAAAGGTGCGTGAGGACGCCGTCGAGCGCGAGAGCTTCGACCCGTTCTTCACGTTCTTCCTCGGTGGGCTCGCCGCGTTCGAGGGCGACACGCGGGTGGGCGCCGTTGGCGTGAGCGGCATGCCGGGCGCGGTGGACGAAGCGCTTGCAAGGCAGGCACTCGAGGCCGCGGGGCTCTCCTGCTGATCCGGTAGGACTAGTCCGAGAAAACGAGCGTGGCCTTGCCGCCGCGATGTTCGAGGGCCTCCGGGAAGCGGTCGAGCGAGACGCGGAGCGTGACGAGCTGTTCAAGCGCTTCTGTCCAACGCACCCGGGCTCGGTCGAGGTCATCGACCGCAGCCTTCCAGTCCTGGCGCCGCGCGTTGACGCTGCCGAAGAGAACGCGGTTCTCGAGGATCGTGTCCACGCCCAGCACCCTGCCGTCGAGCTCGACCGTTTGGACGCGCGGATCGATCCCGAGCAGGCATCCGACACCGCTCCGGCCGAGTAGGCCGAGGATCTGCGCCATCAACTGCGCGTTGCCGGCGGCTTCTACCACGAGGTCGAACCTTCCGAGCTCCGACAGCTCGTGGTCCCGGGTCGAGACGTAATGCGCGCCGGACCGTTCGACGAGCTCGTTCTCGGGCTCGAGCGAGGCAGTCCACACCTCCACGTCCGCGAGGCGCAAGAGGTACGTCATCAGCACGCCGATCGCCCCTGCGCCGATGACCAGCGCGCGCTCGAGCTGCCACGGCTGCCGGCCGCCGATCGCCCGAGCATGTCGCAGCGCGCGCTCGCAGATCGACGTCGGTTCCGCGAGCACGCCCAGGCGGCCGAGCGATCTGGGAATCGCGACCAGTTGGCCCGGATCCTCCGCCACGAGCTCGCGGGCGTAGCCGTCCAGACGTGTGATCCCGCGCTCGCTGTAGTCGCCGGTCAGACACGAGTCCGGCGAGTCCTCCGCGCACGCGATGCATCGACCGCAGGAGCGGCGGACGGTCGCGGTGACGAGCTGGCCGCGCGTGAAGCCGTAGCCGTCCCGCTCGACGACGCCCAGCGCCTCATGGCCGAGCACGAGCAGCTCTTTGCCCTCGGGTGGGATCCCGAACAGGCCTTCCGAGATCTCACGGTCGGTGCCGCACACGCCTACCTCGAGCGTGCGGACGAGTACTTCACCCTCGCGAGCCTTCACGGCCGGAACGTCCTCGATGCGTGTCGTGTGCCCCTGGCCCGGCTGTGTGACGAGCGCCAGCATCTAGGCCGCCGCCACAGGTGCGGTCATGCGATTCTCCGGCCGTGGAGATCGCCGTACGCGCGAACGCGAAGCTCGCGGAAGGACCACGTTGGGACGCGGCGACACGTCGGCTTCTGTGGGTGGACATCGAGGGCCGCGAGCTGCACATCCTCGAGAGGGGGAAAGATCGCGCGATTCGCTTCGAGGCGCGGGTGAGCGCGGCGGCGCCGGCGACCGGCGGCGAAGTGCTCCTCGCTCTGGCCGATCGCCTTGCGCTCGTCGATCCCGGGGACGAGTCGGTGCGCACCCTCGTCCGGTTCCCGCACGGGCCCGCGTTGCGCGCGAACGACGGCGCCTGCGACGCCGCCGGCCGCTTCTGGATCGGGACGATGGGTCTCGAGGTCACACCGGGCGCGGGCGCGCTCTACCGCTACGACGGCACGCTTCAGCGAATGCTCGACAGGGTGACGCTTTCGAACGGAATCGGCTGGCCGAGAGACGACACCCGGATGTACTACGTCGACTCGGCAACCTACCGGGTCGACGTCTTCGACTTCGAGCCCGCCTCGGGCAGTCTCGACGAGCGCCGGCCGTTCGTCTCGATCGACGAGAGTGAAGGCATCCCTGACGGGCTCACCGTCGACGATGAGGGCGGTGTGTGGCTCGCGCTTTACGGCGGAAGCTGCGTTCGTCGCTACGACGTGAGAGGCCGCCTCGATGCCGTGCTCGAGGTGCCGGCGCAGAACGTCACCTCTTGCTGCTTCGGCGGCGACGACGGGCGCTCGCTCTTCGTGACGACGGCCGCCCCGGATGGAAACGTCTACGTTACGGAGCCGGGAGTGACTGGGCCGCCCGCACACGTCTTTCAGACCGGCGGGACGAGGACAGCGCCGTCAGACGCGGAGGACACGAGCGCCCGGTAGCGCGCAAACACGCCGGTCTCATAGCGCGGGGGAGGCGGCTGCCAACTGGCAAGGCGATCGGCGAGCTCGCGGTCGTCGAGCTCCACGACGAGCGTGCCCTCGTCCACGTCGATTGCGACCACATCACCGTCTTGCACGACCGCAAGCGGTCCGCCGCGTGCGGCCTCGGGCGCGACGTGGCCGACCATCAGCCCGCGAGTCGCCCCGGAAAAGCGTCCGTCGGTGACGAGTGCGACGGACTCTCCGATGCCGGCTCCGACCACGGATGCAGTGACGCTGAGCATCTCGCGCATGCCGGGACCGCCCGCGGGGCCTTCATACCGCACGACGAGCACGTCGCCTTCCGCGACGAGGCCCGCGCGCACGCCGTCGGCACACGCCTCCTCGCTGTCGAACACCCGCGCAGGGCCGCGATGCGAGCGGCGCGTTGTCGCGGAGAGCTTGACGAGGCTGCCTTCGGGCGCAAGGTTGCCGTGCAGCGCGTGCAATGCCCCGGCCGGCTTGAACGGCTCCTCGAGCGTGTAGACGATTTCTCCGTCAGGCTGCGGCGCATCCGCCGTCGCGTCCGCGAGCGTCCTCCCGTCGACGGTTGGTGCCTCACCGTCGACGTGCCCGCCACGTACGAGCTCGCGAATCACGGCTCCCGAGCCGCCCGCGCGGCAAAAGTCCTCCGCCATCCAGCGGCCCGAGGGCGCGAGGCTCGCGAGCACGGGCGTGCGGCTCGCGACGCCCATCAACTCGTCGAGGCTCAGCGGCACCTTTGCCTCGTGAGCAATCGCGAGCAGGTTAAGGACGCCGTTCGTCGAGCCGCCGGTTGCCGCTATACCCGCCATGGCGTTCAGGAGCGCGCGCCGGTCGAGGAAGCGGCGTGCCGTCACGCCTTGCTCGACGAGCTGCACGGCGAGCACCCC
>DASUXI010000266.1:0-4966 GCA_036377995.1 Gaiellaceae bacterium
ATCGTCGAGCTCGATCCCGAGATCCTTCTGCCCGCAGATCGCGTCGGAGAGGGGATCCGCGAACGTCGCGTGGACGTCGTCGAGCCCGTCGGGCAGGCGAAACACGTTCTTCAGCGCGATCGCCGGGATGGCGACCCGCTCCGCGTAAGCGCCCTGGAAGTCGAAGCCCATGAGCGCGCCGTTCTGGCACAGGTGCTCGTTCCCGTTCCGGCAGAGGGCGCAGTGGCCGCAATAGAGGGTCGAGATCACATGGACGATGTCGCCCGGCGCCGCATCGACCGTCTCGGCCTCCGGCCCGATCTCCAGGACCTCGCCGCAGATCTCGTGGCCGAGGACTGCCCCCGGCTCGAGGCGGCGGTCGCCGTTGTAGAACGCCCGCACGTCCGTGCCGCAAATGCCGCATGCGGTTACCCGGAGCAGCGCCCCGTCGGGGGGGCAGACCGCATCCGGCACATGCCCCAGGCGCATCTCGCCCGGGCCTTCCCAGACGGCTGCGCGCACCTAGCGCGCTGGGCGCATGCGTGCGCGCTCGAGGTGGTGACGGGAGCGCGCGACGCAGCACCGCTCGCCGAGGGCGCAAAGCCGGCGGTCGAGGGCGCGTCGCCGCTCGAAGAGATGTCTGACACTGACCGCCAGCTGCGTCACCGCACGGCAATCATAGGCCGTCCGCCGCAGCGCACGCATCGGAATGCCCCCAGCGGGATTCGAACCCGCGCTACCACCTTGAAAGGGTGGCGACCTGGGCCGCTAGTCGATGGGGGCGGTCCGCGCAGGATAGCCGCGACCCGGGAGAGGAAATAGCGAACTCCACTGCACTGGGCCGTGACACCCTCGGCCAAGGGCGAAGTGGTCACTTCGGACCCCAGCGCAATCTTCAGCCGCTATCTTCGGCGAGCGCCGAAGGACCGATCCCTTGTGGCCCTCGAATAGAGAAAGGGAGTCACCATGAAGTGGGTAACACGCGAACGGCCGAAGACCGACCGGATCGCCTGTCCGTGGCTGATCAAGAACTTCATCGACCCGGAGGCGGACTTTCTCTACGTGCCGGCGGACCAGGTGCTCGAGGTTGCGGAGCAAGAGGGGGCGCACTCCTATGACGCGCCGGGCGCCAAGTACACGCACCGCGACGGGCTCTGCTCGTTCGAGGTGCTCGTCGAGGAGTACGACCTCGACGACCCAGCAACCCACCTGCTCGCCCGGATCGTGCACGGTGCCGACGTCTCCGACGATCGAGATGCGACGCCGCAGTCGCGCGGCCTACTCGCTGTCGCCGAAGGCTTCCACCTGCTCAACCTCGGCGACCACCGCCAGCTCGAACTGTCGCTGCCGGTCTACGACGCGCTCTACGCCTGGTGCAAGCAGGAGGTCGGCAGCTCCGGCGAGAGCCACTGACGTGACGCTCGCCAGGATCGGCTTCATTCCGATCCCGCCGGGAGCAAAGCCCGGGTTCGACCATGCCGACGTCCATCGCGCTAGCAGGAGGATGTACGTCGCGCACACGGGCGCCGACCGGATCGACATACTGGACTGCGCCGCGCGCAGTTACCTGCGCGCTCTTCCCGATCTCCCTGGGGTCGCCGGCCTCCTTGTCGACGAGGAGCATGACCTGCTCTTCTCGAGCGATCGTGGCGCCGCCCGAGTCAGCGTCTTCCGCTGTTCGGACGAAGTGCTACTTGGCCAGGTCGACGTCGGTTCCCATCCGAACGGGCTTGCCTACGACCGCGCGCGCCGGCGCCTCTACAGCTTCAATCTCGGCGAGCCGGTGGGCGAGGACTGCACCGCCTCGGTTGTCGACGTCGATGCTATGAGCGTGACGGCAGAGCTTGCGCTTCCGGGCCGGCCGCGCTGGGCGCTTTACGATCCCGAGCGGGACGCGGTATACGTCAACATCCAGAAGCCGGCGGAGATCATCGTCGTCAACTGCATGCGGCCGGCAATCGACCGAGCGCTCCAAGTTCCGAGCGAAGGGCCGCACGGACTCTGGCTCGACGCCGGCCGGTTGTTCTGTGCAGCCGACGGCGGCGCTCTGCTCGTGCTCGACCGGGACACGGGCGGTCTGCTCGCGAATCTGCCGCTGCCCGGGGTGCCCGACGTTGTCATGCACGACCCTGACCTGCAGCGGCTCTACGCGGCGATCGGTGATCCCGGCGTCGTCTGCAGCTTCGACAGCGCCAGGCTCGAGCCCGTGGAGACGGTTGAGACCGAGGAGAGGGCCCACACACTGGGCTGGGATCCCGATGACCGCTGCCTGTACGTGTTTTGCCCGGGCAGCAGTGGCGCTGCGGTCTTCGAGGAACGCGCCTGAGCCCAGACGCACGCCGGATCGTCGCCGCGCAGGGCGCGCGGGCGCTGGCATACGGCCTCGGCTCGGTGTTGATCGGAGTCACGCTCGCTGAGCGCGGCCTGTCCGACAGGGCGGTCGGGGTCATCCTCGCCTCATTGCTCGCCGGGATCGCGCTCGTCTCGGTCTTGATCGCCCGCTATGGCGACCGAGTCGGCAGGCGTCGCTGCTATCGCCTGCTCTTCGTCGTCATGGCGCTGGCGGGCACCGTGTTTGCGCTCACCGGCTGGCTCCCTGCGCTGATCCTGGCGGGGCTCAGCGGCACGGTCTCAACCGACGTCGTCGAATCGGGACCGTTCACCTCGCTCGAGCAGGCGATGCTCCCGCACGCCGCCGGAGAGCACGATCCGACCCGCCTCTTCGGTACCTACAACACGGTCGCGACGCTGGCGGGGTCGTGCGGTGCCTTGATCGCGCTCGTCGGCTCATCACCGCGCTGGCTGCTCACGTACCCGGTCGCCGCCGCCGCCGGACTGTTCGCCTCCGCCCGTCTCTCAACGGCGGTCGAGGTCGGCCACGAGCTCGAGGAAGAACCGCTCCCACCGCTGCATCGCTCCCGCGGAATCGTCATGCGCCTCTCGGGGTTGTTCGCGCTCGACAGCCTCGGCGGCGGCTTCGTCCCGCAGACGTTCATCGCCTACCTGTTCGTGCGCAAATACGACGCCTCGCCGCAGACGCTCGCGATCGTCTTCTTCACGATCGGCATCCTGCAGGCGCTTTCCTTCCAGGCCGCTGTTCGACTCGCCGGCAGGTTCGGTCTGCTGCGCACGATGGTCTTCACCCACCTGCCCTCGAACCTGCTGCTCGCGGCAGTGGCCTTTGCGCCCAACCTCGCCACGGCGATTGTGCTCCTCCTCTCGCGTTTCGCGCTTTCGCAGATGGACGTGCCTACCCGGCAGGCATACGTGATGGCCGTCGTCGACCCGAGCGAGCGCACCGCGGCCGCCAGCTACACGAACACCGCCCGCTACGTCACCCGGCCGATCGCCCCGCTGATCGCCGGCGCCACGCTCCGCGGCGCCCTTGGAGCGCCGTTCTTCATCGCGGGCGCCCTCAAGAGCCTCTACGACGCGGGTCTGTACATCGTCTTCCGCGATGTCAACGTCGAAGGAGAGCGCTCGAGCCAGACAGAGGGTTAGTGCTCTGCGGAGCAAGGGTTGAGAGAGGCTCTAGTGCAGTTGCGGGGACGCTATCTCCTCTCCCGATAGCCGCGACCCGGGAACGCAAGATGGCGGCCGCGGACGACGTCGACTACGGCTCTCATCTCTCCCAAGCCATGGCCGCGAGCCCCGTCTACACTGGCCCAACGGGCCGGTAGCTCAGTTGGTAGAGCAGGGGACTTGCGGCGGCTGCGCTCGCGTCTATGGGCGCTCGTGAAGCGGGGGATCCGGAAGCGATCGATGTGTGTCTCTGCGAGCAGGACCGCCTCCGTTGCAGCACGAAATTCGCACGGACGGGCAGTAATCACCCAGCCGCACGAGGATCGTCCATATGGGATGAGGCGGCGACCGGCCAGCAGCGTCAGCGTTATGCGTATGCCTCGGACCGAACGAAGGTTAACGAGGATGCGCATCCGCGCTGACGGGGCACTGGTCAAGCCTCATCTGGCCCTCATGGTGCAGATGATCGTCCTGCTCGGCGCCGGCCTCGTATCTGCCATCGCGCTCGCGGGCTGTGGTGGCGGCGGCGCAGGCGGCAGCAGCGTCGCCGCAAAGGTCTCGACCGCGGTCGGCACCAGGTCGGTCGGCGCTCCCACGGTCGAGAGAACGTTGACGGAAGCTCAGCCCGCGACGACCGTGAGCCAGACGACCGTGAGCCAGACGCAAACCGTTCGACAAACCGTCACGGCGCCCACGACCGTGCAGCAAACGGTGGCGACAACGCCGACGACTGCGCCGGCGATCACATCCGCACAGGTCACGACCACAGCGCAAAGCACGAGCTCAGGCGGAACGCCTACCTGGGTCTGGGTGCTCATCGCGGTGCTGGGCGTCGGCGTGGTCGTGCTTGCCGCCGTCCTGTTGCTTCGGCGACATGGCTCCGCCGAGTTGCCGCTCGAACAGCGTCGGCAGGCGGTCGCCGCCGCAGCCGCCAGCTGGGTTGCTCAAGGCTGGGCGATCGAGAGCCAGACGGATGAGTCAGCGATCCTGCAGCGAGACGGCCAGCGCATTGTGCTCAGCGTCGACGCACGCGGGCACGTCACCTCCGGGCCGCTCGGCGCTCCACCCACCTAAGCACTGGATCCCGCACCGGGTCGGTCGCGCTCGAAGCCGGGCCGCCCCTTCGCGTGGCGACGGTCCTGTTGCTCGATCCCGAGGACGCGGGTTGACCGTCGGACGAGAAAGCTTTGTGACACGCGAAAGTCAGCCTCTTAGCTCACTTCCCGCTCGTTCCTTGTAAGGCAGGCGCTCTCCCAGCCGAGCTAACCGCCTAGGTGCCCTCAGCGGGATTCGAACCGGCGCGACCACCTTGAAAGAGTGCCGACCCTGGCCGCCAGTCGATGGGCGGCCGCGCAGGATAGCCGCGGCCGGCGTCTACACTGGCCCCACGGGCCGGTAGCTCAGTTGGTAGAGCAGGGGACTTTTAATCCCAAGGTCGCAGGTTCGATCCCTGCCCGGCCCATCG
>DASUXI010000267.1:0-8355 GCA_036377995.1 Gaiellaceae bacterium
GCGCGGTCGGCCTCCGCCTCCGGCTCCGCGTTCTCCTCGCCCAGGAGCTGAGCCCAGCTACGAGGCAACCGCGACTTCTTCACGCGGCAACCGCCTCGACACGATCTGCGAGACGCCGTCGCGGCCCATCGTCACGCCGTAAAGGATGTCGGCGGCTTCCATCGTCCTTTTCTGGTGCGTGATGACGATGAACTGCGCGCGATCCGAATAGCGTCGAAGAAGCTCGACGAAGCGGCCAATGTTCGTGTCGTCCAGCGCGGCCTCGACCTCGTCGAGGAGGTAGAACGGGCACGGCCGGGCGAGGAAGAGCGCGAACAGGAACGAGATCGCCCCGAGTGCTTTCTCACCGCCGGAAAGCAGCGACAGCCGGGTCACCTTCTTGCCCGCGGGTCGAAGTTCCACCTCGATCCCTGGCTGGCCCTCCCCGTCGTCCGGCTCGGTCAGCCGTAGACGGCCTTCTCCGCCGGGAAAGAGCGTGGAGGCGACCTCGGCGAAGTTCTCCTGCACCGTCGCGAACGTCTCGGCGAAGCGCTCCTCGACGGTGCGCGCGAGGTCGTCCCGAAGTGATTCGAGCTCGGCGAGGCTCTGCTCGAGATCGGCGCGCTGCGTCGAGAGCTCGACGAGCCGCTCCTTCTCATGGTCGTACTCCTGCTTCGCGAGCGGGTTGACCTGCCCGAGCGTCTCGCGGCGGCGCTCGAGCCGCTCGATCCGATCCGCTAAGTCGCCGCGGTCGTCACCCTCCGCGGGCTCGGTGGAAGCGGCCTCCAGTCGGCGCCGCGCCTCGTCGGCCTCGGCGTCGATCCTCGCCCGCTCGACATCCAGGCCGCTCAGCCGTTCGGCCGCCTCGGCTGCGGCGCGTCGTGCGCCGACCTCCTCGGCACCCAGTCTCCGGAGCTCCTCGGCGAGCGATCCCGTCCGCGTCGAGCCCGCGTCGGCCCGCGCGCGAAGCGGCGCCTCGAAGCGATCGTCCGCTGCTCCGGACAGCGCCTCGACGAGCCTGTCGGTGAGCCGGGCGATCGCGAGCGCGCGGGGATCCGCCGCCGTCGTGTACGCGGCGTCCGGCGGCGGTGCGGCGGCGCGCCGCTCGAGCTGCTCGACCTCCGCGACGAGGGTGCGCCGGCGGGCCTCGAGCTCGAGCCAGACGGCCTCGGCGGTCTCTCCGGCGAACCAGAGCTCGCCGCGCTGCGGGTCGTAGCCGAATCCCTCCGGAGTCACCGCCGGAACGGTCGAGGCAAGGAGCTCTTGCTTGGACACGACGGGAAGCGCGCGCACGAGCTCGGCCGGATCGCGGGTGAGTACGACGACGCTGCCGAGACCGGCTGCGCGGGCGCGCTCGGCCAGGGCGAGAGCCTGCTGCGCGTCGTCCGTGACCAGGGCGGAGGCGCGGTGACCGAGCGCCGCCGCGATCGCGCGCTCGTGCCCCTCCCCCACGTCGAGCAGTGAAAGCGCGAGCCGCTCTCCTTCTTCGGCGAACGCCCGGGCCGCGGGCGGCAGGCCTTCGCGCTCGGCGAGCGCGCGTTCGAGTGCCTGGAGCCGCTCCCGCGCGACGCGCGCCTGTTCGCGCAGGCTGTCGCGCTCGGCGCGCACACGCGCGTCGAGCAGCCGACGCGGCCTGGCGAGGTCGGCTCGTAGGTGCCCCGCGAAGGTCTCTGCGCTCTCTCGGCGCAGCTCGAGCCGCTCCCGCGCGCTCCGGAGGCGATACAGCGTCGCGGTCGCCTCCTCGCGCCGGCCGGCGGCATCGGCGAGCTCTTCTTCCGCGCGGCGCCGCTCCTCGAGCAGCGAGTCGAGCCGTTCGTCCGCGTGTCTCCGCGCGAGCAGGGCGGCAGTCCTCCGGCCCTCGCCGTCCTCGAGCCGTTCGCTCAGGTCTGCGAGGTCGAGCTCGGCCACGCGCGCCTGCATGGATGCGATCTCCCCGCGCAGCTTCTCGGCGCGCTCGGCCGCGGTGGCCTGCAATGCGAGTGGCCGCAGGCGCTTCTTCACCTCGGCCTCGACGTCGCGCGCACGCTCGACCTGGATCGCGACCCGGGCGAGCTTCAGCTCGGCGCGATGCTTGCGGCGCTTGAACCGGCCGAGGCCCGCAGCCTCCTCGAGCAGCTCCCGGCGCTCCTCGGGCTTCGAGCCGAGGATCTCCTCGACCCGGCCTTGGCCGATGATCGAGTGCATCCCGCCGCCGAGCCCGAGATCCGCCAGCAGCTCGACGAGATCGATCCGCCGGACGGCGGTGCGGTTGAGCAGGTACTGGCCCTCGCCGCCGCGGTGGAGGCGCCGCGCGACCGACAGCTCGGAGTACGGCAACGGCCCGTTTCCGTCGGGGTTGTCGAAGAGGAGCTCGACCTCGCAGAAGTCCTCGGCGGCGCGTCCTCCGCCTCCTGCGAAGAGGACGTCGTCCGGCTTCTCGGCACGCAACTCGGACGGCGCAAGCGAGCCGGCCGCCCAGACGATCGCGTCGGACACGTTGGACTTCCCTGACCCGTTCGGCCCCACGACCACGGCCACGCCGGGCTCGAGCCGCACCTCTACGGGCTCGGGGAACGACTTGAAGCCGCGCAGCTTGATAGCGCGTAGGTTCACGCGCCCCGAAACCTACCCATCGACGCGGATGTCACTCTCGAGCGAAGGCTTCGCCTTCGCTCGAATGCGACTACGCCGGCTAAGCCGGTCAACGCCCACGGGCGCAGCCCGTGGGCTCCTACTGGGGCGCGGTCGACGACGGTTCCATGCCGCGTGGGCACGGGCGCTTACAGCGTCCGCACCCACGTCAGTCCGGCCCTCGCTCAAGCGCTTACGCCTTGAGCTCGTGCCCTCATTGGCCTTGGCGGCTCCGCCGCCCCCGAGGCGGGCTTAGTCGGACGAGGCGACCACGACGCCGAGCCGGGCCAGGGCGCCCTTTGCGGCCTCCTGCTCGGCCGACTTCTTGGACTCGCCCGTGCCGACGCCGAGTTGTTGGCCGTCGATCACCGCCGCACAGGTGAAGCGACGGTCATGCGGCGGTCCCTCGACCTCGAGCACGGCATAGCCGACCGATTGCCCCCGCCTGGCGAGCGCCTCCTGCAGCTCGGTCTTGTAGTCGACGTGGCTGTTGAGCGCGTACTCGATCCGGCCCTCGAACGCCCTCACGATCGGCTCCTCGATCTTCTCGAAACCGTGTTCCAGGAAGAGCGCGGCGAGCGCGGCCTCGAGGAGAGCGGCGAGCACGTTGCGGTTGCGAGACAGACGGCCCAGCTCGTCGGCCGGAATCTCGGCACCGCGCTCGACGAGCTTCGGCCCGAGCTCGAGTTGGCGCGCGACCACGGCGCAGCTCGCGCGTGAGACGACGTGCGAGCGCACCTTCGCGAGCTTGCCTTCCGTGAAGTCCGGGTAGCGCTCGAAGAGCGCGCGCGCAACGGCGAGCTCGAGCACACTGTCCCCGAGGAACTCCAGCCGCTCGTACGACTCCGACCGGTCGGCGGCCCAGGAGGCATGTGTGTAGACCTGGGACGCACGCGACTCGGGCAGCCGGGCAATCAGCTTCCCCAGCTCCGCGACCCCTGGTGGCGGATTACTGATGCGAGGAGACGTAGTCGACCGCCTGGCCGACGGTCTGGATCTTCTGTGCGTCCTCATCGGAGATCTTGATCCCGAACTGATCCTCGAGCTCCATGATCAGCTCGACGAGGTCGAGCGAGTCCGCGTCGAGGTCTTCCTGGAACGAGGCCTCCTCTGTGATGTCGCCTTCTTCGACGCCGAGCTGTTCCGTCAAGACTTCCTTGACTCGCTCGAAAACTTCTTCGCGCGACGCTGCCATGTCACCTCACGTAGGGGTCGGGGTCGTTGGGGTGGCCGACTCTAACATGGGCGACCCGACGCGCTCCGTGAGCCGATCGACCACGCCATGCTCGACACCGCGGGCCGCGAGGCGGATCGCGTTCGTGACCGCCCGGCGCGACGAGTTTCCGTGGGCTATGACCGCCAGCCCCCGCAGTCCGAGCAGGTACGCGCCTCCGTAGGTGTCGGGGTCGAGCCGCCGGCGGAGCCGTCGCGCGGCCGGACGGATCAACAGGCCGCCGAGCTTGCCCGTCGCCGTCGCCGTGATCTCCTCGCGGAACGCGTCGAGCACGCCCTTGATCGTCCCCTCCAGCAGCTTGAGCGCGACGTTGCCCGTGAAGCCGTCGGCGACCACGACGTCGGCGGCGCCGTCCAGCAGGTCGCGCCCTTCGGTGTTGCCGGCGAAGTTGAGCTCGCTCGCCGCGAGCAGCTCGTGCGCCTCGAGCGTGAGCTGGTTTCCCTTCTCGGGCTCCTCCCCGATCGAGAGCAGGCGGATCACGGGATCCGCGACACCGAGGATCTCCTGGGCGAAAACGGCGCCCATGTGGGCGAACTGCAGGAGGTCTTCGGGCCGTGCATCGGCGTTGGCGCCCGAGTCGAGCAGCACGGTGGGCTTGCGACGGGAAGGGATGGTGACGGCGATCGCCGGCCGTCGGACTCCGGGAATGCGGCGCAGCTCGAGCAGCGAGGCCGCCAGCATCGCGCCGGTGTTGCCCGCGGAGACGACCGCCTCTGCGCGACCCTCGCCCAGCGCCCGGCAGGCGACGACGAGGGAGCTCAACGGCTTGGCGCGGACCGCCTCGGCCGGCTTCTCGTCCATCGCGATCACGTCGGGCGCCTCGATCAACTCGAGCCCCCGCGGGTCGAGGCTCTTCGGGCCTACCAGCACCGGGACGATGCCGTCGGCCGCAGCTGCAAGCGCGCCGGCGACGATCTCATCCGGGCCGCGGTCGCCCCCCATCGCGTCGACGGCGACGCGAGTCATCGCACTTACGGAGCCGGGGTGCGGAGCGGCTCGACGTCGCGGCCGCGATACGTGTGGCACGTCGGGCAGACCCGGTGGGGCCGCTTCGGCTGCCCGCACTGTGGGCAGATGTTCAGGCGCGGCGACTCGATCTTGTGCTGGGCGCGGCGCTTGTCTCTACGGGCCTTCGAGGTTTTTTTCTTCGGGACGGCCATCGGACGGAGGAGTGTAGCGGCGGAAAGCGCCTGTTCGCCGAGCCGTCAGAGCTGCTCGCGCAGGCTCTCGAGTGCGGCCCAGCGCGAGTCGGTCGCCTCGGTCTCGTGCTCGTGCGGCTCGTCGTTCAGGTTCCTGCCGCAGACCGGGCACAGGCCGGCACAGTCCGCGCGGCACAGGATCTTGTCGGGGAGGGCAAGTGCGATCGCGTCGCGCGCCCAGCCCGACAGGTCGAGCTGGTCGTCCTTGAGATAGGGAGTGCGAAGTTCCTCGGAGCCGTCGGGATTCGTCGCCTGATACTCGCGCGCCGCGATGGGGACCTCGAGCACAGCATCACCGAGGCAGCGGTAGCAGGGCCCGTGCAGACGTGCGTTGAAGCCAAGCTGGAAGACCGTCCCCGTGCTCGCCTTCGTGATCGCAAGTTCGGCGGGCAGCCGGTCCGGAACGGGCAGGTAGCGCTCGCCGCCGAGCTCGAACGGCTCCAGCTCGACCTCGACCTCGTCGCGGTACTCCTCTCCCGGCCGGAGCCTGACCTGACGCAGGTTGAAGCTCCTCATGTGAGTCAGGGTACCGCCCTGACCCGGAGGTCAGGCTGCGGCCTCTAGGGGCTCCTCGACCTCCGCCACGAGCGACTTCGACCGGGGTCTTCGTGCGGTCACGATCAGGATCACGGCGACCACGATCGCGCCGCCGGCGAGCACAGTCGTCCACCCGACCGCCTCGTTGAGGAAGACCGCCCCGAGCGCGACGGCGACCACCGGGTTGACGAACGCATAGGTCGAGACGACGGAGATCCGGACGTTCTTGAGCAGCCAGCCGTAGGCCGAGAAAGCGATCAGCGAGCCGACGAGCACGAGATACGAGAAGGCGAGCAGCGGCTTCGCCCCGAACGCGCTCGTGTGAACCTGGCTTGCCTCTCCGCGGGCGACGCCTGCGACGCCCAGGAAGAGGCTGGCAGCGAGCATCTGCATCGAGGCCGCGAGCAATGGGCTTCGGGGCAGCTGAGCGCCCCGCGCGTAGAGCGATCCTCCGGCCCAACCGGAGGTCGCCACGACGAGGACGAGCATGGCGGTCAGGTCACCTCCTCCTCCCGGGCGGACGAGGAGGGCGACGCCGCCGAAGCCGATCACGAGCCCGGCGACCGCCGAGGTCGAGAGCCGGCGCCCGAAGAAGACGCGGTCCATGAGCGCGACCCAGAGAGGGATGATCGCGACGATCAGGGCGGCCAGGCCCGAATGGAGGCGGGTCTCCGACCAGGCGACGCCGCCGTTTCCCACGAGGAGGAGCGCGGCGCCGACGATCGCCGCCGAAAGCCACTCCCGTGCGGTCGCACGAGGGCGGCCCCGGGCAACGAGAGCGTAGAGGGCTGCGCCCGCGAGCAGGAACCGTGCCGAGGACATGAGCAGCGGCGGCATCGTCCGGTCGGTGATGCGGATCGCCGTATAAGTCGACCCCCAGACCACGTACACCGTGGCGAGGGCGAGGAGGATCGCGGCCGGGGAACGGCGTGCGAAAGCAGCGGTCATCCAACCATCTTCCGGATCCGCGCATCATTAGAGCAAATCCAATTACGATGTTGATCGATTATGGAAGCTGATCATTGGCTGGGAGTCGAGCTGCGCCACTTCCTCGCCCTGGAAGCCGTCGCCCGCGAGGGGTCGTTCGGCAGGGCCGCGAAGGCGCTCGGCTACACGCAGTCGGCCGTGAGCCAGCAGATCGCTGCTCTCGAACGGATCGTCGGCCAGCGCCTGGTCGAGCGGCCCGGCGGGCCGAAGCCCGTGTCGCTGACGGAGGCCGGCCGTCTCCTCCTCACCCACGCCGACGCGATCGCCGCGCGCGTTGCGGCGGCCCAGGCCGATCTCACTGCGCTCGCGGACGGGGACGCCGGACCGCTCAGGGTCGGCGTCTTCCAGAGCGTCGGACAGCGGATCCTCCCCGAGGTGATGCGCCGGTTCGGGCGCTCGTGGCCGCGGGTCAAGGTGAGCCTCACCGAGTCCTCCGACGACGAGGAGCTGCTCGCACTGATCGAGCGCGGCGACCTCGACCTGACGTTTGCCGACCTCCCTCTGGTCGACGGGCCCTTCGAGTCGGTCGAGCTGCTGCGCGACCCGTACGTCCTCGTCGTTCCGTCGGGGTCGGAGCTCGCCCACAGAGACAGTGCGCCCACGGGCCGTGAGATCGCGGAGCTCGACCTGATCGCGCACAAGCACTGCCGGACGCTCGCCCAGGTCGAGGCCGCCTTCCGCAGGCCGCTCCAGTTCGTCTTCCGCTCGGATCACAATCAGACGGTGCAGGCTCTGGTCGCGTCCGGGGTCGGCAGCGCGCTCGTCCCTCGGCTGACGATGGACGACGCCGACGAGACGACCCGCTTGATCGAGCTGCCGAAGGTGCCGCCCCGCCTGATCGCGCTGGCGTGGCACCGAGACCGTTACCGGCTGCCGGCAGCGCGCGCGTTCGTGGAGACCGCCGCGGCGGTGTGCGCCGACCTCCAGCTCTCGCCGGTCGCGGCCTAGCTCTCGAGCGTGTAGTCGTCGGGTGCGCCGCCGGCGCCGACGCCCGCGACGACGGACTCCTGCGAGCGCTCGTGCAGCCGCTCGCGCCCGCGCTTGACCGCGGTGAGGAACTTCTCCAGGTTGACCTCGAGCGTGGAGAGGATCGAGTCGGCCCAGTCCTCCATCTCGAGCCTGGTCTCGCGGGCCTGGCGCCTCGCGTCGTCGACGATGTCCTGAGCCTGACGCTCCGCAATCTTGACGATCTCCGTCTGGGACGCCTCGCGAACGGCCTGCTCGCGTGCCTCTCCCAGCAGACGGTCGGTCTCGCGCTTCGCCTCCGCCAGCATCTCCTGGCGCTCCTTCACGATCCAGCGCGCCTGCTTGATCTCCTCCGGAATCGTCGCTCGCATCTGATCGAGGATGTCGTAGATCTCCTCGCGGTCGATCCGCACCTGGTCGGTCAGCGGCACGGCCTTCGCGTTGTGCACGAGGTCGTCGAGTTTGTCGATGAGTACGAGAACGTCCATTGGCTCCCTATTCTTGCGGATTTTCCGGAGTTCCCGGACGACCGTCCGGGAAAAGCTCTGCAAATCTACGTGCTACGGCCTCGGGCACGAGCTCGTCAACCCTTCCGCCGAAGGCGGCGATCTCCTTCACGCCGCTCGAGGAGACGAAGCTGACGGTCGCGCTGGCCATCACGTAGACCGTCTCGACATCGGGCGCGAGCGTGCGGTTGAGCTGGTTCATCTGGAACTCCCACTCGAAGTCGGAGATGACCCGCAGGCCCTTCACGATCGCCTTCGCCTTCCACTTGTGCGCGAACTCGACGACGAGCTCCGAGAAGACGTCGACCTCGACGTTCTCGAGCCCACCGAGCGCCTG
>DASUXI010000268.1:0-5521 GCA_036377995.1 Gaiellaceae bacterium
GGGCGCGGTCCTCGTCCGCTCCGCTTTCTCCGCCAACATCAAGGAGCGCCGCGACTGCTCGACCGCGATCTTCGACGAGCAGGGGCGGATGATCGCGCAGGCCGAGCACATCCCCGTTCATCTCGGCGCGATGCCGGACGCGGTCGCGGCCGTGATGCGCCACGCGCCCAAGCCGAGCGAGGTGTGGGCGCTGAACGACCCGTACACCGGCGGCACGCACCTGCCGGACATCACGCTCGTCTCGCGCACCGAGGTCGGCTTCGCTGTCACCCGCGCCCATCACGCCGACGTCGGCGGCCGCGAGCCCGGCTCGATGCCCGCGGACTCGACGACGCTGGAGGAGGAAGGCGTCGTGATCCCGCCGACTCGTCTGGACGACGACGTCGTCGACCGTCTGGTCGCGCAGATGCGGAATCCCGGCGAACGCCGCGGCGATCTGCGCGCCCAGCTCGCGGCTCACCTTCTTGCCGAGCAACGCATCGCCGAGCTCGTCGAACGCCGCGGCCGCGAGCGCGTCACGGCAGCGATGGCCGAGCTCCACGCGTATTCCGAACGCGTGATGCGGGCCGGGATCGCTGCGCTTCCCGAAGGTCGCTACGAGGCTCGCGACGTGCTCGAGGCGATCGACGGCGATCTCGATCTCTGCGTCGCCGTCACGATCGCCGGGGACGCGGTCGAGGTCGACTTCGACGGCACGGCCCCGCAACACGAGGGCAATCTGAACTGCCCGCTCTCGGTCGCGCGGTCGGCCTGCTTCTACGTCGTCCGCGTCCTCGTCGACCCTGACCTCCCGGCCTCGGGCGGGGCGTTCGCGCCGGTGTCCGTCACCGCGCCGGAGGGGTGCCTCGTCAACGCCCGTCCGCCGGCGGCTGTCGCGGCCGGCAACGTCGAGACGTCGTCGCGGATCGTGGACGTCGTCATGCGCGCCTTCGGCCATGCCGTCGACGTGCCGGCGCAGGGCCAGGGAACGATGAACAACGTCACCCTCGGCAACGGACGCTTCACGTACTACGAGACGATCGGCGGCGGGCAGGGCGCGTGCCCGCGCACCGATGGGCCGAGCGGCGTCCACGTGGCGATGTCGAACACGCTGTCGACGCCGGTCGAGGCGCTCGAGCTCCAGTACCCGCTACGCGTCGAGCGCTACGGGTTGCGCCTCGGCTCGGGCGGGGACGGTCGGCATCGCGGCGGCGACGGCGTCGTCCGGGAGCTGCGCGTCCTCGAGGACTGCCGGCTGTCGATCATCAGCGAGCGCCGCACGCACGCGCCGCAAGGGGAGCGGGGCGGCGAGGCCGGCGCACCCGGCCGGAACCTCCTCAACGGCGATCCGCTCCTGGCAAAGACGACTCGCGATCTCGCCGCCGGCGACGTGGTCACGATCGAGACTCCTGGCGGCGGCGGATTCGGTCGCTAAGGTCTCGACGTGAGCGAGGTCGAGGGGATCTTCATCACCGCGGCGCACGGTGATCTGCCCGCCCCGGTCGAGCGCGTGAGCGCGCGCGCAGGTGCCGGGCTCGAGGGCAACCGCTACTACTGGGAGGGCGGTGACGCACCTCCCGGCCAGGCCCTGACGCTGATCGCCGCGGAGGCGGTCGAGGCGTTCCAGCACGAGTACGGCTCGTCGCTCCAGCCGGCCGAGACTCGCCGCAACGTTCTCACGCGCGGCGTCGACGTCAACTCCCTCGTGGGGAAGCGCTTCAAGGTTGGGGACGTCGAGTGTCTCGGCGTCGAGCTCTGCGAGCCCTGCGCCGACCTCGAGTCGATGACGGAGCCGGGCGTGATCAAGGGGCTCGTCCATCGAGCCGGGCTGAATGCCGACATCCTCGTCGACGGCGAGATCAGCGTCGGCGACGCGGTCACCGTCCTGTAGCGCGATCTCGCGTCGCGCTTTCATTCTCGGCGGCACCGGTCACGTGGGCACTGCCGTGTCGCGCGCGCTGGCCGCCGACGGCTGGATTGTCACCACTGCAGGCCGAAACGAGCGCGGGCCCAGCGCGGAATTCGAGCATGTCGCGCTCGACCGAGACCGGGACGGCGCTCTCGCCGTCGCGAACGCTTACGAGCTGATCGTCGACGTGATCCCGTTCGAGGCGGCCCATGCCGAGCAACTGCTCGCGCTCGACGTCGGCGCGATCGTCGCCGTCTCGAGCGCGTCGGTCTACGCGGACCAGCTCGGCCGCACGCTCGACGAGGCCCAGGGAGTCGATGACTTTCCCGAGTTCCCAGTTCCGATTCCCGAAAGCCAGCCGACGGTCGAGCCAGGCGACTCGACCTACTCGACGAAGAAGGCGAAGCTCGAGCGCATCCTGGTCGAGAACGGGCGCGTCCCCGCATCCGTCGTGCGTCCGTGCGCGATCTACGGCGAGGGAGACCGCATGGGACGGGAGTGGTTCTTCGTCAAGCGCGCGCTCGACCGCCGACCACACGTCGTCCTCACGAACGGTGGCGCGGGGCACTTCCACACGACGGCGGTGACGAACGTCGGCGAGCTCGTCCGGCTGATCGCGGCAGAGTCGCTGACGGGCATCTTCAACTGCGGCGACCCGGACCCGCCCACGGTGCTCGAGATCGCGCGGGCGATCGCCGCCGCCGCCGGCCATCACTTCGAAGAGGTGCTGCTGCCCGCGGCTGCGGTCCGCGGTGCGGTGGGACAGACTCCGTGGTCGACGCCGAAGCCCATGCTCGTCGACATGACGAAGGCCGAGCGCGAGCTCGGCTACCGGGCCGTGACGACGTGGGCCGACGCGATCCCGCGCCAGGTCGAGTGGCTGATCGCGGCCACCCGCGACCGGGACTGGCGCGACGTGCTGACGCGAGGAGCGAACTACCTCACATTCGACTACGAGGCGGAGGACGCGGTCGTCGCGAACGTGAACGCGTAGGCTGGAACCGTGCAGGTCGTGGTCAAGGTCGCATGTGTCCAGGCCGAGCCGGTCGCGTTCGACCGCGCGGCGACGATCGACAAGCTCGAAGGGCTGGCCGCCGAGGTCGCGCGGGAGGGGGCACGGCTCGCGCTCTTCCCCGAGACCTTCATCCCGGTCTATCCCTCGAACCGCTGGGTCCGTTATCTCGCAGGCTGGGGTGGGAAGGAGGCAGGCGCCGGGCGGGACGCCTTCGCCCGGCTCGCGCAGCAGTCGGTGTCGATTCCCGGCCCCGACTCCGACCGCCTCGCCGGAATCGCGCGCACGAACGACCTCTGGCTCGCCGTCGGCGCCAACGAGATCGAGCGCGGGACGATCTACAACGCGCTGCTCGTCTACTCCCCGGCGGGTGAGCTCGTCCTCCATCACCGCAAGCTCATGCCGACGAACCACGAGCGCCTCGTGTGGGGGCTCGGCGACGGCGGCGGGCTCGAAACGGTGGACACCGATCTGGGCAAGGTCGGCGGCCTCATCTGCTGGGAGAACCTGATGCCGCTCGCGCGGTTCGCGCTCTACCAGGACGGCGTCGAGGTGTACCTCGCGCCGACGGCCGACGACTCGGAGGACTGGCACGACTCGATGAAGCACATCGCGCGCGAGTCGCGCGCGTTCGTCCTCAGCTGCTGCGTCTTCCAGCGCGCGTCCAGCTATCCGAAGGACGTCCCTCTCGCTGAAGGAGACGACCTCGTCGGCGGCGGCGGCTCGGCGATTCTCGCGCCGGACGGCACATACCTCGCGGGACCGCTCTGGAACGAGGAGGGGATCCTCTACGCCGAGCTCGACCCGCAGCGCCTGTACGCGGCACGGCAGCGCTTCGATCCGGCCGGGCACTACCACCGGCCCGACGTCCTCAAGCTTCAGATCGGCTAGCTCGGGAAGTCGAAGGACGCGCGTCAGGCGTGGGGAACGCTGGCCCAGGCGAGGGAGTCTGATCGTCAGAGACCAGTCGCTGAGCGCGGGCCGCCTCCCTGGGGACGCGAAGCGGCGAAGAGGTATCGATTGACGCTAAAGAAGTACCGCCCTTGGTGCTGAAGCTCTGCGAGGTCGTTGAGCCATTCGGTCGCCTCGTCTTCTGAGACGCCTCCGCGCCCGGGCGCGAATGCGGCGATGAGCGGGGCGATGTTGTAGCTGAAGGTACTGGCGTCGTACGCCGTGTTGAGTATCGGGACGATCCGGATTTCTCTGACCTCGAATCCGGCCGCGCGGAGGCGGGGTGCGAGCGAGCGCGGAAGGTAGGGGTCTGGCAGGTGCTCGTTCCACGCGGCCGCGATCCGAGCAGCGCGGCGGCGATCCGTGGCTGCCCAGACGAGCGAGTCCCAGTCGGTGTCGATGATCACGAGTCGTCCGCCGGGTCGCAGGACGCGGACTAGTTGATGGAGCGCGGCGTCCGGCTCGGCGAGGTACTCAATGACCTGCGTCGAGACAGCGGCATCGAAGACCGCGTCTGCAAACGCAAGCGCGGTCGCGTCGCCCCCCAAAATGTCGACCCGGTCGCCGAGTCCGGCGGCCGCGATCCGCTTCGAGGCGATCGAGTTCATGTCAGAGCTGATGTCCACCGCGACGATCCGGCCGGTTGCACCGACCTCCTGTGCGAGCTCATAGGCGAGGAACCCGGGGCCCGAACCGAGGTCTAGGATCGATTCGCCGGCCGATGCTCGAAGCGACCGTCGCAACTCTTCGCGCTGAACCTTCATGTCGGTCGTCGCGTACGCCCGCTCGAGCTGCGCGGCTGCCTTGTTGTCGTACAGCATCCCGGCCATCACCGAATCCTCGGGGCGCGCCCGATTAAGCGCAAGGCCGCCGCCTACAGGCGCGGGCTCAATGCTCGTTCCGGCATGACCTCGAGGGACATTCCTGCACACTCGCGCAGCGCGGCGTGTCGTCACCAGGCAGCGCGCACTTCCGGTCTGGGTTATGTGCTCTTCAGCTGTCCTGCCGTGAAGGCGTCGAGGAAGTAGTTGGTGTCCTCGTCTGGCGCTTCGATCGCCACCCCGTCGCGTGCGGCGCGCTCGGCAAGCTCCATCTTCGTGCACAGAGCCTCGATCTCGTTTCGAGAGGAGACCGACTCATGGTGGCCCTCGATGTAGTGCTCGGCGACTGACCCGAGAATCACGCCGCGCAGCCGCGCGGCCGACTCGGGGGTCATTATGCCTTCGGGGGAGGCGGAGACGTAGTCCCCGAGGAAGAGAACCCCGTCCGGCTCGACGTGCATCACGCAGGCGTCCGCGCTGTGATCTCCGCCGACGTGACGAACGTGCACTGTCACACCGCCGAGGTCGATCTCGATCCCGTCGTGGAAGACGATGTCAGCGGGGGCGACCTCGACCGTTCGCAGCGATGGCAACTCCGTCTTGACATGTGCAGCGTGTTCCGGGGACGAAAGCCCAGCTGCCACCCGCCGGTCGAGGCCTTCGTCGCTCCAGTCTCTTGCCGCCAGGTCGGCCAGAAGCTCCGCGGTCAGCGCATGCGCGATCACCATCCCGCCCACCTCAGCCCCGCCGAGCACGTGATCCCAGTGAGAGTGCGAGTAGAGGACGGCGGTTGGACGCGCGCCGCTCTCTGCAAAGAGCGCGTCGAGGAATGTCCGAGTGTGCGCCGGC
>DASUXI010000269.1:0-3407 GCA_036377995.1 Gaiellaceae bacterium
TTCCACTGCATCGCCACCTCGACGGCGCCCTTCTCGTTCTCGCCCTCGAAGTAGACGATGTGCTTGTGGATGGAGTCCTTCGAGGTGTTGACGTGGGCGACGAAGTCCCTGATACCGCCCTCGTAGTGGAACTCGACGTGCTCGCCGCCGGCACGCTCGTCGGTGAGGACGATGCGAAGGCCTCGCGTGAGGACTGCCGTCTCGCGGAGTCGCTGCTGCAGGGTGTCGGCCGACAACTCCATCTCTTCGAAGATCTCGGCGTCGGGCAGGAAGGAGATCGTCGTCCCCGTGTCTCCCTTCGCGGCCTTGCCGACGACCTCGACGCCGCCGTTCGGAACACCACGCGTGAACTCCTGCCGATAGACCTTGCCGTCGCGGCGCACCTCGGCCACCAGCCACTCGGAAAGCGCGTTCACGACCGACACGCCGACTCCGTGCAGGCCGCCCGACACCTTGTAGGCCGCGTCCTCGCCGCCGAACTTGCCGCCGGCGTGGAGCTTCGTCAGGACGACCGTCAGGGCGGACGTTCCCTGATCCTCCATCACGTCCACCGGTATGCCGGAGCCGTAGTCCCGGACGGTGACCGAGTTGTCCGGATGGAGGGTCGCCTCGATGCGGTCGTTCCGTCCGGCGAGCGCCTCGTCGACGCTGTTGTCGACGACCTCGTAGACGAGATGGTGGAGCCCACGGGCCCCGGTCGAGCCGATGTACATGCCCGGCCGAAGGCGTACCGGCTCGAGGCCCTCGAGGACCGTGATGTCCTTTGCGGTATA
Organism: Gaiellaceae bacterium; assembly: GCA_036377995.1. Lineage (GTDB taxonomy): Bacteria > Actinomycetota > Thermoleophilia > Gaiellales > Gaiellaceae > 3-1-20CM-4-69-9. Next base: position 774 of record DASUXI010000269.1, read on the forward strand.
GGTCACTTCAGCCATGAAAAAAGCCCTGCAAATTAGCCACTTGCGGGCACGCCGAATACTACCAGAACGAGCGGTCGTTATCCGCCCTTGCAAGACCGGCGGCAACCGCCTTTTCGACCACTTTGCGAAGCTCCGAGTCGGCGATCTCCCGCGTCAGCGATTTCGCCTCGGCGAGGTGCTTCTCCGAGGGGGCGATCGGCCATGCACCGGACGGCTCGTCGGAGCCCTCCCCGATGTCCGGGAGGGGTCCCGGCACGAAGGCGAGCCGCGGTGGAGCGGCGCTGCCGAGCCGGGCGCGGATCTCCTCGGCCCGGCTCGTGAGCTCGAACGCCCAGATCGAGTCCTTCGCGTGGACGTGGAGGGTGCCGTCGCGCCCGAGCCTCGCAGGCCAGGCGTTCCGGGAGATCTCGGGGCCCACTGCCTCCTGCCAGCGCTCCACGAGGGGCTCGAGCCCGCTGGAGGGCCCGAAGCGTCCGAGCTCACGCCGAACGGCGCCGCCCACGCGCTCGATCATGCCGCCCGCACCAGCCCCGGGGAGACCTCGAGCAGCTGAGACGGCTCAACCGGCAGCGACGATGCTTGCGTCGCCGTGATCAGCGTCTGACCCGTTCCGCGAATCCGCTCCGCGAGGGCGAGCCGGCGGGAGGGATCGAGCTCCGACAGGACGTCGTCCAAGAGGAGAAGCGGAGCGAAGCCGCGGCGGTCCGAGACGAGCTCAGCCTCGGCCAGCAGAAGGGCGAGCACGGTGAGGCGCTGCTCCCCCTGTGAGCCGAAGCTACGGAGATCCCGCGATCCACTGGTGAGCAGGACGTCGTCGAGGTGAGGGCCGAGACCGGTCGAGCCCCGCTCGAGGTCCCGGTCGAGGCGCTCCTCGAGCGCTGCCGCCGTGGGCGGCTCGCCTTCGTAGCTCATCCGCGCCGCCGGAAGGCCCAGCTCGCCGGCGCGCTCGGCAAAGCCGGGAGCGAGCGCGGCGATGACCTCGTTCCTCGCCTCCACGAGCCTGCCGCCGAGATCGGCCAGCTGCTCGGTCCAGGGCTCCAGCGCGTCCCGGGAGGAGAACCCAGCCGCGATCCGGCGAAGCGCGGCGTTCCGCTGCGCGAGGGTCGCCCCGTACTCGGCAGGCAGCATCGCTCGGGCCGGGGCCAGGCGGCCGAGAGTGCGGTCGAAGTAGGCCCGCCGCACGGCCGGGCCGCCCTTGACGACCGCGAGGCGGTCGGGAGTGAACACGAGTGTCGCGAGCTCGTGGCGGAGCTGTTCGGCCGCGCGCAGGCTCGCGCCGTTGAGCTTCGCCCGCTTGCCTTCGCCGACCCGGACGGTGACCTCGACCTCCGCCGCGGTCTCACCGCGGCGACCGCGGAGCGCGATCCGGCCCGCGTCCGTGCCGAAGCGGACAAGCTGGGCGTCGGCGCGCGTGCGGGGGGAGAAGCCCTGCGTCCCGACGTGCAGCGACTCCAGCAGGTTCGTCTTTCCTGCGCCGTTCGGCCCGACCACGAGCACCAGCCCGGGCTCGAGGTCGAGGTCGAGCCGCGCGTACGAGCGGATGCTGCGGAGCGAGACCGTCGTGACGATCAGGTCGGCCTGTTCCGGTGCTAACCGGGCAGTCTGATCGGCATGATCAGGTACGTCGGGTCGTCCTCACCCCCGTCGATCACCGCCGGCCGAAGCGGAGAGATCAGCCTCAGCCTGATGTCGTCAGCAGAGATCGACTCGATGCCCTCACGCAGGAACTCCGCGTTGAAGCCGATGTCCAGCGGCTCACCCGAGAACTGCACGGGCAGCGACTCCTTCGCCTCGCCGACGTCCTGGGTCCGCGCGAACACGGTCAGCTCGCCCTCCGCGAAACGCAGCTGGATCGGGGACGTCCGCTGCACCATCACGCCGACGCGCCGGACGACGTCGAGGATCTCACCACGGGAAAGTGTGACCTCGTGCTCGAAGCTCTCGGGCAGCAACTGCTTGTAGTTCGGGAACTGCCCGTCGATGCGCCGCGTCGTTAGCCAGACGTCGTCCGCTGCGAACACGACCTGGTTCTCGTGCACGCCGAGCTCGATCGAGTCGCCGTCGTTCGCGATTCGCGCCAGCTCTCCGAGCGCACGCGCCGGGATGATCGCCTCCAGGTCGGGAGCATCGCCCTGGAGCTCCGTCTCCTTCACGGCCAGGCGATAGGAGTCCGTCGCCGCCATCACGAGCTTCCCGGTCTCGAAGCGGACGAGGATCCCGGTCAGCACCGGGCGGGACTCGTCACGCGAAGCGGAGCGCGCAACCCGCGAAACGGTGTCGAGCAGCGACTCCCGATCGACGGTGAACGTCCCCACTGCGTCGAGATCGGGCAGGCGCGGGAAGTCCTCGGCGGCGTACGTGTGCAACGACGACGATGATGAGCCGCAGGTCACTCGTAGCACGCTCTCCTCCGCCTGATGCTCGATCGTCACCTCGCTGTCGGGTAGCAGGCGCACCAGGTCGACGAGAAGCCTGCCCGGGACGACCACGGCGCCGTCTCCCTCGACCTGCGCCTCGAGCGACGACCGCAGCGACAACTCCATGTCGGTGGCCGCGAGGTGCAGGCGGCCGGCCTCGGCTCGGAGAAGGACGCCGGAGAGAATCTGGACGCTTGCACGGGTGGACACTGCTCTG
>DASUXI010000270.1:0-11281 GCA_036377995.1 Gaiellaceae bacterium
CGAGCGGTTCGGCCCCAGCTCGAACGAGACCTCGTCGAAGACGAAGAACTCGCATTCCGGTCCCATGTAGGCCGTGTCGGCGATGCCGGTCGAGAGGAGGTACTCCTCCGCTCGACGCGCAATCCGTCGCGGATCTCTCGCATACGGCTCGCGCGTGATCGGGTCTGCGATCTCGCAGACGAGCGAGAGCGTCGGAGCCTCAGTGAATGGATCGAGGATGGCGGAGGAGGCGTCCGGCATCAGCAGCATGTCGGACTCGGAGATGCCCTTCCACCCGCGGATGGACGAGCCGTCGAAGCCGAGCCCGTCGTCGAAGGCCGACTCGCCGAAGGCACTGATGGGCAGCGTGACGTGCTGCCACGTCCCGAGCAGGTCGCAGAACTTCAGGTCGACCATGCGTGCCGTCGTCTCGCGCGCCCATTCGAGGGCCTCGCGCGCGTCCGGCGCAGTCGCCTGCCCGTTGGCCAGATAGTGCCTCGCCTCGTCCGCCGCCATCACCGCTCCTTCCGAATCGGGACCACAAAAAAAGAGCCCAGGGCTCACATCGAGTCCTGAGGCTCCAGCGCCTCGGCGCCCGCCTTCACCGGCGGCCGCCTGGACTTCACCCTAGCGGCGAGCCCGGACGAAGGTCAAGGCGAATACAACTGCGCGACCTCGCGCGCCGTCGCGGCGATGCGCTCACGGAGCTCGGCCGGCTCGAGCACCTCCGCGTCGGGCCCGAACCTGAGCAACTCGCGAAATGCGTCGTCGAAGCTCTCGAACGCGACCGTGAAGACACCGTCGCTCTCGTGAAGGTCGCGAGGCAAGAACCGCAACGCGAGCTCACTCGCCCGCAGCTTCACCTCCACCCGCCGCATCGACGTTTCGAAGGCCTCCGACCACTCGTCCCAGTAACGGGCGAGCTCGAATCCCTCCGGCCGGGCGAACCCCTGCTCCAATGGACGAACGGAAGCGAACCGTGAGACGCGGTACACCCGCATGCCGGCGCTCCGCCGCGCCACGAGGTACCACGCACCGCCCTTGAGCACGAGCCCGAGCGGATCGAGCGTACGCTGGACGATCTTCGCGCCCTCGCGGTAGCGCGTGCTCAGCCTCCGCCCCTGCCACGTGGCCGACGCGATCACCGGGAGATGCGGAACGGTGTCCTCGGCCCTGAACCACCGGCGCGTGTCGAGGTGAAAGAATCGCTCGGCGCGGCTGGCACGCTCCTGGAGCTCGGCGGGGAGTGCGGATAGAACCTTCAGCCGCGCATTCGTCAGGACGCCGCCGAGGCCGAGCTCGGCCGCCGGAGCGGGCGCGACGAAGAGGGCCTCCGCCTCGGCCGGCGTCAGGCCCGTGAGCTTCGTCCGGTACCCGCCCGAGAGCCGGTAGCCGCCGGCCGGCCCGCGAACCGCCTCGACCGGCACCCCGGCCGCGCCGAGCGCCTCGACGTCGCGGTGGATCGTCCTGACCGAGACGTCGAAATGCCCCGCCAGCTCCGTCGCCGTGAGCTGTCCACGGTGCTGGAGGAGCAGGAGCAGCGAAACAAGACGCGTCGCCCGCATCGACCGGCAAAATACCTGACAGAAGCTGGCATGTATATCCCGTAGGCTCCTGCCATGAGCGACGAACAGCAGCAACCAGAGCTCGCGCAGGTCACGGAGCTCCAGCGCGAGGAGCGCCGGCTCGAGCGGCTCCGGCTGGTGAGCAGCCAGTCCTGGCCGACGCCGACCCGCTTCGAAGAGCCGGAGTCTGAACCGGACAAGGCAGCATGAGCAACACGGCAAACGTCCTGGGCGACGGCTGGGACGCGACGGACGACTGGTCGGGCGGGGGTGCGAAGTCGAAGCGTCTCGTCGAGGCCGGCCCCGCCCTCGGCGCGAGCGTCTACGAGCTCGGGCCGGGCAACACGACGGCCTACCACTTCCACCACGGCTCGGAGGAGCTCCTGGTCGTCCTGCGCGGTCGTCCGACTCTTCGCACCCCGGAGGGAGAGCGGCAGCTAGCGGAGGGGGAAGTCGTCCACTTCCCGACCGGCCCCGAGGGAGCGCACGGGCTCCGGAACGACACGGACACCGCCACCCGCTTCGTCGTCGCGGGCATCCGCGTGTCGCCCGAGGTGGCCGAGTATCCGGACGTCCGCAAGGTCACGGCCCAGGCGCGGACCGGGTCGCTGACCGGTGAGCGGCTCTGGCTGATCCACGACGTCGATGAAGAAGAGCCCAAGACGTAGCGCTTGACGAAACTGCTACGGTTTTCGTCGATGCGCCTCTTCGGCTGAGCTCTCACGCCTCGTGCGCCGCCTGCGTTTGGCAGGTGAACCGCGCGTACCCCGTGTTCCGCCGAATCGTAGGAGTGTCGAGATGTTTGCTGTAGAGGTCAACAACTTGCGCAAGGAGTTCTTCCGCCGCGATGCGACGCGGACGGGCCTGCGCAAGCGGCGGCGGCGCGTGGCTGCGCTCGAGGGCGTCACGTTCACGCTCGAGCGCGGCGAGTGCGTCGCCATCCTGGGCCAGAACGGCTCGGGCAAGTCAACGCTGGTCCGCCTGCTGTCCACTCTCCTGCTGCCGGACGGCGGCAGCGCCAGGATCTTCGGCCACGACGTGGTGAAGGAGCCGCGCGCAGTTCAGCGGCTCGTCAACCGCGTCTCGGTCGAGGCGTCGTTCTTCAAGAAGATGTCGTCCGAGGAGAACCTCGCGTACGCGGCGCGCTTCTACGGCATACCGCCGAGCGTCACGAAGACGGCGATCCCGGAGATCCTGGAGAGCGTCGGCTTCCCCGTGAGCCGCCGGCACGAGGGCATGGAGCACCTGTCACGCGGGATGCAGCAGAAGGTCGCGCTCGCGCGTGCGCTCCTCACCTCGCCGGTGCTGCTGCTGCTGGACGAGCCGACCACCGGTCTCGACCCGCGCTCTAAGCTCGAGGTGCAGGAGTTCATCCGCGAAGTCTGGACGTCGCACGACGCAACGATCCTGCTCTGCACACACGACCTCCGCGAGGCCGAGGTGCTCGCGGACCGCGTCGGCATCCTTGACCGCGGTCGCCTGATCGCGCTCGACCCCGCCGAGGTGCTGAAGGAGCAGTACGAGGCGGAGACGCTGGAGGAGGCGTTCTTCGCGGCGACCGGGCGGTCGTTCGAGGAAGAGCAGGATGAAGATGCGGAGCGGGGTGTGTTCGCGTGAGCGGACACGCCCCGCTCAGGGGAAGGGCTCCGGGAAACCGGGAGGTTTCCCGCCACCTCCTCCTCTTCGCCGTGCGCGGTGATCTCAGCGGCGCGCGCGGCGAAGCGACCTCTAAAGAAGGGAGCACACGAGGGAAACATGGTTTCCGTCGTGGGAGCGAAGCGAAGCTGAGCGACGAGAGGGGTGTCTTTGCATGAGGGGCGAAGCGTCGGCAACCACACTCCGTCACGAGTTCATCGGCCTCTACGGGATGGTCGAGCGTAACTGGTACCTCATCAAGCGCTATGCCTGGTGGGAGATCGCGTTCTTCTTCTGGACAGCCGCGAACACGCTCACGATCGTCTTCATCGCCAAGGGCGTCGTCGCCGACGGCGGCAGCGTCAACATCGACCGGCTGACCACGATCCTGCTGATCGGCGCAGTGATGTGGTCGTACCTCGGCATCATCTTCGAACTGCTGATCGAGACGGTCGCATGGGAGCGGTGGGAAGGAACGATCGAGTACACCTTCATGGCGCCGCTGACGCGTGCCGTTCACCTGCTCGGCACCGGCATCTTCGCGATCGGCTACGGCATCGTGCGCGCGTCGATTGTCTTCGCCGCGATCGCGGCGTTCTTCGGCCTGCACATGCCGAACGCGAACTTCGCCGCGGCGCTCGTCCTCATCGCCGTCGCCTCGATCTCGTTCGTCGGCATCGGGATGATGACCGCCGTCCTGCCGCTCATCTCGCCGGAGAAGGGAACGCAGTTCGGCTACGTCGCGCAGGGGCTGATGCTCGTCGTGTCGGGCGTCTACTACCCGGTGTCTGTGCTGCCGGAGTTCATGCAATGGATTGCCAAGATCTCGCCCGCGACGTACGCGTTGCGCGGCGAGCGGTCGGCGATCCTCGACGGCGCCGGCATCGGCGACGTCTGGGGCGACATCTGGCCGATGCTGATCATCGGCGTGATCTCGGTGCCGCTCGGGATCTGGGTGTTTCGCCGCGGGGAGCTGCACGCCAAGAAACACGGCAAGCTGAAGAGGTCGGGCTAGACGAGCCGTTCGAGACAGGCCCGTAGGCCCTCCCGCCAGTGCGGCAAGACAGGCGCGCCCTTCTTGCTACGCAGCACCGAGTTGGCCGGTCGCGGAGCCGGCCGGCCGAGCTCCTCGCTCGAGATCCGGCGCACACGCACACGTAACCCGGCCTCCTCGAAGATCGCCTCCGCGAACTCCGCCCAAGTGCAGTCGCCGGCCGCGGCGAGGTGCCAGATCCCGAACGGCCGCTCGAGCAGCTCTCGCGTGGCGGCGGCGAGATGGCCGACGTAGGTCGGCGACGTGCGCTGGTCGTCGACGACCGCAAGCTCGTCCCGCTCGCGGCCGAGCCGGAGCATCGTCCGAACGAAGTTCGTCCCGGACGGGCCGAAGAGGCCCGAGCTGCGAACGACCCATGCCCGCTCGCCCGCGGCCGCCTCCCCGTGCAGCTTCGTCCGGCCATACGCAGACAACGGGTTTGGAGGATCCGATTCGACGTACGGCTCGGTCTTGCGCCCGTCGAAGACGTAGTCGGTCGAGTAGTAGACGAGCGGCGCGCCGAGCTCGGCCGCGTGCCGCGTACCGCCGACGTTCACCGCGGCCGCGCCTTGCGGGTCGTCCTCGGCGCCGTCGACGTCCGTCCACGCGGCCGCGTGCAGGACGAGGCCGGGCGGCTCGTCGAGCCGCGGCGCCGGCAGCGTCACGTCCCAGTCCTCGTGGGTGAACGCCCGGGCCCCCGGGAACTCCTCCGCGAGCGCGCGGCCAAGCTGGCCGCCCGCGCCGGTGATCAGGACGCGCTCTGGTCCCGTTCCGACAGGATCGGCGATCTCGTGCTCCAGAGATGGACGACACGCGGGTCGTTCCACGGCAGGCCGTGCTCGTCGGGATTCGCGGGGTCGTACTCCTCGCTGACGTGGTACAGCATCAGCACGTCCGTCAGAGCCTCGAAGCCGTGCGCGAGCGTCCCGGGGACGTACACCGCCGCGAAGTTGGCGTCGCCGATGTCCTCGCTGAACGCCTCGCCCGTGTCCCGGTCGAGCGCGACCACGCGTGCACGGCCCTGCAAGCAGACAAAGAGGTCGTCCTGGCCCCGCTCGTGGTAGTGGAGGCCCCGGATCGTCCCCGCCCGGGAGAACGACACGTTCGTCTGGCCGATCGGCTTCGGCAGCCTGCTCGCGCGCGCGATCTCCGCCAGCCAGCCGCGCTCGTCGCCGAATTTCCGCAACGGGATGACCTCCGGACGCCTCACGGCTTGTTCACGCCGTTCGTGCGCACGAAATCGTTGACCTCATAGTACGCGTCGATCGACTCGCCCGCGTCCCCCCAGAAGCCCTCGAGCACGTCGAACTCCATCGTCCCGCGATCGACGTACGCGTTGTTGACGTCCGTGATCTCGAGCTCGCCGCGGCCGGACGGCGTCAGCGTCGGGACGACGTCCCAGACCGTCTCGTCGTAGAAGTAGATGCCCGTGACCGCGAAGTCGCTGGGCGGATCCTGCGGCTTCTCGATGATCCTCGTGACGCGGTCGCCGTCGAGCTCCGGCACCCCGAGATGCCGGAGGTGCGCCGGGTCGGCGACGCGGGAGAGAAGGATGCGTGCTCCCTCCTCCTGATGCTCGAAGTTCTCGACCGAAGGCCGGAGCGAACGCTCGACGACGTTGTCGGCGAGCATCACCACGACGCGGTCGCGGTCGACGAAACGCTCCGCGAGCGCGAGCGCCTCCGCGATCCCGCCCGCCTTCTCCTGGTAGGCGTAGAGCAGGCGGTCGATTCCGTATTCGTGGCCGTTCCCGAGCAGCCGGAAGAACTCGCCCGCGTGCGTCCCGCCGGTGACGAGCATCAACTCGGTCACTCCCGCCTGGACGAGCGCCTCGATCGCATAGTTGACCATCGGCCGGTCGTAGATCGGCAGCAGGTGCTTGTTCGTGATGCGCGTGAGCGGGTGCAGCCGCGTGCCGCTGCCGCCGGCGAGGATAACTCCCTTCATGGACAGCGGATGCTATGCGACGACTACCGGCCGGCAGGCCGTAACGCGGGCCGCGGGCGCTCCGCGAGCGGAGACGGCGGCACACGCATGACGCGCGCAAGCGAGTCGGGCAGCCACCAGTTCCAGCGGCCGAACATCGCCATCAGCGAGGGGACGAGCACCGCTCTCACGATCGTCGCGTCGAGGAAGATCGCGACGGCGAGGCCGAGGCCGAACTGCTGCAGGCCGACGATCGACCCCGCCACGAACCCGGAGAAGGCCGCGACCATGATGATCGCTGCGGCGGTCACGATCAACCCGGTCCGCTCGAGCCCGTACGAGACGGCGCGGACGTTGTCTCGCTCCTCGTCCCACGTCTCGCGCATGCGCGTGACGAGGAACACCTCGTAGTCCATCGAGAGCCCGAACAGCATCGCGAACAGGAAGATCGGGATCCACCCTTCGACCTGCGGGAACTGATAGAGCCCGGCGAGCGAGTCGCCGAAGCCCCACTTGAACCACACCACCAGCATTCCGTAGGCGGCGCCGACCGAGAGCAGGTTGAGAAGCACCGCCTTCAACGGCAAGACGACCGAGCGGAACGCGCGCATGAGGAGCAGGTACGTCAGGACCAGCACGGCGAGCACGAGCCAGGGGAAGATGCCGTACGACCGGTCGAGGAAGTCGACGCCCTGGGGAGGTCCGCCGCCGGCGAAGACGCGCACCCCGGCAGGGAAGCCGGCCGCCGGGATGATGTCGTCGCGTAGCCGGCCGACGAACTTCTGCGCGGGCTCGTCACCGTACTCGTGCTTCCCGGCCGCGATCACCTGCTCGTAGCGGCCGGTCGGGTCGACGAACCGGCTCGAATGGCCGCTCTGCACGAAGGCGGTCTCCGGGTCGGCCTCGAGCCCGGCATGCAGGCGCGAGATCGCCGCCTGGATCTCCGGCGTGCGCACCGACTTCCCGGCGCCCGCGTCGACGACGATCTGCGACGGCGAGAGGGCTCCCGGGCCGACGGCGGCCCGCAGGACGTTCAGCCCGCGCACCGACTGCGGAGTCTGGGGGATGCCCTGTGCCGAGCCCGGCGTGAGCTGCAGCGCATAGGCGGGGATCGCCGCGCCGATCAAGAGCGCCACGCCGGCGGCGAAGAAGACGAGCGGGCGGCGCATGATGTTGCGGGCGAGGCGAGCCCAGAAGCCGTGCTCGACATCGGTACCGGCCAGCACCGGCACCGGGACGCGGTGCCGGCGGAGCCACTTTGCGACGTGGACGCGCCTCGTGCCGCGGCGGCCGTAGACAGAGAGCAGCGCCGGCTGAAGCGTCGCCGCCGCGAGGATGGAGACGAGCGGGATCAGGAATCCGCCCACGCCCATCGAGCGCATGAACGGCAGCGGCATGAACAGCAGCAGCGCGAGACCGATCGCGACCGTCGCGCCCGAAAAGATGACCGCCCGGCCCGCGGTCGTCATCGTCCTGACGATCGCGTCGTCCTTCGAACCGCCGCGCGCGAATTCCTCGCGGAAGCGGTAGACGATGAGGAGCGAGTAGTCGACCGCGATCCCGAGCCCGATCAGCTGTACGAGATTGGTGACGTAGGTCGCCATCGTCATGTAGTGGGCGACGATGAAGACGATCCCGAGCGTCCCCGTGATCGTCGCCGCCGCGAAGACGAGCGGGATCGTGGCGGCGAGCGAGAGCCCGAAGACTGCGAGGAGGACGGCGAGTGCGATCGGGATCGCGATCGACTCACCCTTCTTCAGGTCCTGGCTGAAGACCGGGTCGAGCTCGTCCGCGATCGCGGGTTGCCCGGAGACGTAGGCGTCCACCCCGGGCGGCGGATCGAGCCGCCTCAGGATGTCGTGCGTGTAGCCCTTGGCCTGCGCGATGTTGAGTGTCGTCAGGATGCTCCCGTAGACGACGCCGCCCTTCGCCTGCCGGAGCGCCGTCACCCTCGCGCCCGGCACCGCCCCGGCGCCCCGGCGAATGCTCTGGTCGAGGCGAGAAGTGACGCCCGCGGCGCCCTCGCGGATCTTGTAGATGATCAGGAACTCGCCGTCGCTGCGGTCGCCGAAATGCTGCTGCAGGATGTGCCGCGCGCGCTCGGAGTCGGTCCCCGGAACGGTGAACGTGTTCGAGAGCAGAGGCGTCAACTTCGATGCAGCGAGCCCGCCCGCAAGCAGGACAACGAGCCATGCACCGAGAATCGGCCAGCGAAAGCGCAGCACGAGGCGTGTCCAGCGCGCCACGGGCCCAACCCTAGTCCTCGGGGGTACCTTTAGGCGATGGCCAAGCACCGACGTGATTTCGAGCACGGCGCCGAGGAGATCGAGCAGCTCTTCGCCGATCTCTGGCAGGTCTTTCCGCTCTCGCGGGGCCTCCGGCGCGTGCACCGGCCGCAGGTAGATGTCTACCGGACCGAGGAGCCGCCGACCCTGACGATCCTTGTCGAGTTGCCCGGGGTCGAGCCCTCAGAGGTCCAGGTGGTCGCATCGGCGCGCGCCCTCCTGATCGCGGGCGAACGCCGCAGGCCGAAGGACTGCGGCCACTACCAGCAGATGGAAGTCGACTACGGGCCGTTCCAGCGGCAGGTGACGCTGGCCGAGGACGTCGACCCGGACCGCGCGACCGCGACCTACGAGCGCGGCATCCTGGCGATCCAGCTGCCGGTCGCTCCCAAGGCCGCCCCCGGCGAGAGCGTCTCGATCCCGGTGAGGGTCGGATGACCGAGACCCTGGTCGACTTCGAGGAGCGGCAGGACGAGCTCTCCTTCCCGGCGACGCTGCCGGTGCTGCCGTTGAAGGACACCGTCGTCTTCCCGGAGTCCGTCACGCCGCTCGCGATCGGCCAGGAGCGGTCGATCAAGCTCGTCGAGGACGTCGTCTCGGGTGAGCGCGTGCTCGCCCTCGTCACGGTGAAGGAGGCCGAGACCGAGCAGCCCGGCTGGGACGACCTCTACCGCGTCGGCACCGCGGCAGTCGTCCACAAGATGATCAAGGTGCCCGACGGGACGCTCCGCATCCTGGTGCAGGGCGTGCGGCGGATCGAGCTCGACCGGCAGGTGGCCGACGACCCGTACCTCGTCGGCGAGTTCCGGGAGCTCGCGGACGAGCTCGACGAGACGCCCGAGGTCGAGGCCCTGACGCGCAACGTCCAGAATCTCTTCGCTCGCGTGATCGGGCTCGTCCCGTATCTCCCCGAGGAGCTGCAGCTCGCCGCCGCGAACGTCGACGATCCCAGCGCGCTCTGCAATCTCGTGGTGTCGACGCTGCGGTTGAAGACGGCGGAGAAGCAGCGACTGCTCGAGCTCACCGCCGTCGAGGCGCGCCTGCGCGAGGTCTCCGCGATCCTCAACCGCGAGCTCGAGGTGTTCGAGCTCGGCTCCAAGATCCAGTCCCAGGTCCAGGAGGAGATGGAGAAGGGCCAGCGGGAGTTCTTCCTGCGGCAGCAGCTGAAGGCGATCCAGGACGAGCTGGGCGAGGGGGACGCCGACGCGGCCGAGGTCAACGAGCTGCGCTCGCGGCTCGCGGAGCTCGACCTGCCCGAGGACGCGCGCAAGGCTGCCGACAGGGAGCTCGGCCGACTGGAGAAGCTTCCCTCCGCCGCGGCCGAGTACGGCGTTATCCGCACGTATCTCGACTGGCTCGCGTCGCTCCCGTGGGGCAAGACGACCGAGGACAACCTCGACCTCGACCACGCGCGCACGGTGCTCGACGAGGACCACTTCGATCTCGAGAAGGTCAAGGACCGCATCCTCGAGCACCTCGCGGTCTCGAAGCTGAAGAACGACCTGTCCGGGCCGATCCTCTGCTTCGTCGGACCGCCCGGCGTCGGGAAGACCTCGCTCGGCCAGTCGATCGGGCGCGCGCTCGGCCGCAAGTTCGCGCGACTGTCGGTCGGCGGCGTGCGCGACGAGGCGGAGATCCGCGGCCACCGGCGCACCTACATCGGCGCCATGCCCGGCACGATCATCCGGACGCTCCGCGACGCCGAGTCGATGAACCCCGTGATGCTGATCGACGAGATCGACAAGATGGGCGCTGACTTCCGCGGCGACCCTGCGAGCGCGATGCTCGAGGTGCTCGACCCCGAGCAGAACAAGACCTTCCGCGACCACTACCTCGATCTCCCCTTCGATCTGTCGAAGGTCCTGTTCATCTGCACCGCGAACACGCTCGACACGATCCCGAGCCCGCTGCTCGACCGGATGGACGTGATCTCCCTCTCCGGCTACACCGAAGACGAGAAGTTCGGGATCGCGAAGCGCTACCTCTTGCCGAAGCAGCTCGAAGCACACGGGCTCGACCGCGAGCGCGTCCGCTTCACGGACCGGGCACTGCGCCTGATCATCCGCGAGTACACGCGCGAGGCCGGGGTCCGCAACCTCGAACGGCGGCTCGCCGACGTCCTGCGCAAGGGAGCACGACAGATCGCCGAGGGCAAGGCGCGCGCGAAGACGCTGCGAATCGACGAGCGGCGCGTGCGTTCGTGGCTCGGCCCACGGCGGTTCGAGGGCGAGGTGCGCAAGCGCACGTCGGATCCCGGCGTGGCGACGGGCCTCGCGTTCACGGCAGTCGGCGGCGACATCCTCTTCTTCGAGGCGACGGCGTACCCGGGGAAGGGACGGCTGACGGTAACCGGCCAACTCGGCGACGTGATGCAGGAGTCGGCGCAGGCCGCGCTCTCCTGGGTGCGGGCCCACACCGCACAGCTCGGGCTCGACCAGAACTGGTTCACGGAGCACGACGTCCACCTCCACGTTCCGGCCGGCGCGGTCCCGAAGGACGGGCCGTCGGCGGGCATCACGATGGCGACGGCGATCGCATCGCTCGTCCGCAACCAGCCCGTCTCCGAGGAGGTCGGCATGACCGGAGAGATCACGCTCACCGGCCAGGTGCTCCCGATCGGCGGCCTGCGCGAGAAGGCCCTCGCCGCGCAACGCGCCGGCCTGAAGCGGGTGATCATCCCGAAGGACAACGAGCCCGATCTCGCCGAGCTCCCGGCAGAGACCCGGCGCGAGCTCGAGTTCGTCCCGGTGAGCTCGATCGACGAGGTGCTCGAGGCGGCGTTCGACAGCGCGCCTCGCCGGCCCGACCGTCAGGTCAACCTGAAGGTCGCGAGCAGCAGCGCACAAGCACGCGTGTCG
>DASUXI010000271.1:0-5406 GCA_036377995.1 Gaiellaceae bacterium
GAGGCCGTCGTCGCCGAAGCCCCCGAGAAGCAGCCGGCCGGGGCCGGCATGCCGGGCGGCATGGGCGGCATGGACATGATGTAAAGACGCGTCGAGCGGCTGTAGCCGCTCGCCGAGGTCTTGTAGGGCGGAAAGGCCGGGAAAACCCGGCCTTTCCGCGTTGTGAGGGGTGCGCCCTTTGGATCACGGATGGGCGAGGAAGAGCCGCTTCTCGGTTGCGAGGTGGGGTGCCCACTCGAGGCGGTCGGCGCCGGCGAAGTGCAGGTAGGCGCGGAGCGCGTCCCGCATCGCCTCGACGAACCCGGCGGCGCGGCGCGGCGTGAAGCCATCCTCCCACCAGACGTCGAGCACCTCCACGCGGGCTCGCTCCCGGTCGATCCGGGGTTCGATCCGGCCGACGAAGCGGTCGCCGAAGACGATCGGGAGCACGTAATAGCCCCAGCGGCGCTTGGCCGGCGGGAAAAAGCCCTCCCACACGTAGTCGAAGGCGAACAGGCTCGAGAGGAGGCCGGTGTCCCACAGCAGCGAGTCGAACGGCGCGATGAACGCGACGGAAAGGGTCGGCTCCGGAGGCGCCTGCAGCAGCGCGAGCTCCTCGGCGAGGACGAGGCGCTTGCCGCGCACGCCCTCGACGTCGACGGGCACGAGCGCGCCGACCTCGACCAGCTCCTTCTGCAGCTCGCGGCGGTCCGGCGGGTCGGCAATGCGTGCGAACGTGCCGCCGGCGCCGCCGGCGCCGAGCAGGCCGTGGGCGCGGTACCGAGACAGGAGCTTGTGCCGGAGCTGCTCTCGCTCCGGCACCTCCTGCGCGAGCAGCTCGTCCGGGAGCAGCCGTTCGAGGAGGTCGTAGTACCGGAGATTGCCGTCGCGCCGCGCGAGGCCGATCACGCCCGTGACGGTGTAGGCCTCGAGCACGGCGCGTACGGCGTTCTCCGGCATCCCGAACCAGTCCTTGGTCGGGCCAGTCTCTCGCTCGAAGTCGAGTGACGACAGTGGTCCATCCGCGCGAATCCGTTCGAGCACACGCTCTGCCACCGCGGCGTTCTCGGCGAGGGCCGCGGCGTGGAACCGGGGCCCTTTGCGGCCCATGACGTGACGGAACCAGGGGAACTCGCTCGTCGGGACGAATGACAGCGCCTTGTTGGTCGCCTCGAAGATCTCCCGGCGTTCGTAGAGCACGTCGCACCAGGCGGGCTCGTAGCCGGCGACGCGCGCATGCAGCACGAGGTCGTGGCTCCGGCCGGCGACCGCGATCGGGTCGAACTGGATCGACCCGAGCTTCAGGAAGACCTCGAGCACCGCGTCGAGGCCACCCGTCAGAGACCTCGCAGGCGCGAGGAAGTGCCGCGCCACGAGAAAGCGACGCGCCGACTCAGCGGGGATCTTTATCCCTGAGGACATCAGCTGCTGAACCTCAGGGCGCCGGCGGTGGGACCCGAGCCGGGTTCCAGATTACTTCCCAGAGGTGGCCGTCAGGGTCGTGGAAGTAGCCGGAATAGATGCCCCAGGGACGGTCGTGCGCCTGGGTGACCGTGGCGCCCGCGGCTTCGGCCCTGCGCAGCAGCTCGTCGACCTCCCCGCGGCTTCGCACAAGTTGGCCGAGGCTGAACTCGCCTCCCTGAGCAGGGCGGAGGTCGATTTCGGCATCCAGCGCGAGATCGCGCCGCGGATACAGGCTGAGGATCAAGCCGCCGTCGAGTTCGAACAATGCGATGGCACCGTTCGCGCCCGTGCGCTTATCAGACCACTCGGTCCCGATGATTCCCTCGGATCTGAAGCCAAGGCCGTCACGGTAGAAGGCGAGTGCCTGCTCGAGGTCGTCGACGGCAAGTGTGATCACGTGCAAGCGTGGTTCCACGGCTGCGAACCTCCTGGTGTGGATCCCCTCGGAAAGGTCCCTTGAGTCCCTCACACGCACCCGCGAGGCAGGGTCGGGCTGCGTAGTTTCCCGGATACCCGGCGGGCTCGTCGGTGCGAGCGTGAGATCAGGTAGTGGATGGTCGAGATGGATGAGGAGGAGATGAGCATGGCTCGAGGCAAGGCGCACCTACCACCACGCTGGTTCATCAAGACCTTCTGGCGAGTGCACCGACGGATCGTGCGAGCGAGCGGCGGCCGCAAAGGGCTGTGGGCTCCGCGCCCCCGTAAATGGGGCGCCTTGCGACTCACGACCACAGGCCGACGGAGCGGCGAGCCGCGGAGCGTGATCCTCGGCTACTACGAGGACGGGCCCAACCTAGTCTCGATGGCCATGAACGGCTGGGGTGAGGCCGAGCCAGCCTGGTGGCTGAATCTGCAAGCCGATCCGCGAGCGGCGGTCGAGCTGGCAGGCGGGATCCGGCGCGAGGTGCGTGGCAGGCCCGCAGTCGACGGGGAACGTGACCGACTGTGGCAGCGCTGGCGTGAGCTGGACAAGAACCTCGACAGCTACGCAGCTCGACGCCCGCGAGAGACAGCGGTCGTCGTGCTCGAGCCACGCACTGCGGCCGAATGAGCTGAGTCTGCGCCTTCGAGGACCGCTCATGCGGCTGGCTTCGGCCTGGGGAGCCCGACGGGGGATGTCCGCTGCTACGCGTCGACCGTGTGCGAAAGAGGCGCGTTGCCTTTTCGGAATGTCCCTTGAGCCTGTCTAGGACGTGGGGTGAACCGGCCTGCGGAACACTTCGAGCCCATCACCCTCGATGATCAGCGCCATGAGCCCCTCTGCCGTCTTCGTCTCATGCTCTTCGCCCGCCTGCCAGAAAACTGCTTCACCTGCCTCGATCGGTTCGTCGACGCCGCTCGCGCCGCTCACCGTCCCGTACCCCTCCAGGACGGCCAGAATCTGCGGATAGCTCGCTGGGTGGCGAGCGATTCGCCCACCTGGAGCCACGCGAAACACTCCGGCCTGGAAAGGCGAGCCTTGGGAAATCGAACGTAACAATGGCGCGACCGTCACGCCATCGAGCAAGTCCTCGCGGGGCGCGAACGCCACATCGGAACCGAACCTAAACCGTTCCACGCGCCGTCTCCTTTCCGCATCGGCGAACGGCGAAAGCATCGCAGGCCGTGGCAGCGAGTAGCCGGCGACTCCCGCGGCACAAGGCTGTCTCTCGCCGGTGCGCGAGAATGTCGGGGGTGGAAGCAGAGACGCGGTATGCGCTGAGCGGCGACGTCCATATCGCCTACCAGGTGACGGGAGACGGGCCGTTTGATCTCGTCTTCGTACCGGGTTTCGTCACACACATGGAGCTGCAGTGGAAGCTGCCGGGGTTCGGCGACTTCCTGACCAACCTGGGGTCGGTTGCACGGTTGATCCGATTCGACAAGCGGGGAACCGGAATGTCTGATCCGGTCAGCGGTGCTCCAAGCCTCGAGACGCGGATGGACGATGTTCGTGCCGTGATGGATGCGGCCAGCTCTCGGCGCGCTGCGTTCTACGGGCTGTCGGAGGGCGCGGCGATGAGCATCTTGTTCGCCGCGACGTATCCGGAGCGGGTCGCGGCGCTCGTCGTCCGAAGCTGCTCGCCCCGGACGCTGTGGGCACCGGACTTCCCGTGGGGCCGAAGTGCGGATGCCTACGAGCGCGAAATGAACCGTGCGCTGCGGGTCTACGCGGAGCGGGATGAGGCGCGCGCAGTCGTTCGCGGTTTCGGTATGCGGACCGAGGACGAGGTAGAGGCATACATTCAGCTCCTTCGTTACGGAGCCAGTCCCGGGATGCTCGCAGCGCTCTACTCGATGAACAGGGAGATCGACATCCGCGACGTCCTCCCCACGGTTCGCGTGCCCGTGCTCGTCATGCACGGAAGCGAGGATCAGATCGTTCCAGTGGAGGTCGGCAGATACACAGCGCAACGCCTCCCGAGGGCGCGCTTCGTCGAGATTCCTGAGACCGGTCATCTCGCGCTCGGCGGCACCCCGGCCGATCGGATCCAGCGCGAGATCGAGAGCTTTCTTCGCGAGGTCTGGGAGACCGGCGGATGGGAGGAGGCCGAGCCGGAGCGCATGCTTGCGACCGTCCTCTTCACCGACATCGTCGATTCAACCACTCGCGCGCTCGAGCTCGGTGACCGGCGCTGGCGCGATCTGCTCGAGCAGCACAACGCGCTCGTCCGCCGTGAGCTACTCCGATTCCGCGGCCGCGAGGTCGACAGCGCAGGGGATGGCTTCCTGGCGACTTTCGACGGTCCTGCGCGGGCAATCCGCTGCGCTTCCTCGATCGTCGACGGGGTACGCGAATTCGGCCTAGCCGTCCGCGCAGGGCTGCACACAGGCGAGTGCGAGATCGCGGACGGAAAGGTTGCCGGAATCGCTGTGCACACCGGTGCACGCGTGGCCGCGCTCGCGAACGCGGGCGAGGTGCTCGTCTCGAGCACGGTCAAAGATCTGGTCGCTGGATCAGGCATCCAGTTCATCGAACGCGGCGCGCACCAACTCAAAGGGATCCCCGGCGAATGGCGGCTCTTCGGTCTGGGAACAGGGGAATTGACTGACGCGTAGTAGCCGTCCGGAGGCGCTCGGCCCGGATCAACGAGGACGATTCTTGAATCTGCCGCGGGTGCCGCGGACGGCGAGGCTAGGTCTGGGGTTGCTCGGTCTCGACTGGGCCGCACTCGCTGTCGCAGCCACTTAGGTCTTCAAGGGATACGAGCGATGCGCTGCGTCAAGTCCTCGCGACCAGGCTGCGGGTCGTACGCCATTAGCCAGTACTCGATCTGGTGCGCAATCTGCGATCCGTCGAGAATTGAGAAAGCAACGACGCGGGCAGTTTGCTCTTCGTCAGTGACCGTCACCTCGCTCACCACGATGTCTTCCTCGGCGACGATCCGGTGCACATCGAAGCTCCAGCGGCCGGTGTTCGTCGGGTACTGCGCCTGAATCGCTGCGAAGTTTTCTCGCCCGACGATGCGCTCGCCCGAACACGGCCAGTCGATCACGCAGTCCGGGGTGAGGTGTCCGGCTGCACGGGCCCAGTCATTCTCCTGCATCGCGGCCCAGAAAGACTCGACTTTGGCGCGACTCGACACGACCGCGAGCATAGAGGCGGCGGCAGGCGGCGACACGCCCGAGGCTGCGGCGCTTCGGGCGCGTGAGCGTTACGAGCAAGAGGAATAGCGCCGAGCGTCAAGACCGAGTCCTGCCCAGTGTTCGCGAATGTCCGCTGAGGAGGGAGCCTGGATCGGCCGGAGCAGCGATGAGTCTTCGGTGGTTCGTCATTCTCTTGCGCAACCCGCTTGAAGGGTCCTTGCTAGGGTCGCCGGTCGTGGGGGACGGGTCGCCGCACATTGTCCTTCGCGAGCTCGAGGATCGGGATCTGGATGTGCTGTTCGAGCACTGGACGGATCGTGAGGCGATTCGGATGGCGGCCTTTACCCCCGCCGATCCCGACGACCGCGGTGCCTTCGATGCACGGTGGGCAAGGAT
>DASUXI010000272.1:0-3480 GCA_036377995.1 Gaiellaceae bacterium
AGCGATCGGGCGGCCACGTGCAGCACCGCCGGCGTCAGCTCGCCGGCGATCTTGTACATGTTCGGGATCATCAGCAGCAGCCCCTGCGAAGCGGTGAACGTCGTCGCCAGCGCGCCGCTCTGCAGCGCACCGTGTAATGCGCCGGCGGCCCCGCCCTCGCTCTGCATCTCGACGACCGCGGGCACGCTGCCCCACACGTTCGTCCGCCCCTGGCTGGCCCACTCGTCCGCCAGCTCGGCCATAGGCGAGGAGGGCGTGATCGGATAGATGCAGCAGACCTCGTTCAGCCGGTAGGCGACCGATGCCGCGGCTTCGTTGCCGTCGACCGTCGCGCGCATCAGCGGCCGGGCTCCGCGATCATCTCGATCGCGTGCACCGGGCACTGCTCGAAGCAGACGCCGCAGCCGGTACAGCGGTCGTAGTCGAACCGGTAGCGGAGCCCCTCACCGAGCTTGATCACCGCGTCCTCCGGACAGGCGCCCAGGCAACCGTCGCACTCGAAGCAGTTTCCACACGACAGGCACCGGCCCGCCTCGTAGAGCGCCTCTTCGGCGGAGAGGCCGCCGACCACCTCGGCGAAGTCCGCGACGCGCTCCTCGGCCGCGAGCTCGGGTTGCTGCCGGCGGGGATTGTCGCCGAAGTACCAGAGATGGAGCTTGTCGAAGCTCGCCAGCTCGTGCTTGGGCGCGCTCACAGCAGCGGCGCCGCGCAGCCAGGCGTCGATGTGACGGGCCGCCTTCTTGCCGTGGCCGACGCCGACGGTCACCGTTTGCTCGCTCGGCACCATGTCGCCGCCCGCGAACAGGCCGGGGCTGCCGGTCTGGAGCGACGGCGACACCTGCACGCTGCCGTCGCGCTCGAACTCCACACCCGGCACGCGGCGGAGGAAGGCGGTGTCGGACTCCTGGCCGAGCGCCAGGATCACCGTATCCGCGGCGAGGGTCTCGAACCGGCCGGTTGGCTGCGGGTAGCCGGACTCGTCGAGCTCCATCGCCTCGACCTGCAGCTCCGGACCGTCGAACGTCGCGATCGTGCGCAGCCAGTGGATTCGCACCCCCTCCCGCTCGGCGTCCTCCGCCTCGTCGAGATGGGCGGGCATCTGCTCTCGGGTGCGCCGGTAGACGATCAGCGCCTCGTCCGCGCCCATCCGGCGGGCGACCCGGGCGGCGTCCATCGCCGTGTTGCCGCCGCCGTAGACGGCCACGCGCCGGCCGATCACCGGCTTCTCTCCGGAGGCGACACTGCGCAGGAACGACACCGCGTCGACGATCCGGCCGGCGTCGCGGGCCGGGATGTCGACCCGCTTGGAGAGGTGCGCGCCGACCGCCACGAAGACCGCGTCGAAACCGCCCTCCTCGCGCTCGGCGACCAAGTCCTCGACCTTGTGGCTGCAGGTCACGCGCACGCCCATCGCCGCGATCCGCTCGAGCTCGCCGGTCAGTACTTCGCGGGGCAGCCGGTAGGCCGGGATCCCGTAGCGCATCATCCCGCCCGTCTCCTCGCCAGAGTCCCGGATCTCCACCTCGTGGCCGAGCCGGCTCAGATGGTAGGCGGCCGACAGACCGCACGGTCCCGCACCGATCACGAGCACCCGCTTGCCGCTGCGGCTCGGGGGAGGGTCGAAGAGCCATCCCTGCTCCAGCGCCAGGTCGCCGAGGAACCGCTCGACCGAATGGATCGAGACGGCGCTGTCGAGGTCAGCCCGGTTGCAGACGCTCTCGCATGGGTGATAGCAGACCCGACCGTGGACCGCCGGCAGCGGGTTGTCGGCGACGAGCTGACGCCACGCCTCCTCGTGCCGGCCCGCCTCGGTGTGCGAGAGCCACGCCTGGATGTTCTCACCCGCCGGGCAGCCGGCATTGCACGGCGGCAACAGATCGACATAAACGGGTCGGTGCTCCCGGATCGGCCCCGTGTGGGAAGGGCCGTGCAGCAGGTCCGGCAGCCGCGTCACGTCCCGCGTCGGGTCGCTCATGCCAGTCCCGGCAGTCGAACAACCATCGCTTCTAGGCTAACTCGCGTCCGACTCAGGTGTGACGCCTGACACTCCCGTGAATGAACGACACGCTCCGACGGTTCCGACATCTCGTCTACCCGAGAAGTTTTCAAGGCGGGCCGGTTGGGCACCGATACAGACATCAACACTCCCGCCCCTGTCTCCGCCCGGGTCGGGCAGGTGTCCGCCCATGATTTCCCGCTTTACATACCGGCTGAGCTACCTGGTGCTGCTGGGGAGCGGCCGCCTGGCCGCGCGCTTCGCCGCCGACTTCCGCGTCCTTGCGCACGCCGGTGAGCGGCTCGGGCCGCTCACCGTTCTGCTGCAGTTGCCGGTCTTCGCGTGCTGGCTCGTCGCTCGGCCGATCTCCCTGGCAGCGTTCTCCGCGTGTAGCGCTCTCGCCCCGAGGCTCAGGTTCCAAGAGCCTTCTGCTTGAGGGCGTCGTACTCCGTGGCGCTGATCGCGCCGCTGTCGAGAAGCTCCTTCGCCCTCGCGATCTGCTCGGCGGGATCGCTCTGCGCGGCGACCGACCGGATGTACTCGTCGGTCTGCGCCTGACTCGTCTGGGCCGCTTGCGTGCTCCGATCGGCCATCCCCCCGCTCTGGGCGATCAGGTAGCTGAGGACGCCGATGAACGGCAGGAAGATCACGAAGATGGTCCAGCCGGCCTTCCCCCAGCCGGAGATGTCGTGCCGGCGGAAGACATCCGACAGCACGGTGATCAGCATCCAGAACCAGATCACCCACGCGAAGAAGACGATCATCGTCCACATCACGTCGAGAAACGGGTAGCTACTCGCAACGATCACACTGAACCTCCCTGCTCGAATGAACCTCCATTGCCTGGAGCTTCGCGCCCAAGGGGGCCGTGCGGCATCGTCCCATGCGGATGATCCGGAGCCGGGGCCGTAGGGCGACGGAGGCAGCAGGAGGAGCGCAATCGCAAGGCAGATGAGCATGTCTCGAGCGTGCACCGCCACCGGCCAATCGGCGTCCCGTCCGGATGGACCCGAGGGAGCTTCGTGCCCACCGCGAGCTTCGGGGATAATCCGATCCGGATGATGCGCCCGCAGGTCTCAGTAGCGACGCTGGGCTCGTGAGCGAGGCACTGTCGACCGCCAGAGTCCGGACGTGATGAGCACCGCCGCACCGACCGTCGACTCCGCACCGAAGCGACACTTCCGCGGGCGGCGGGTGCTCGTCGGCGCCGCCGTCGTCGTCGTCATGGGGGCGGCCTCGCAGCTCCTCGGCTGGAACATCAGCGGCTGGTTCGAGGACCTCTGGGACACGATCACCGAGATCTCGTTCGGCTACATCGTCGCGGGCGTGGCGCTCAAGACCGTCCAGACGACCCTGACGGCTTTCGCGTGGTACTCGATCCTCCGCTTCGCCTTCCCCGACCGGGTGCGCTGGCTCGACATCCTCGCCTGCTACGCGGCGTCCGTGGCGCTCAACGGCGTACTGCCGGCGAACCTCGGCACCCT
>DASUXI010000273.1:0-5341 GCA_036377995.1 Gaiellaceae bacterium
CCGACGTGCTCGCATCTCGGCCAGGGGAGTCCGCCTATTCATCCTTGCCCTGATGCTCAACTTCACGGCCGTCGAGATCGTCGGGTGGATCCGCCGGCACGATCAGCTTGGTGGAGTCGCGGCGCTGCTCGTCTACCTCACATCACGACGCGGCTGGTCGAAAATCACGCCGACACACACGGCGCACTCGGTATCGCGGCCGCGTTGCTCTTCGGGCTTGTCCTCGTCGGCCGGCTGACAGTGGCGTCCGCTGTGCTCAACGCCTCGCTTGTCGAGCGGCGCGCCCGATCCGCTCGGTGACCCACGCCCGCCCATAGAAAGAACCTGCAAATCGGCATATGTTTGCTCGTGGGGGCGAGCGGCGTCGCGTGGCAAGGATTGACATCGCCTTCGGTAAACGCAGAGTCACCGCTTCCAGACGCGAGGCTTGCAGGAATCTTGGGGATTCCTTGGCCCGCCGTTTACCGCGCCCGGTGTAGACCTCGTCTCATGAACACGAACTCGGATCAGACGAAACGACGTCTCCTCGCCGCCGTTTTCGCACTCGCCGCGCTGGTTGCGCTCGTCTTCGCGATCGCGCGGACGCACCCGAACGGGATAGCGGCGACGGCGTCACAGCCGACGGCCGTAGTCGTGAAGCTGCCCGGAGGCGGCCAGCGCACGGTTCTCGTCCGGCCGGCGCACGCTACGACCCAGACGTCGCCCGGCGGCCAGACACAGCTCGTCTCGGCGGTCGGCCCGGGCGGCAAGACCGTCCTCGTGCCCGCAGGTGGTGGCGACCGGTGACGCTCCGCCTCGAGCGCCAGGAGTTCACCGCGATGGGCACGTCGTGCGCGGTCGCCGTCTATGCCCGGCAGTCGGAACGGGCGAATGCGCTTCGCGCACTCGCGGCGAGCCGCACGGAGGTCGCGGAGTGCGAGCGCGTCCTGACCCGCTTCAACACGCGTTCAGATCTGTCGCGGCTGAACGCCGCGGCAGGAGAGTGGGTCGAGGTCGACTCCCGCGTGCTCTCGGCGCTCGAGGCGTCACTCCGCGCGCGCCGTGCGACGAGCGGCAGGTTCGATCCGACGATCCTGCCGGCGCTCGTCGCCGCGGGTTACGACCGCACGTTCGACGAGGTCGAGCCGCGCCCGCCGCAAAGCGTCCAAGGTTGGCGCCCCGGTGCGCGGGTCTTCGTCGATTCGGATCGTGGCCGCGCCCGCGTCGAAGCCGGTGCCGCCGTCGACCTCGGCGGCATCGGCAAGGGATTCTCGGCCGAGCTCGCGCTCGCTGCGATGCGGCGCGCATGGCCCGAGCTCACGGGTGGCTATGTCGATCTCGGGGGAGACATCGCATTCTTCGGCGCTCCCGCCGACGGGTCTGCATGGCGGATCGCAGTGGCCGATCCCCGCACGCCGGGGAGGACCCTGACGACGCTGCGAATTCGGGATGCCGGGGTCGCGACGTCCGGGCGCGACCGCCGCAGGTTCGGGCCCGATCGGTCCCTGCACCATCTCGTCGACCCCGCGACGGGCGCTCCCGCGAGTCGGGGACCGCTCGCGGTGACGGTCGTCGCGCCTGACGCGACCGAGGCCGAAGTCCACGCGACCGCGCTCGCGATCAGCTCGCTCGACGATGCGCGCGCACACGTCGAAGCCCGGGCCGCGATCTCCGCCCTCTTCGTGCCTCACGAGGGACAGCCGGTCCAGCTTGGTCCACTACCGGTCGCGCCGCAGGTTCGGCTCGAGCTCGCCGCCTGATGCTTGCAGCCCATCTTCCGGTCGCCTGGATGGTCGCGCGCGCCGCGGGGCTCGTCGCCCTTGCGCTACTGACTCTCTCCACCTGGCTCGGGCTCGCAATGAGCACTCGGATCCTCGGCGTGCGCCGCCAGAAGTCACTACTGGGCTGGCATCGCACGCTGGTCTGGACAGGCTTGTCCATGCTCGTCCTCCACGCGGGTGCGTTGCTGCTCGATCCGCTCATGCATTTCGGATTGCCCGCTGTGCTCGTGCCGTTTGCGGCCCCTTGGCACGCCGGCACCGTCGCCATGGGCGTGGTGGCGGGATGGTTGTCGCTGATGCTCGCGGCCTCGTTCCGTGCGCGCCGCCGAATGGGCGTACGTGCTTGGCGGCTGCTGCACTATGCGAGCTTCGCCGCATTCGGGCTCGCATTGCTGCATGCGCTCTACGCCGGGACGGATCTAGTGGGCCTCAACGGGACGATCGTCGCGGTGATCGCGCTCGCACCCGTCCTGTGGCTCGGGTTCCTGCGAATCCTCGAGCCGCGGGCCCGACCGACCGTGCCGCCTCGGGCTCCGCGCGCGCTGCCTGAACTTCAGCCGGCGTAAAGGCGAGCGTGACGGGCGGTCTCCCCTCCCGCTCGAGCCGGCGAATCGCCTGGGCGGCGGCGGTGGCCAGATCCGCTGCCGGCACGTCCATCACCACGGACTCGCCGCTCTCGAACGCGATCCGGAGATGGTGCACGGGAAGTGCGGGTCGGGCTCTGGCGAGGATCGGCTGAAGCGCGACGACGAGCACGTCGAGCACGACGAGCGCGGCGAGCAACCGGCCATACGCTTCCCCGTTGGGCTCGGACCAGATGAGCACGGCGAACATCACGGTGACGATGGCGGCGAGAACGATCGACAGTCCGAACAGGCGACGAACCGCTGTTGCATCCTGTTGCGGCCGTCGAGCAGAGAGTGCCGCCGTCTGAGTGGCGCCGACCGCGAAGGCCGTGACGGTCCCGACGGCCTTGCCGAGCCCGACAGGAGGCTCGGAGCCCCACCAGACAGAGACGAGGGCGAGGACGGCGCCGGTTCCGCTGAGGGTGGCCAATCCAGCCGCGAGAGCGGCTTGACGCCCCTGTTCCACGAGAATCGCGGCCGGGAGTGCCAGGAGGGCGTACGCGGCGAGCAGTCCGGTCGTCGCGAGAATCCGCCCTTCCGTCGGGCCGAAATGGCCGAAGAGGAGGATCCCGACAGCCAGCAACGCGGAAACCGAGAGCAGCGCCGCGATACCGAGCAAGATCGCGCGCTTGCTGATCAACTCCACTCGCCTCCTCGTCAGCACCGTACGCCCGGTCGTGGTCGCCGTCATCCGCGCGCGCACGGATCCCGGCTGCGGGAAGTCGGCGACCCCCGAAGGCAGCTTCGGCTTGACGTTAAAGCGATTGGTTGAATAACATCGCGAAGGTGTCCCGTGCCGCTGCGAGCTCGGATGCGTTCCATGCGATCTCCGAGGGAAACCGAAGAGTGCTGCTGGACGTGCTTCGCGCCGGCGAACAGGCCGTCGGCGCCCTGGTTGCCGAGACCGAGCTGTCGTACTCCCTCGTCTCGCAGCACCTCCAGGTGCTGTTCGACGCGGGCGTCGTCTCACGCCGGCCCGAGGGGAGACAGCGCATCTACCGGCTGGAGGCCGCGCCGCTCAGAGTCGTGCACGACTGGACGTCGGAATACGAGCGCTTCTGGCAGGAGCGGATCGAGCGCCTGCGGCGACGACTGGACGAGCGGTGAAGCTCGATCTGGTGCACGACGTGGTGCTGCCGCATCCGGTCGAAGTCGTGTGGAGCGCGCTGACGGAGGCGGCGTCCATCTCGGACTGGCTCATGGCGACGAGCGACTTCGAGCCCAGAGTCGGATCAAGGTTCAGGATGAAGACGCAGAGACTGGCTGCGAGCGGGTGGGTCGACGCCGAGGTGATCGAGCTCGAGCCGCCGCGGAGGATGGTCTGGGCCTGGTCGATCGAAGACGGCAGCGCGCCGACGACGGTCACGTTCGAGCTCCACCCCGAAGGCGAGAACACGCATCTGCGACTTACACACGAAGGCGAGATCGACCCGTTGGCCGGTGGCCTGATCAGGGACGGCTGGCCGGGCCGGATCGAGCTACTAAGGAGGTTCCTTGACTGACCATCACGCTGTCGTCGACCACGAAGACTGGCTGAAGGCGCGCACGGCGCTCCTCGACGACGAGAAGGAGTTCACGCGTCTGCGCGACGAGTTGAGCCGCAAGCGGCGTGAGCTGCCGTGGGAAGCGGTGGAGAAGGAGTACATCTTCGACGGCGAGAGCGGAAGGCAGACGCTGTCGGAGCTTTTCGACGGCCGCAGCCAGCTGATCGTCTACCACTTCATGTTCGGGCCCGATGACGAGCAGGGATGCAAGAGCTGTTCGTTCTGGGCCGACAACTTCGACAGGAACATCGTCCACCTGAACGCGCGTGACGTATCGATGGTCGCCGTGTCTCGAGCGCCCTACGAGCGCCTTGCCGCGTATAGGAAGCGGATGGGCTGGAGCTTCGACTGGCTCTCGTCTGCGGAGAACGACTTCAACTTCGACTTCGGCGTCTCGTTCACACCCGAGGAGCGGGAGACCGGGGGTGTCTACAACTACTCGGCCCGCAGCGGCCTCGGCCCCGACCGCGAGGGCGTGAGCGTCTTCAAGGAAGACGAGGGTGGCAAGGTGTTCCACACGTACTCGGCGTATGCGCGCGGGATCGACATGCTGAACGCCGCCTACAACTACCTCGACCTCGTCCCGAAAGGCCGCGACGAGGATCCTGGGCCACCCCAATCGTGGGTGCGCCGGCGCGACGAGTACGGCCTCTGACCGGGTTTCCCGCCGGCTTAACAGAGGCACAACGTATCCACCACACGTCACAAAAGGAGTGCGCGGACCATGAGTCCGCCCGGTGCGAATGCATGGGTGAGTTCCCCAACGAAAGGAGCCAACAATGCAACGCATCAAGCTGGTCCTCTTCCTCGGCGTCGTCCTCACCGCTCTCGGGCTCGTGGGCTTCGCCGGCGCGACCGGGCAGGCGACGACGAAGTTCAAGGCCGCGCTCAACGTCGGCCAGGAAGTGCCTCACCCGAAGGGGACGAAGGCCGGCGCTTCAGGCCGGTTCACGGCCACGCTCACGGGGACGAGCCTCAAGTGGCGGCTCACGTTCGCCCACTTGTCGGGCTCCGCGACACAGGCGCACATCCACACGGGTGTGAAGGGCAAGAGCGGTCCCGTGACCGTCCCGCTCTGTACTCCGTGCACGTCGCCGGTCAGCGGGACTGCGACCGTGACCGCGACGCAGATCAAGGCCATGAAAGGCCACAAGGCGTACGTCAACGTGCACGCGGCGAAGAACCCGGCCGGGGAGGTCCGCGGCCAGGTCACCGTTGCCCGCTAGACGGCAGCAGCGTTCGAAGTGGGGCGGGTCGACGACCCGCCCCACACAGCCGCCTCGGCGTCGCCGGCCGGCTCCGCCGAGTCAACTCGCCGCCGGCTCCGCGTAACCGGCCGGCGTTTGGATCCGTTCAGGTCTGCAGACCCGAGCGCGGAGGTACGTGATGAAGCTGTTGCAGCAAAGAGGGA
>DASUXI010000274.1:0-10187 GCA_036377995.1 Gaiellaceae bacterium
GGCGAGCGAAGGGACGAAGGTCGTCTACGCGCTGCACTACGGGGGCCTCGTCCCGGCGGGCCCCGGGAAATCGCACCAGAGCATCCGGGATGTCTCGCTGCTCGCCGCCCTTCCGGGGATGACGGTCGTGCAGCCGGCGAATGCGGACGAGACGCGCTCGCTGATGCGCTGGGCGGTCGAGGAGGCCGAGGGGAACGTCGCCGTTCGGCTCGCGATCGGCCCGTCTCCACGTCGGATCGTGTTGCCGTCAATGGCGGTCTCGCCGGGACGCGGAAAGGTGCTGCGGGACGGCTCCGAGGCGGTGCTCTTCGCCTACGGCCCCGTGATGCTCCACGAGACGCTGATCGCCGCCGAGAGCCTCGACGCGAGCGTGATCGCGATGCCCTGGCTGAACCGCGTGGACGCACCGTGGCTCGCCGAGGTGGCGGAGCCGTTCGACCGCGTGTTCGTGGTCGAGGATCACGCTCCCGTCGGCGCCCTCGGGGACTGCATCAGGCGAGCGCTCGACGGGCGGGCGGTCACGGTGTTCGGCGTCGACGGCTGGCCCGCCTGCGGGACTCCGGTCGAGGCGCTTCGCTTCCACGGGCTCGACGGCGCCTCGCTGGCGCTGCGCATCCGGTCGGCGCTGCGGTCGACGTCGCACGCGCCGACGGCGTGAGCGATTCTCACCTCTTTGCGGCGGCTTCGGACCGGCTCGGCCGCCGGCCGCGGCTCGCGACGGCGATCCTCCGCCTGCCGGCGCTGCTCCCCGGAGGTCCCCGTTCGAGGCTCTACCGCTCCTTCTCGTGGCCGCTCGCGAAGCGCCTGAGGGCCGAGGCCGAGGTCTCGGTCGCGGGAGGAAGCCGGATGCTCGTGCGGACGGACGACTCAGTCGGCCGCGTGCTCGCGATCTCGGGCGTGTGGGAACCGAACGTGACCGCCGCGTTCGGCCGGCAACTCGCGCCGGGAGACGTTTGCGTCGACGTCGGCGGGCACATCGGCTACTACACGTTGCTCGCCTCGCGCCTCGTGGGGCCTGAGGGCCACGTCTATGCGTTCGAGCCCTCGCCCGTGAATTACCGAGCGCTCTCGTCCAATCTCGCGCGCAACGGCGTTGCGAACGTGACCGCGCTCCAGGTGGCCGTCGGCGCAACCGCGACGCGGGCCGAGCTGCACGAGGGCCCCGGCACGAACACCGGCGGCGCGACCCTGAGCCCGCTCCTCGCTGCGCGCCGTGGCGGCCAGCCGGCCGTCGAGGTCGAGGTCAGGCCGCTCGCCGACAACATCCCCGAAGCCGACTGGCCACGGATCCGCGTCGTCAAGATCGACGTCGAGGGGTACGAGGTCGACGTGCTCGAGGGGCTCGCCCCCATCCTCGAGCGTGCGACACGGCTGGCGGTCTTCGTCGAGCTGAGCCCGAAGTGGCTGCCCGAGATCCCCGGCTACGTCGAGGGCTTCTGCCGCCGCCAGGGGTTCGAGGCGAAGCGCCTGCGCACCGGCTACACGCTGGACGCCCTGTTTCCGAGCGAGCTCAGTGAGCCGGAGAAAGTCGACTCGATTCCGACAGAGCACTGCGATCTCCTCCTGACCCGGTGAGGATGCCTTGACGCCGGTCTGGCTCGTGCTTCCGGATCCGTTCTCGTCGCGGCTCTTCTTCGACACGGGCATCGTCGAGAAGCTCCGGTCCAGGCTGGGCGACCGGCTCGAGCTCTTTCTGCTCGATCGAGGCGAGCACGCCGATGCCTGGCGCGAGCGCGCGGCCGGCCTGAAGACGACCGGCCCGGACGAGCTCGTCCCCGGCCGTCTACCGCTTCACCGGGCGGCGCTGCGGCGCGTCGACGGCTGGCTCGATCGCAGGATCGGCTTCTATCCCCTCTCGCTCCGGCAGAGCGTCCGTCACGGCTTCAATCGCGAGCGCCTCGAGCCCGGCCACCAGAACTGGTTCCTCGACCCGACCCTCGCGGGCCCGCTGCCGGGATGGGGGTTCCTCGACCCGCCGATGATGCGGTGGCACTACGGACGTCTCCGGCACGTCCCGCCCGCCCTCGGGCGGCGGCTCGAGGCGGAGCGGCCGGGGGTCCTACTTGCGAACATCCAGATGCACGCGGTCGTGCCCTTCATCGTCGGGAGCCGCCGGCTCGCGCTGCCCGTCGTAGGGCACATCGCCAGCTGGGACCACACCGTCGGCAAGGGGATCGTCGCTCCGGGCCTGAGGCGGTACATCGTCCAGAACGAGGTCATGCGGGACGACCTCGTCCGCTACCACGGGATCGGCGACGAGCGGATCGTCGTCACCGGGTGGCCGCAGACCGACGTCTTCCACCGCCGCCGTCCCCGCGCCGACTTCGACCAGGTGCTCGCTGGCCTGGGTCTCGATCCCGGGCGGCCGACCGTGCTGGTGATGGGCAACACGCCGACCAATGCCCCGTTCGAGTCCCAGTTCGTGGAACGGCTGGTCCGCTGGTGGGAGCAGGACGCTGCGTCCCGCTTCTCGCTCCTCTTCCGCCCGCACCCGCGAGATCGGGATTGGCGTGAGCGGTTCGGCTTCGCGCTCGGGCGCGACGGCGTTGCCGTGCAGGAGCCGAGCTTCACCGATCTCGAGACGCTCGCCGTCCTCCTCGAGCACGGCGACTGCGTGGTCGCCAACGCCGGGACGATCCTGCTCGACGCGCTCGTCAACGACCGGCCTGCGGTCTGCGTCCTCTACGACGAGGGCGCTCCCGGCGGCGAGAGCTGGGCGTTGAAGAACGTCAGCGGCGAGCACTACAGGTCCCTGATCGAGTCCGAGGCCTTCTACCGCGCTCACACGTTCGAGGAGGTCACGGCTGGTATCGGCCGTGCGCTGGCGAATCCCGCCGAGCTGGCGCCGGAACGGGCACGAGTCGCGCGCGAGGTCGTGGGCGACGTCGACGGCCATGCGGCCGACCGCGTTGCCGACGCGATGGTCTCCGGCCTCTAGGCGAACCGCCCACGGCAGCGGCGTACACTCGGCCCGTGCCGCCGGGGGTCAAAGGCCGGGCCCTGCCAGCGTCCGAACGCGAGTCCCCGCTTGTGTTTTCGTTCGCAGGCGCACGCATCGCGCCCGTGGCGCCGGTCATGCTGGTCGTCGGCGCCGCCGTAGCCGTCTGGCTCCTCGGCGACGTCGGGCTCCGAGACATCGGCGTCTTCCTCGGCTACCAGCTCGGCTTCGTCGTGATCCCTGGCTGGCTGCTCTACCGCGTGCTCGCGCCGGAAGATTCGGCCGCCAGAGCGCTGGTGTTCGGCTGGGCGCTCGGCTACGTCCTCGAGATTGGTGCGTACATCCTTGCCTCTGCACTCGGCGTGCGCGGCCTCTTCTCCTTCTATCCACTGGCGCTGGCGCCGCTCCTGGCGATCGGGCTTCGGCAAGGGATCGGGCGACGGGCCGGCGACGGGGTGGGTCCGGCGCTGGCCACGGCCGTCGTCGGCGTGGTGTCGCTCGCCTACATCGCGATCTCGTACTTCGCCACGGCACCACTCCCGTGGCGAATCACGAAGGTGACCTACTTCAGCGACATCCCGTACCACCTCGCCCTCGCAGCGGAGGCCTTGCACCACTGGCCGATGACAGATCCGAACGTCTCGGGAACCGCGCTCTACTACCACGTCTGGGCGCATCTGGATCTGGCGGCGACGAGCACGGTCACCGGACTCCCGCTTCCTCTTCTGCTCCTGCGGCTGACTCTCGTTCCACTCATGCTGCTCTTCCTCGCGCAGGTCGTACTCGCGGGGCGGGCGTTCACCGGCCGAGCGTGGGTCGGAGCGGTCGCCGCCGGTCTTCTCCTCCTCGTCGGCGAGGCGGATGTCCAGCCCTGGAACTCGTATCCGTTCCTCGGCTTCTTCTTCATCGGCATCTGGTTCAGTCCGACGTTCCTGCTCGGGCTCGTCTTCTTCGTTCCCGCGGTGACGCTGATCGTCGAGCGGCTGGATAGCAACGAGAGCGTTCGCGCGGGCTGGAAGCGCTGGGTGCTCATCGCGCTCTTCCTCATCGGGTGCGGTGGAGCGAAAGCGACGATCCTCTCTGTTCTCCTCGGCGCGCTGGTGCTTCTCCTCGGGCTGCGCTGGGCGAGGGCTCGCAACGTCGGCCAGAACGGGCTCATGGCGCTGGCGACCGTGAGTGTTGCCTTCCTCGTGTACTACCTGGCCATCTACCGTCACTCGGCGCTCGGGCTCGGCTGGGATCCGCTCGGTTCGATCGGCGCGATGGGTTGGATCACCGATTTGCGCAACTCCATCGGGAACGGAATCGGCTGGCCGCTCGGGGTCGTCCTCGGAACGCTCGGTCTCTTCGGCGCCCAGCTCGCAGGCTTGCCCGTCCTGATCGCGCTTCGGCGGCACTTGACCGAGCGGCGCATTCTGTTGCTCGCGCTGTTCATAGTCGGGCTCGGCCCCTTCTACTTTCTTCACCAGCCCGGCAACAGCCAACTCTTCTTCACGCATTACGGGCTCGTGGCTGCGGCCCTGCTGTCCGCGGAGGGAATCGTTCTACTCTCTGCAGTGTGGCCGACTCGGGCAGTCGTGCGCGCAACCGCGGCGACTGCCTACGCGACTGCCGCGCTCATCGTACTGCTCGTCTACGCCGTCGCCACCGTTCACGGGATTGCCTCCGTATTCGTCGTCGCGCTCGCGCTCGGAAGCGCCTTCGTCGCCCTCTGGCGCTGGTCGTCTCCCTCGGGACGCGCGAACGGTCGGGTCTCCGCACTGGTCATCGCCGGGGCGTTCACTCTCCTGCTCGTCAGGTGGCTCGGCGGGAGCGTGACCCGTGCAACGGAGGGCTACGTCTTCGTCGCTGCCCTGCTCGGAGGAGCCGCCCTCGCCACGGCACTCTCACGCGGTGTCCGGAGACGGGAGCTCGCTCTCTTCCTCGTGGCGGCTGCCGTGACCGTCGGCGCGCTCGACGTCCCTCTCGACTACGGTCCCGACGCGATCGACCATCTTCAGGCCGGTACTCCGTTCTACAGACAGTCGTCAACGGGGCTCAATCGTGGTCTCTACGAAGGCTTGAGTTGGATCCGTTCGCACACGAGCGACGACGAAGTGCTCGCCGTCAACAACTACTACGACGGGACCGGGCGCTACAGGCAGGCGACCTACTTCGACTACGCGGCCTTCGCTGAACGACGCGTCTTTCTCGAGGGCTGGATATCGACCGCAACGGCATGGAACACGGTCAACAACAGTGCCCGCGAAGGCCGCAAAGTCCCGTTCCCCGAACGCTTCCGCCTCAACAATGCGGTCTTTCAGCACGCCGATGGGAAGGCTCTGAGCGTGCTCGTGCATGGGTTCGGCGTTCGTTACCTCGTTGACGACCGGATACAGGGGACGGCGTCCAGCCGGCTTGGGCGGCTGGGACGAATCGCGTTCGAGAATCAGGCCGTCATCGTCTACGCGGTCGGGCCGGCTTCGTGAGTGCTGCTACGTCCCTCCGATCGGGGGTGTCGGTTGTCGTGCCCGTCTACAACGGTGCGGCGACTGTCGCCGAGCTGCTCGCTCGGCTGCACGACTCCCTCGGCGGCTCGCCGGATCCCTACGAGGTGATCTTCGTCGACGACGGAAGCGAGGACGGCACCTGGGCCACCGTCTCCAGCCTGATTCGAGGCGATAGCTCGGTGCGGGCGATTCGACTGATGCGCAACTACGGCCAGCACAACGCCCTCCTCGCCGGCATCCGCGCCGCCGTCCACGACATCACCGTGACGATCGACGCAGATCTCCAGTATCCGCCCGACCGGATCCCGGAGCTCGTGGCCGAGGTGCGTGACGGCACTGACGTCGTCTACGGGACGGCGGGTCGGCGGGCGACCGGCCTGGTCCGCCGATCGATCTCACATCTCGCGCGGCGCGTGCTGCGAGCCGCCATGGGGATCGACGTTACGTTCTCCAGCTTTCGAGCATTCAGGACTCGGCTTCGTGATGGTTTCTCCGGGTTCAGCGGTCCATACGTATCGATCGACGTGCTCCTCTCCTGGTCGACGAGACGTTTCGCATCGATCCCGGTCGCCCAGTCGGCCCGCGCGCACGGCCGGTCGAGCTACTCGGCGTCGAGGTTGGCGAGCCTCGGCCTCACGATGATGACGGGTTTCAGCACGAGGCCGCTCCGCCTCGCCAGCCTGGTTGGTTTTGCCTTCACGACCCTTGGCCTGGGGCTGCTGGTCTATGTGCTCGTGAACTATCTCGTGTACGGGCAGATCGTCCACGGATTCACGTTCCTCGCGTCGATCATCTCGATCTTCGCGGGTGCGCAACTGTTCGCTCTCGGCATCATCGGCGAATACCTCGCCCGGGTGCACATGCGTGTTCTCGACCCTCCGACCTACGCGATTCGCGAGGAACTAGGGCGGCAGAGCTAGTCGAGCGGTTACGACTTGGTCGCCACGACGAGCAAGGACCCGCCGATGGGGAAGGAAAGGCCTCGGCCGATCAACTTGCGTTCGGTGCGGAGGATGGAGTCGAACGCACGATCGACGGGACGGGGAAGGCGAAGCTCACGCTCCAGGTCGTAGGTCGCTAGGTCGCGTGCGCGGCGCAGTCGCGATGCTACGAGAACCGGCAGCAGGAGTGATACGAACGACGTCGTTCGGACAACCCGCAACCCGGCTCGCTTCACCTTGGCCACGAGCTCGGCGCGACGGTAACGCCGCTCGTGATGAGCGAAGCTGTCAGCCGCGCTCCAGAGCCGGGGATGCTGGGGGACGGTAAGGAGGAGGCCGCCGCCGGGCCGGACCGCGCGCGCCATCTCGGTGAGCACCTGGTCGTCCTCGGCGACGTGCTCGAGCACGTCGAATGCTCCGACGACGTCGAAGGCCCCTTCGAGCTGCAGGTGCCGTGCGTCGAGCAGGAGGAGCGGGACCTCGGGGAGCCGCCGCCGTGCGATGTCGAGGCCTGATGGGAAGAGCTCTGCGCCGGCGATGTCGAGATCCGGTCGGGCTCGCCCAATGGCCTGCAGCACGAATCCCGTTCCACAGCCGATCTCCAGCATGTCGCGCGCCTCCGGAAAATATGTACGGAGGGCCCACAGGATCAGGCTGTTGCGTCCGCGGAACCAGAAGCTCTGCTCTTCGAGCCGTTCGAGGACCGCGAACAGCTCAGAGTCATAGCCATCCCTCGTGTCGCTGCGTATCACCGAGAGATAACCCGGGCCTCGAGCCGTCTCCTCGCAGCGCGCACAGAGCCAGCCGTCGGTGATTGCGTCGCCGCATCCGATGCACGAGGCCAAGGGCCCCAAAGTTACAGGCTGCGCGAGCGCATAGGATCGGGTCCGGCTCATGAGTCAGCCGGGGGGTACAGGCGCGGCGCAGGCCGTCGAGGAGGGGAGACGCACTCCGCCCTGCCGGCTGCTCGCGTGGGACACGGAGTTCTGGGGACTGCGCATCGCGCGGGTCGAGGAAGACAGGATCACGCCCGCGCGAATCAGCGCGGTCGACAGGTGGTGCGGTGAAAACGACGTCGCCTGCGTGTTTCTCCTCGTGGAGGCCGGAGACCCAACCGCGACCCTCGCGGCCGAGGGCGCCGGGTTCTTCTTCACCGACGTGCGGGTCACGATGACAGCGGATGTCATCGGCCGCCGCGGCGGAACGGGTCACTCCGGGATACGGCCGGCACGGTCCGAGGATCGCGAGCGCCTCATGCGTCTGGCGCGGGTCAGCCACCGCATCACTCGTTTCTTCCACGATCCACACTTCGACGATGAGCGTTGCGCCGAGCTCTACGCGCGGTGGTTGTCCACGAGTTTCGAAGGGGCCGCAGACAAGGTGATCGTCGTCGAGTCAGATGGTGTTCCAGCCGGATACGTCACCTGTGAGCACGAGGACGGTGGCGTGGCCGGTCGTATCGGCCTGATTGCGGTCGCCCCGGAGTTTCAGGGTCGAGGCCTGGGCTCTGCCCTGTGCGAGGCTGCCTTCGACTGGTTCGCCGGGGTCGGCGCTACGGCCGTGGAGATCGTGACGCAAGGTCGTAACGTTGCGGCGCAGCGGGTGTTCCAGCGTGCGGGTGCGCGGACGACCGGGACCCAGCTCTGGTTCCACAAGTGGTACGCAACGCCCGACACGCGGGCCCGGGATTCCTCCGTCAGAGGTTGAGAGTCGCTCTGAGCGGCTCGCGCCGTCCACGCGCCGCCTCCGTTACGACGTAGAGGAGCTGTCGGACTCGCCTGAGAGGAGATTCCTGCTCGGCGCCGGCAACGCGCAGCCAGTTCTGGATGCGGTCTCGATGGGTCTTTCCCACCATGACCTCGTCCTCCATGAAGTAGTTCGTGAGCCCCGACGACGCGAGCCGCTCTTCGAGCTCCCGATGCCTGTACGCGAGTGAGGGGATCTTGCGCACGTCCGGGTCGATCATCACGGAGCGAACGCGGTCGAGCAGTCCCGAACCGAGAAGGTCCTCGACGATGTCGGCCTCTGCTCCCTCGCAGTTCAGCTTCACGTAGATCTCGTCGTCCGTGTCGAGGTTGTCGCGGAACCAGTCGGAGGCGCGGACGAAGCGGGCCGTCTCGCCGCTCGGCTTCGAGCGGAACTTGTCCTCGAACATGCTGGCGCCGCGGCTGCCAGGATCGTAGAGCTCGCGCTCCGTGGTTCGGTTCCAGAGCCCGAAGTGGCAGATCTGCACCCGCGAGTCGGTGACCGCGTCGAGCGCAGGCCAGCACGAGGCCGCAGGCTCGAAGCAGTAGATGCGGTCGAAGCCGTACTTCGGATCGCGCACCGAGTGAAGTGACGACCCCTCGTGGGCGCCGACGTCGAGGAAGGCCTTCACCGCAAGAACTTCCGGGGAGCAAAGAGAGAGGCAACCCCGAGCAGGACGAACGCGGGCGCGACGGGCAGCGCGAAGCGCTGGTCGGCGAAGAGGCCCAGGGCGTTGAACACGATCACGATGAGCGCCGCGAAGGCGAGAGCGACGAGGATCCCGGTTCCGCGCGGTCTCCGCCAGAGGAGCGCCGCGATCCCGAGCGCGATCCACAGGATCGAGCGAGGGAACCAGCGCGACATCTGGTCGAGGCGAAGCCTGACCTGGTCATTGCCGGTCGTCTTGGGAAGGTTCCGGAAGAGGGAGTCGAGCTCGCGCTGGATCGCGTCGAAGCGTGGGCGCTGCGAGGGCTTCGAGAAGACGAAGTGGTGGCGCGTGCCCGAGGTCCACACATCGCGGATGCTGTTGTCGGGCCTCGAGATCCAGAGATTCTGGCCGGACGGGATCGGCTCGCCCTCCGTCGGCCGTCGTGCAGAGGCCGACTGTGCCGTGGCGGCGGCAGGCCGAGAGGGCGGCGCTCGGAAGTAGGACCTGCTGAGCTGGTGCCAGACGGTCGAGAGCACTCCTTTCGAGTACTTGCCGGGATGAGCCTTGACCGCCTCGATTCCGGCCTTGCGGAGAATGGAGTAGTTGCTGTCCCAGCCGAAGACCTGGTCGGACAGCAGGTAGAGATCCTCGTGGATGCGAAAGCTGCCGCTCGAGAAGACCTGGTCGAGCGTGACGTGGTAGGCCTTGTACGGGTCGCGGGTCAGAAGGTGCTGCTGGATCGCATCCGCCAGCTTGCGTGAGGCCGGGCCGTTGTCGGGCGACACGATCCGGTCGGAGATGAATGCGCGATAGAACGGGATGACGGCGTTGCCGCCGCGCGCGAGCGTGTAGTCGCCGAAGCGCACACCGTTCAGGACCGCCCAGGCAACGAGCGGCGCGAGGGCGGCGACGAGGAACGCACCTGCCCATTTCGCGCGCGTCCTCCAGGCCGCCGCGAGGAAGAGTGGGAAGAAGGCGAAGACGATCAGCACGGCGTTGCCCGGCCGCACGAGCGCGAGCAGGGCGACGCCAAGGCCGGCCAAGAGGAAACGTGAGGGCGACGGTCGAGCCGCGGCTCGCGTGAAGAGCCATGCCCAGAGAGCGAATGCCGCACCGAACAGCGCGTCGCTCGAGATCTCGGTGAAGAGCAGGCCGTAGGCCGGATACACGAGCACGGCGAGTGCGACGAAGACTGTTGCCCGCGTGCCGAAT
The DNA here is from genome assembly GCA_036377995.1 of Gaiellaceae bacterium. GTDB lineage: Bacteria > Actinomycetota > Thermoleophilia > Gaiellales > Gaiellaceae > 3-1-20CM-4-69-9. The sequence goes on from DASUXI010000274.1 coordinate 9,976, forward strand.
GCCTTCGCGGCCGCAGCCCATGCCACCACCGATCCGGCGAACAGCACGGCCATGAGCGGCCAGGCGAAGACCCCGCCCGCCACGTCGAGTGCGCCCCCGACGACGACCGGCGTCGCCGGTGTGCGGAAGAGCATCGCCCACGGCAGCAGCGGGTGCCAGTCGAGGAACTGGATGTAGCCGAGGAGGTACTCGTCGAGGTCGCGGCCACCGAT
>DASUXI010000275.1:0-4297 GCA_036377995.1 Gaiellaceae bacterium
AGCATGCCCGAAGGTGACGCGCTTCACCGCGCCGCCAGGCGGCTGCAGGTGCTGGTGGGACAGCAGCTCGAAGTCGAGACGCCTCATCCGCGAGCCGCCGTGAAGCAGCTGGCGCCCCGACTCGACGGCCGAAGGCTCGAGAGCGTCGAAGCGATCGGCAAGAATCTTCTGCTGACTTTTTCCGGGGGGATCGTCGTCCGCAGCCATCTGCGCATGAAGGGTCGCTGGCTCGTCGTCCGGCGCGACGCCGCGATCACGGGCACGCCGTGGCTTGTCCTGCGCGGAGACGAGCACGTCGGCCTGATGTTCAACGGCGCCGTGCTCGAGCTCGACCGGGGCGTGAAGCGACGGCTCGGCCCCGACATCCTCGAGGAGCCGCCGAACTTCGACGAGATGCTCACGCGTCTACGGAAAGCTCCCGGCGACGAAGCCGTAGGCAACGCGTTGCTCGACCAGAGGCTCGTCGCCGGGATCGGCAACATGTGGAAGGCGGAGTCGCTGTGGTTCGCACGCGTCTCCCCGTGGCGACCGCTGGCGGATGTCGCCGACGGCGAGCTGCGCACGGCGCTGGAGGAGGCGCACCGGTTGATGCGCGGGCGACTCGATGGGGTGCCAGGCAGAAGACACGTCTACAGGCGCAAGGGCCGGCCGTGTCCTCGGTGCGGCACCGCGATTCGCTCGTGGCCGCAGGGCGACGGCGCGCGGATGGCGTACTGGTGCCCCACCTGTCAGAGAGGAGAGGACCCGGGCGCGGCGTAACGGAGGTCGTGGTCGTGCGCGCACCGCACCTCTTCGAATGTCTCCGGGCGTTTGCGCTTGGCTCGTTCCGCGCGCTCCTCGCCGACCTGGAGCGAGGGTCGGAGCTTCCGTTCTCGTTCGAGGAGCACAGCTCTTACGACCGGCCGGTCCTCTACGAGTACCGGCCGCTAGTCAAGCCCTTCATCGAGGCCCGGGCACACGTTCTGCGGCGCCGGCCAGACGCCTCGCTCGCGGTCGAGGAGCTCAAACGGGAAGCGGCGGCGACGATCTTCGCGCGCGCCCACGCCGGCCCGCGCGCGGATGAGCATGACGCTCTCTTCACGAGCGTCCTGCTGCCGCTTCTCACGCGCACGGGCGAGCTGTGCGGAGGCTTCGACTGGGACGACGGCGCCTTCGTCCGGGCATATGGAGAGCTCGAATCGTCCCTGTTCGGAAAGGGACACTCCTACGGAGCGGTTGCCCCGGTCGTCGGCATCACCACCGGCGGCTCGACGGTCGACCTCGGCGGCGGCCTCCGGCTGCGCCTCGCCGGCACCGGTGAGCTGGCGAAGCTGTGGCCGGAGGCGAACGGTCTCCTCCCCGCCGATTTCGGCCACGAGCCGGACCGCCTGTCCGTGCTCGAGCTCGAGCGCGCGCTCGAAGCGGGCGCGACGGAGCCCCCGGACGCCGCCGGGGAGCTGTCCGATGCGGTCACGGCGATCCGGCTCGCGACCGCGGCTCCGATCGCGGCGGGCCCGGTGCTCTTCGAACGGCTCGACTGGCGCCCCTATGGGATTCGGCCCGTTCTCCCCATCGCCGCCACGCAGCCCGCGGGCGAGCCTGCCCGTCTCGACTCGTTCCGCGCCGCTCTCGCGGCCGATCTGCTCCCTCGGCTCGCGCTGGCCGACGAGGACCCCGAGCTCGGCGAGGCACTCGATCGCTGGGAGCTCTCCCTCTTCCAGGACGGCCCGTTCCGCTCGGAGCAGCTTCGCGAGGCGCTTGCGGCCCTGCTCGGCGGTAGCGACGGGCTCTGGGCGGCCGCGGTCCGCGGCGCGATTCTTCTCGGCGACACGCCCCAGGCTCGCGCGCGGCTTCAAGACCTCCTGTCGGGCGATCCGGATCCGGACGTGATCCGCCGCTCGCTGGTCGAGACTCTTCTGCACGGCGACCGCGCGGCGCTCGTTGCGTCGCTCGACGAGTCGATCCTCGGCCTTCGCTCCGCACCCACGGCCCGCACGCCGCTGAGGGCAGCGGCGTCCGGCTAAGTCGGCACGGTCCCTCTGCAAATGCGCGCGTCCTCGACGGCTACCGTCGAAGACATGGACGAGGCTCGCGCGGTGCTGGCCCGGCTCGACCGGATCGAGGCCCTCGAATGCGAAGGCGCTCCCCCCGGCGCCCTGCTCGAGGAGCTGCGCGGCCTCGTCCTCGCGGCGGAGGCCTGGGCGAGGCTCGAAGGAGACGAGCGGGCGCGCCTGGTGGTCGAGCGGTGCGAGGCGGCTCTCTCGACTCCTGTTACGTAAAGTCGGGCGGAGTGGGGATCGCTCACTGGGACGAGCTCGAGCAGGTGCGGCGCGAGAGGGGCCAGATGTCCGGAGCATGGACCGATCTCGGAACTCCGGCCGGGAGCTATCGCTGCGGCGCGCGCAGGATCGAGCTCGTGGACGGAGAGATGCCCACGCCGGCACACGTGCACGGCGAGGCGGAGGAGATCTACTACGTCCTCGCGGGTTCCGGGCTCACGTGGATGGACGACAAGGCGTACGAGATCAGTGCCGGCGACTGCATCGTCTACAAGAACACCCACGAGGCGCACACCATCCTCGGCGGCGACGACGGGCTCGACGTCATCGCGTTCGGGGGCCGCGAATATCTACCGAGCGGAGAGCTGCCCCGTGGCGGCTCGATGTGGTCGGTTACGGGCTACATCAAGATCGAAGACGGCCATCCGTGGGATCGCGAGCCGTGGCTCGAGTGGCCCGAGCCCGAGACCGACCGCCCGCCGACGATCGTCGCGACGGCGGACGTCGAGCCGGCCCTGCGCGGCGGGCGGCGCCGGCGCGACCTCGCGCTTGCAGCGGGCTCGCGCTGGACCGGCCTGCGACACATCGAGCTCGACAGCGGCGCGCTCTCGGGGCCGCCGCATTGTCACTCCGCGGAGGAGGAGATCTTCGTCGTGCTCGACGGCGCGGGAGCGCTGGAGCTCACCGAGCCCGGTCCGTCATACGAGGTGTCGGAGAGCCATCCCGTGCGACGGGGATCGATCGTCGCGCGGCCGCCGGGGACCGGTGTCTCGCACTCGTTTCGCGCAGGCGACCCCGGCCTGACCCTGATCGCCTGGGGCACGCGCGAGCCGAACGACATCTGCTGGTATCCGCGGTCGCGAAAGCTCTTCTGGCGCGGGGCGGGCGTGATCGGGCGGATCGAGACGCTCGACTACTGGGACGGCGAAGAGCTGGAGTGAATGTTTGCCCGCGGAAGGTCCGAGGAATGACCCTCTTGGTGGCGAACTCCTCCCGGGCTTGCTACACAGTGGCACGCCACCGCGGCGTCACCCAGGTCGTTCCCCCATTCGGATCTCCAGCCTCCTAAGCAGCTTCCCGATATCTCCCCGTATGGGGAGAGCTCGACGTATCGCCGGCTCTCGGAGAGCCCGCATCGGCTTGAACGCGATCTTCATCTCCGGGGCGCTCTCCGCTGCCGTCCTGACGGGCCTCCATTTCATGCACTCGGGGTGGCCGCTCGCGCAGGCCGATCCGCTGCTCATGCTGGCCGCCGCGATCCTCTTGCTCTTTGCGTACGCCTTCAAGGCCTGGGGCTGGCAGCGCCTCTTCTCGGAGGACGAGCGACCCGAGGCGTTGACGCTCGCCGCCGCCGGCGGAGCCGCGTCGGTGGGAGGGGTGGCGCTTCCGGGACGCTTCGACGAGGCGATCCGAATCGCGGTCGTCAAGCGCCTCCCGGCGAAGAAGACCGCCGGCCTCGGAGCGATCTGCCTGACCCTGATCATCGTCGGCCTGCTCGACAGCGCGGCGTTGACGCCGATGGCGTCGGTCGCGGCCGCCGCTTCGCACTCGAGCGGCGTGCAGGTCGGCTTCGCCCTCGTCGCCGCTGCCGGTGTCGCGGCCGCCGTTCTCGTCGGCTTCCTGCCTCGCATCTCCCGGTTGCGCTTCGTCGGCCGCTGGAAGGTCGGCCGCTGGCTCCGGGGTCACACCGCCTGCCCGCGCTCCGCATCGCAGGCACTGTTCCTCATCTCGATCTCGTGGGCCCTGCGCGGCCTGGCCGTGTTCGTGCTCTTCAACGCCCTTGCGATCGGCGCGTCGTTCCCGCTCGCGCTTGCGTTCCTGTGCGCGTCGGCAGCTTCCGCCGCGCTCCCGATCGCTCCGGCCGGGGCCGCAACCCAGGCCGGTGCGGGCGCGGCGATCCTGATCGTCGGCGGGATCCCGAAGGCCGATGCCCTCGCCTTTGCGGTGGCGGCTCAGGGAATGGTGATCATCGTCGGCGCGATCCTGGTCGCGGCCGCCGGGGCGCTTGCGCTCTTCCGCCGGCTCAGGCCGGCGCGCGC
>DASUXI010000276.1:0-8398 GCA_036377995.1 Gaiellaceae bacterium
CCTCTCCGTGGAGAGAAGTCTTCGTGAGGGCCCCGGGCAACCGGGGCCCTCGCCGTCTCTCGAGGCAAGTACTCTCAACCGCGTGGCTGCCGTCGCGACCACGCATTTCGCCGACCGCCTCGCCGAGGCGATCGAGCGCAAGCGCTCGCAGCTCGTCGTGGGCCTTGATCCCCGGCCCGACCTTCTGCCGGTCGAGCTCAAGGGCGACGCGCACCTTGGCCGGAAGGCAGCGGCCGACGCCTGTGGCCGGTTCTGTCGAGGCCTCGTCGACGCCGTTGCTCCGTACGTCGTCGCGGTCAAGCCGCAGATCGCTTTCTTCGAGGCGTTGGGTGCCGACGGCCTGCGCGCGTTCGAGGACGTCTGCGGCTATTCACGCTCGGCCGGTCTCCAGGTGATCGCCGACGCGAAGCGCGGCGACGTCGGGTCGACCGCGCGGGCGTACGCCGCGGCGTTCCTCGAGCCGACGGACGGAGGCGCCCCGCTGGCGGACGCGGTCACGGTGAATCCCTATCTCGGCCGGGACGCCGTGGAGCCGTTCCTGGCCGCGTGCCGTCGCGAGGGTGCGGGGATCTTCTGCGTTGTGAAGACGTCGAACGCGGGCGGTGCCGAGGTGCAGGACCTCGTCCTCTCGGACGGGCGCACCGTCTGGCAGCAGGTCGCCGAGCTCGTCGCCGAGTGGGGCGCCGACCTGGTGGGCGAGCGCGGGCTCTCGTCGGTCGGCGCCGTGATCGGTGCTACGCATCCACGAGCGGTCGGCGAAGCCCGGCGTCTCCTGCCGCGCTCGATCCTGCTCCTCCCCGGCGTCGGCGCACAGGGCGCGACTCCGGCCGACGTCGCACGGGCGTTCACGAGCGGTCCCTCGAGCGCGCTCGTGAGTGTCTCCCGCAACGTGATTTACGCATTCCGCGTCTCCGGGATGGACTGGCGGAGCGCTGCCGCCGCCGAGGCCTCGAAGTACGCACGCGAGGTCTGGTCGGTCTCGGGCTGGTAGCGGGGACATGGAGCCGCGCACGCGCCGGGAGCTGACGAGGTATGGAGCCCCCGCCGCGTTTCTCGCCGCCGTCACCATCGCCGTGCTGCTCGTCAAGTCCGGTCTGGACAGCGGCGGGACGACGAAGACGCAAACCTCCGGCGGGCAGCCGACGCACACGACGACGGCCGCCCCGAGGACGACGACCAGGCTCGTCCTCACCAACGTGTCCACCACGAGGGCCACGGCCACGACGACGACCCCGGCGACGACAACGACGCCGGGAGCCGAGTACTACGTGATCCAGAGCGGAGACACGCTGGGCTCGATCGCGCAGAAGTACGGCACCACCACCGACGCTCTCGCCAGCCTCAACCCGGGCGTCGATCCCACCGCCCTCCGGGTGGGCCAGCAGCTCCGCGTCCGGTAGCACCCCCTTCGGCTCGGCTAGCCTTCAGGCCCGTGCTCACGAGGATATGGGTTGTCGCGGGGATCGCGGCACTCGTCTTTGCGGCGGCGGCCCAGGCTGGCGCTCCACCCGTCGAGGCCCGCGCCTTCCTCGTCGAGAACCCGGCGACCGGGGAGATCCTCGCGCAACACGGTGCGTGGACGCGTGTCCCGATCGCGAGCATCACGAAGCTGATGACCGTGCTCGTCACACTCGACCACGCGAAGTGGAACGACGTCGTCCGCGTCGGGCCGGTCGCGGCCGAGGCGGGCGAGTCCACGATCAACCTCAGGCGCGGCGAGAGGATCACGGTCGGCGACCTCGTCAAGGCTTCTCTCATCCAGAGCGCGAACGACGCGGCGGAGGCGCTCGCGTACTACGTCGGAAAGGGCGACCGGGCGGCCTTCATCGCGATGATGAACGCGAAGGCGAAGGTGCTCGGCCTCGAGCGAACGCACTTCGTCACGCCCGACGGGCTCGACACGGCCGGTCACTACTCGACCGCTTTCGACGTGACGAAGCTGGCGCGGATCGCGATGGGCGAGCCGCGGGTCCGCGCGACGGTTGCTCTGAGGACGGACGCCATCGCCGGCGGACGCCGGCTGCATACCTGGAACGACCTCCTGGGCGTCTTCAAGGGCGTCTACGGCGTCAAGACCGGACACACCGGCGAAGCGGGCTGGTGCGAGGTTGCGGCAGTGCGCCGCTTCGGCGTGACGCTGTACACCACCGTGCTCGGCAGCCGGACGCGCTCGCAGCGAAACGCCGATCTGGCAGCGCTGATGCGCTGGGGCCTCGGCGTCTACCGGCCGGCCTGGCTCGTCCGCGCGAGGCACGTCTACCTCCGCGCGGCCGTCGGATACGGAAAGGCGGCCGTCCCGATACTCGCGACGGCGCCGCTCTTGGGGCGCGTCCGCACCGACAGGCCGCTGGTCGAGCGCGTGATCGCCCCGAGCGTCCTCGACCTGCCCGTGAAGCGTGGCGAGCGGGTCGGCGAGATCCGTGTCTACTCGGGCAAGCGGCTCGTCGCGCGGCGAGCGCTCGTGGCCGGACGGTCGGTGACCCGGCCGGGGCTCGCCGGGCGTCTCGGCTTCTACGCCGGCCGGACCTTCCGCCACATTGGATCCTGGTTCACGTGACCCGCCCATGATCGTCACAGTCACCCTCAACGCTGCGATCGACCGGACGCTGACGGTGCCGAACTTCCAGCTCGGGCACCGGCACCGCGCGAGCCAGGGGCTCACGCTCGCCGGGGGTAAGGGGATCAACGTCGCGCGAGCACTGAAGCGGCTCGACGTGCCGGTCGTTGCGACCGGGCTCGCCGGGGGCCGGACCGGGATGCGTATCGTCGAGGAGCTGACCTCGGAGGCGATCCTCAACGACTTCGTCCGCATCGCGGACGAGTCTCGGACCTCGTCGGCGGTGGTCGACCCGACCGCCGGGACGTTCACGGAGATCAACGAGTGGGGCCCAGCGGTCACCGAGGAGGAGCTCGTAATCCTCCTCGACAAGATCAGCTACCTCGCCAGGGGGGCCGACATGGTCGTCTTCGCCGGGACGCTCCCGCGTGTCGTCGCCGACTCCTTCTACGCGGAGGCGATTCGCGATCTCCAGCGGCGAGGCGTGCCCGCGGTGCTCGACTCCGAGGGCCAGCCCCTCCGGCTCGGGGTGGAGGCGGAGCCGTTTCTCGTCAGCCCGAACCAACGCGAGGCGGAAGCGCTCGTCGGCCAGGAGTTCAGCGACGACGAGGATTACCTGATGGCGGTCGACCGCATCGCGGACATGGGCGCGAGGAACGTGCTCCTCACCTCGGAGAGCCGCACGTTCGGCCTCTTCCGCACCGACCGGAGGCGGCAGCGATACCGCGCCGTGGCGCCGAGGATCGAGCCCGTCTCTGCGGTGGGGTCCGGGGACGTCCTGCTCGCCGCGTTCCTCGCCGCGCGGGTCGCAGACACTGACCTCGAGGACTCTTTGCGCCGCGCGGTCGCCGCCGGGGCGGCGTCGACGCTCGAGGTCGGAGCCGGCCGGTTCGAGCCGCGAGAGGCGGCCCGCTTGCTGGGCGGGGTCGACGTGCGCGAGCTCGAGCCCGTCGAACGCTGACGTCGGAGCGGGGTGCTAGCGTGACGCGATGGGAGTGGAGCTCGAGCCTGGCCAGGTTGAGCGGCTCCTAGAGCTGGACCGCAAGTTCGGCAGGGAGGGGCTGACGTTCGACGACGTCCTGCTCGTCCCGGCCGAGTCACGGGTGCTTCCGAATGACGTGTCGACCGTGACCCGTGTGACCCGCGGCCTCAGCATCGCCATCCCGATCGTGTCGGCGGCGATGGACACCGTCACCGAGGCACGGCTGGCAATTGCGCTCGCGCGCGCCGGCGGAATCGGCATCGTCCACCGGAACCTCCCGATCGAGGCACAGGTCGCCGAGATCGACAAGGTGAAGCGCTCGGAGTCGGGGATGATCGTCGAGCCCGTCACGTTGCCTGCCGACGCGCTCGTCGCCGAGGCGCTCGAGCTGATGTCGACGTACCACATCTCGGGAGTGCCGATCACGAACGAGGCCGGGACTCTCGTCGGCATCCTCACGAACCGCGACCTCCGCTTTGCTCCGGACTCGGCGCAGCCGGTGTCCGAGCTCATGACCTCGCGTGACCTCGTCACGGCACCCGTCGGGACGACGCTTGCGGAGGCGGAGTCGATCCTCCACCGGCACAAGATCGAGAAGCTCCCCGTCGTCGACGACGAGGGCCGCCTCCGTGGCCTGATCACGGTCAAGGACATCCAGAAGCGGATCGAGTTCCCGCATGCGACGAAGGATGCGCGGGGCCGGCTCCGTGTCGGTGCCGCCGTCGGGGTGGGGCGGGACGCCTGGGAGCGCGCCGGCGCCCTTGTCGACGCCGGCGTCGACCTGCTCGTCGTCGACACCGCGCACGGGCATTCGTCCGCCGTGCCCGAGATGGTGAGCCGCGTCAAGTCCGAGTGGGACGTCGAGCTCGTCGCCGGCAACGTCGCGACCGCGGCAGCGACCGAGGCGTTGATCGAGGCGGGCGCGGATGCGGTGAAGGCTGGTGTCGGGCCTGGATGCTTTGCAGCCGGGACACGAGTCCTCATGGCCGACTCGAGCTACAAGAACATCGAAGAAGTTCGGGCCGGCGATCGGGTCATCAACATGCAAGGGGAGCCCGTTCGGGTACGACGGGCCTGGTGCACCGGCGCTCGGGATGTCATCGCGGTGAGACACACGGCCTCGCCGATCGCGACGGTCGCTACGCCGGATCACCGCTTCTTCGTCGGCGATCTCACGACCCTGAGCCCGGCAACCATCCGGTCACGCGGCTATGTCCGCCTACTCGAGAGGCCTACCCGTTTCGGCGAGTCGAAGCTTGGCTGGCAGGAGTTGGGTGATCTCGATCGAGCCGTGTTGACCCTCCCTCGACGGATTGCGTTCGAGTTGCCCGACGGCTTTGCAGTCGATCTGCGCGAATTCGCCGTTCGCAAGGACAGGCAACTCGCGCGCTATCGGAAACACGTCACGCCGTCTTACTTTCTTGGCTACATGTTCGGAACGTTCCTCGGTGACGGTGACGCGTTCATCGCGCCGTCTCGCAACTCGGAGATGGGACGGGTGGCGTGGTCGTTTGGGCCGGGCAAGGACGAGATCGCGGAGAAGCTGGCCGAGTGCGTCGAAGTCGTCACAGGCGTCGCGCCTTCCGTCAGGCGTGATCGCGTGATTCGCGTCTACCTCTACTCCCTACAGTGGGCTCGTCTCTTTCGCGAGTTCGGGAAGAGAGAAGGCAAGCACCTACCCGCGAGGTACCGGTGCGGCGATCCCTTCTATCTGAAGGGCCTCCTCGACGGGCTGGTCGACAGCGACGGACACATCGACTCCGGCGGGCGCGTGTGCTTCAAGAACACCTCTCGCGAGCTCGTCGAGCTGTTCGGTGTTCTCTGCTTCCTGCTATGGGGGAGCTTCCCGAACGTCGAACGCGAGGCTCCTACGGCAGGAGGACTACGAGGCACCTCCGTTGATAGATGCCGCGAGAGCTACCGCGCGAGGCTGAATCGGACGCATGCAAAGCGGGCGATGCAGGATTATCAGGTCGTCAAGAAGCTCGAGACACAAGACTTGGGTGTGTCGGTTCCCGTCTACGACATCGAGGTCGACTGCCCGACGCACAGCTTCATTGCCGATAACGCGATCGTCCACAACTCCATCTGTACAACCCGCGTCGTCGCAGGCGTGGGCGTTCCACAGGTGACGGCCATCTTCGACTGCGCCGCCGCGGCTGCGAGACACGGCGTGCCTCTCATCGCGGACGGCGGCATCACCACGTCCGGCGACATCGCCAAGGCGATCGGATCGGGGGCCGACTCCGTCATGGCGGGCTCGCTGCTCGCGGGGACGGACGAGAGCCCCGGCGAGGTCGTGCTGCATCAGGGCGAGCGCTTCAAGGAGTACCGCGGCATGGGCTCGCTCGGCGCGATGCGCGCCCGCGGCTCGTCGCGCGACCGCTATTTCCAGGGTGACGTGGAGGACGTCGACAAGCTCGTGCCGGAGGGAATCGAGGGACGCGTGCCCTACAAGGGACCGCTCCTGCCGATCATCCATCAGCTCGTCGGCGGCCTGCGCCAGGCGATGGGCTACTGCGGCGCGGCGACGATCGAGGAGATGAAGTCGGCGCAGTTCGTCCGCATCACGGCGGCGGGCCTGCGCGAGAGCCATCCGCACGACGTGACGATCACGAAGGAGGCGCCGAACTATCGGCGCTGAGATCCTCCCGCTCCCCGAGCGGCCGCCCGAGGAGCGGCCCGTGCTGGTGGTCGACCTGGGCGGGCAGTACGCCCAGCTGATCGCGCGCCGCGTGCGCGAGTGCCGCGTCTACTCCGAGCTCGTGGGCCACGGCGTCACTCCCGAGCAGGTCCGCGCGCGCGACCCGCACGCGCTGATCCTCAGCGGGGGCCCGGCGTCCGTCTATGCAGAGGGAGCGCCGCACGTGGACCCGGCACTCTTCGACCTCGGCATCCCGACGCTCGGGATCTGTTACGGGATGCAGTTGATGGCGCTCGACCTCGGCGGCGCGGTCGACCGCACGGGCGTGTCCGAGTTCGGGAAGACGGAGCTGACGGCGTCCGAGTCGGAGCTCTTCGCCGGGCTGCCTGACGAGCAGACCGTCTGGATGTCCCACCGCGACTCGGTCAAGGCGCCGCCCGCCGGGGCACGCGTGGTCGCGGGCTCCTCGTCGACGCCCATCGCCGCGTTCGAGGAGCGTGAGCGAGGGCTGTACGGCGTGCAGTTCCACCCCGAGGTCGTGCACACGCCGCACGGGACGGAGCTCCTGAAGAACTTCCTCTACAACGTCGCCGGTGCACCGCCTGCGTGGACGCCGGCGGCGGTGATCGAGGAGCAGGTCGAGCGGATCCGCGCCGAGGTCGGGCGCGAGCAGGTGCTCTGCGCGCTCTCCGGGGGCGTCGACTCCGCCGTCGCCGCGCTGCTCGTGCACAAGGCGGTCGGCGACCAGCTCACCTGCGTCTTCGTCGACCACGGGCTCCTGCGCGAGAACGAGGCCGAGCAGGTCGTCGAGACCTTCGGCGGGCACTTCCACGTGCCGCTCGTGCACGTGCAGGCCGAGGAGCGCTTCCTCTCGCGGCTCGAGGGCATCGACGACCCCGAGGAGAAGCGCAAGATCGTCGGCGAGGAGTTCATCCGCGTCTTCGAGGAAGAGGCGCGCAAACTGGGGGACGGGGACGTGCGCTTCCTCGTCCAGGGGACGCTCTACTCCGACGTGATCGAGTCGGGCGGCGGGGAGGACGGCGTCGCGGCGACGATCAAGTCGTATCACAACGTCGGCGGCCTGCCTGCAGACATGCAGATGCGCCTGGTCGAGCCGCTGCGCATGCTGTTCAAGGACGAGGTGCGCCGCGTCGGCGAGGAGCTCGGGATGCCCGAGCGGATGGTGTGGCGGCAGCCGTTCCCCGGCCCCGGCTTGGCGATCCGGATCATCGGCGAGGTCACTGCCGAGCGGCTCGCGATCCTGCGCTCGGCGGACGCGATCCTGCAGGAGGAGGTCCGGCGAGCGGGCCTCTACCGCGAGCTCTGGCAGTCGTTCACCGTCCTGCCTGCGATCCGGTCGGTCGGCGTGCAGGGCGACGAACGCACCTACGCGTACCCGATCGTCATCCGCGCCGTGACGTCGGAGGACGCGATGACGGCCGACTGGGCGCGCCTACCCTACGACCTCCTCGAGACGATCTCGAGTCGGATCATCAACGAGGTCCCGGGCGTGAACCGCGTCGCGCTCGACCTGAGCTCGAAGCCGCCGGCCACCATTGAGTGGGAGTGAGCGTCACCGGACGCTGAAGCCGGCCTCTCCCTCGGGCTGCTCCTCGGTTACATCGACGCGCTCGACCTGAGCGCCGCGCGGGCCTCTTTCGCAGAACGCGACGAGTCTCTCGACAGCCGCTCGTTCGCCTTAGAACACCGCCTCCACGGTTCCGTCCCAGCGGTTCGAGACCGAGCCCGCGACAGCGTGCTGCTGTGCGAGCCGCCGCACGGAGTCGCGGAAGAACACGCCCTGTACCCGTCCGTGCACGACGACGCGACGCCTGATCACAAGGCGTATTCTCGCCGCGTGGAATTCAGGGACGTACTCGGGAATCGCAGGATGGTCCGAGCCTACGAGCCGCGATCCGTCCCGCGTGAGACGCTCGAGCGGATCGCGGGGACGGTCAAACGCGCGCCGAGCGCGGGGTTCAGCCAGGGCCAGAGGCTGATCGTGCTGACCGAGCCGGAACGGCTTCGTGCGGTCGCGGACGCCGTCGGCGAGGAATTCTACGTGGAACAAGGGTTCGAGCCTTGGATCAGCGGCGCCGCCGCCCACGTTGTCGTCTGCACCCGGGAAGCGGACTACCACGAGCGCTACAGGCAGCCCGACAAGCTCGACGACGGCGAGGAGATCGCGTGGCCGGTCCCTTACTGGCACGTGGAC
>DASUXI010000277.1:0-3276 GCA_036377995.1 Gaiellaceae bacterium
GGTGCCTCGGCGACCGCGAGCGCCGCGGCGTGCGCGAACCGGTTCGAGGAGCCGATGACGAACAGGTCGAAGGTGTATTTCGGATTCATCCCCGAGTCGCCGGCGCCGTTGCCTCGCTTCCGCACCTCCGCCGGTACCGGAGCGGTTGCGGGCGCGCGCTCCGTCACGGACAGAGCGATCCGCCGCTCCTGGCCGGTGACGTCCCGCACGGCCGCCCCGATCAGTCCGAGGAAATGACCCTCGATCCACTCGCGCGTGAAGTCGTTCGGAACCCCGAGGACGAAGGTGTCGTCCGAGAGCTCGATCCCCTCAGCCTCGGCGAACCACGTCCTGTACGTGGTCTCGTTCAGGGCCCCCCTGAGCCGACCCGCAACCTCGATCCACAAGCTCTCTGCAGTCAGCTCAATTGGGCGCTCCACGCCGCGTTTCGGTTCCTCTCGGGTCTCGGGGAAGGGGCGAGCATAGCAGCGTCCTCATGGGGTCACAACGAGTGGAAACTGGGGATGAAAATCGCTGCTTTTGCAGGGATTTCCCTGACTCCACATGGATCTCCACACCTGTGGAGGAAGCATGACGGTTCGTCACATTTGGAGGCACTTCCCCCCTCACAGGCTGTGGACAACTCTGTGTACCGGCGCTCCTCTATACTGGCCGTTCCACGCCGCCTCTTCGAGGCAACTCCCCTCTTTCTTCGATCTCGTGAAACGGACCTACCAGCCCAACGTGCGCCGGCGGAAGCGGAAGCACGGTTTCCGTGCCCGGATGGCGACGCGGGGTGGCCGCGCGATTCTCAAGCGTCGCCGCGCAAGGGGCCGGAAGCGTCTGTCGGCGTAGACGCCGTGCAGCGACGACATCGGCTGTCTCGCTCGCGAGACTTCGACGCCGTCTACCGGCAGGGCCGGTCGACCTCCACGCGCTTCCTCGTTTTGTACTGGTTCGAGCGGGAGGACGAGCCAGAGGAGGCGCGGCTCGGCCTGGCGGTGCCGAGGTCGACCGGGAACGCCGTCACCAGGAACAAGATCAAGCGCCAGCTCCGCGAGGTCTGGCGTGGCAGGCTCGAGGAAGTCCCCTCAGGCCGTGACTACGTCCTGATTGTCAAGCCCGGGCTTCCCGAGGCGGTCGAGGCGAACGGCTTCGACTGGCTCGGAGAGCGGGTGGACGAGGTCCTGCAGAAGGCCGCCCCGTGAGGTACCTCGGGGTCGCCGCCGTGTGGGCGTATCGCCTGACGCTCGGGCCGTTCCTCGGTGGCCAGTGCAAGTACCACCCGTCGTGCTCGGAGTACGCGATCGAGGCTTACAAGGAGTTCGGGTTGCTCAAGGGCACGGTGCTCGCCGTTTGGCGGGTCCTCCGGTGCAATCCATGGAGCCGTGGCGGCGTCGACTACGCACGTGACCAGCGGGTGTTCTCGTGATCGTCGCCAGCATCCTCACGCCGCTGGAGGACCTGCTCCGGCACATCCTCAACGGGCTCCACTCGATCGGCCTCCCCTGGTCGTGGGCGATCGTCGGCCTGACGCTGATCGTGCGGATGCTGCTGGTCCCGCTGACCGTCAAGCAGATCCACTCGATGCAGAACATGCAGGCGCACGCGCCCCAGATGAAGGAGATCCAGCGCAAGTACAAGGGCGACCGGACGAAGCTCAACGAAGAGCTGATGAAGTTCTACAAGGAGAACAACATCAACCCGGCCGCGTCTTGCCTCCCGTTGCTGGCGCAGTTACCGGTCTTCATCGGGCTCTTCTACACGCTGCGGCACTTCGCCAAGCATCCGCCGTCCGGGGACCTCTCGTGGCTCCACTTCGTTCCGAGCATCGCGGACAAGGCGAGCGCTCACTGGTCCGGGTGGGTGCTGATCGTCGTCTACGTGGCGAGCCAGCTTTCGTCCACCTACTTCATGTCCGGCACGATGCAGCAGTCACAGCGCGTGCTGATGATGGTCCTCCCCTTCGCGTTCATCCCGTTCATCGTCCACTTCCCGGTGGGCCTCGTCCTCTACTGGATGACGACCAACCTCTGGACGGTCGGGCAAGGGCTGATCACCCGTCGGCTGATCCCGAAGATCGCTGCCCCGCCGCCCGGCCCTCGGCGCTCGTCGCGTACGCCCCCGAAGGAGCAGCAGGCGGACGCCGAGAGCTCTGCCGACAAGGCGCCGCCGCCCAAGCCTGCGGGCCAGCCGCGGCGTGTGAAGCGGAAGAAGAAGGCCAGGCGCTGATGGAGCTCCAGGTCGAGGCGACCGGCGAGACGGTCGGTGAGGCCAAGTGGGCAGCCCTGCGGGAGCTGGAGAAGCAGCACCCCGGCCTCGACAAGTCGGCGGTGAGCTTCCAGGTCGTCACCGAAGGAGAGCGCGGCCTCCTCGGAGTCGGATACTCGCCCGCGCGCGTCATCGCGACGATGACTGCGGAAGAAGTCGAGCGACGGGATCACCCGAATCCCAGAGAGACCGAGCTCGCGGCCGACGCGCGCGAGGTGGTGGAGCACGTCGTCGAAGCGATCGGCCTGAGCGCGAGGATCGACGTCGACGAGGACGCCGAGTCGATCACGCTCTCGTGCGTCGGGCCCAACCTCGGCATGCTGATCGGCCGCCACGGCCAGACGATCGACGCGATTCAATACCTGGCGAACGCGATCATGTTCCGGAGCCACGCCGAGGATCGGAAGGAGATCGTCGTGGACGCTGCGGGGTATCGCGCGCGGCGGCGGACGTCACTCGAGGCGCTTGCGGTGCGCTCGGCCGAGCGGGCGGTGTCGACCGGAGAGAGGGTTGCGCTCGAGCCGATGACCGCCGTCGAGCGCAAGGTCGTGCACATCCGGCTGAAGGAGTTCGACGGGGTCGAGACGACGAGCGAGGGCACCGAGCCGAATCGCAGCGTCGTCGTCTTTCCCGTGTGACGCCCGAGACCCCGGACGAACGCCTCGGGCGGTGGCTCGCGGCAGTCGTGGCGACGCCCGGGCTGACGGCGATCGCGGACATCGGAGAGGCGCGCCGGATGCTGCTGGAGGACTCGCTGCGAGCGGTGGAGCTCGTGGGGGTGTTCGCCGGCTCGATCGTGGATGTGGGCTCGGGAGGTGGGGTCCCTGGGATCCCGCTCGCGGTCTCCTTGCCCGACCGCGACGTGACGCTGCTCGAGTCCAATGGGAGAAAGTGCGAATTCCTGCGGGCCTGGGCCCCTGCGAACGCGACGGTCGTTCAGGGACGAGCCGAGGACCAGCAGATCGAGGTGCACGACGTCGCCGTCGCGAAGGCGCTCGCGCCGCCGGCCGTTGCTGCGGAGTGGTG
>DASUXI010000278.1:0-8683 GCA_036377995.1 Gaiellaceae bacterium
GGCGCGCTACCGGGTCGAGATCTTCCGGCTCGGCTGGTACGGCGGGAGCGGCGGCCGCCGCGTCGCCTGCATACCGGGTTGCGGCAGCGACGAGCAGGGAAGCGCCCAACCCCTCCCGGGCCCACCCCCGGCCGATGCGCACGCGCCCCCGATCCGCGCCGACTGGCCGGTGACGGACACGTTCACGGTCGGAAGCAACTGGGTGAGCGGCTACTACATGATCCGTTTCGTCCTGACGAGCGGCCCGAGAGCAGGGCTCGCCTCCTGGACGTTCCTGATCGTCCGCGAGCCGCCGGGGCGCAACTCGCAGATCCTCGTGCAGGTCCCCGTCAACACCTGGGAGGCCTACAACGCCTGGGGTGGGAAGAGCCTGTACGACACCAAGACGCGTCAGCGCATGTACCGAGTGTCCTTCGACCGGCCCTACGGCCCCGAGGCGCAGTCGCCCCTCTGGTACGAGATCCAGCTGGTCCGGTTCCTCGAGCGGAACGGCTACGACGTCTCGTACGTCACGGACCTCGACACGCACAACGATCCGGGTGAGCTCCTCCGACATCGGCTGATCGTCACCTCCGGCCACGACGAGTACTGGACGAAGGAGATGCGCGACGGGTTCGACGCGGCGCGTGATCGCGGGATCAGCCTCTTCGTCTCGGGCTCCAACACGGGCTACTGGCAGCTCAAGTACGAGGACGCCGGACGCACGTTGTTCGGTTACAAATCGCTCTACGACCCCGAGCCGAACCTACGGCTGAAGACCGCGACGTTCAGGGACGTCGGGCGCCCCGAGTGCGAGTTGATGGGGGTGCAGCACCAGTTCATCCTCCCGCCGCAGTACGCGCAGCACGACTACACGGTCACCGAGGCCGCACGCAACGATCCGTGGTTCGCGGGGACGGGCCTGGCGCCCGGCGACACGATCAAGGACGTGCTCGGGCCCGAATACGATGTCATCAATCCGTTCCCGGACACGTGTATCAAGCCCGGGCTGAAGGTGCTGTTCCACTTCCAGGGCTACCCCACGATGCAGAACGGCGATGCTGTGCGCTTTACGACGCCGGCGGGAGGGCAGGTGTTCGCGTCGGGCGCGCAGCGTTTCACATGGGCGCTCGACACGTGGGGAACGGCGTGGCTTGGCCACACTGCACCGGCGAGCCCTGGCATGCAGCGCTTCGTGCAGAACGCGCTCGCTTCGATGACGACTCCGGCGACTCCCGTGGCGATGAGCGTCCGTGTCGGCCGCAGCCATCTGCATATCCGGGTACGACGCCCGCAGGACCCGTTCGTGCTCGCGGCTCGCGTCTACGTTCACCGCGGCACCGGCCCCTTCGACATCCGCAGCGCCCGGCTCGTCTGCACGACGAGGACGTTCAGATGCCGGAAGCGGCTGCCGCGACGAGCGACCGGGCCGCTGACGTTCGCGGCCGTGAGCGTCGACCCGTGGACGACCTCGGCGCCCGTGTTCTCGAGCCCGGTGACGCTCTACGAAGAGGCGAGATGGTCGACAGCGAGCGCGAGCCAGGTCTTCGCATGCGCGCTCCAGACGCTCTGCTCGTGGCCACCCGGATAGACGCGAAACACGTGCGGCACCCCGGCCGCGCTGAGCTCACGGTCGAACGCGCGGTTCTCGGCGCGAAAGCGCGCATCCTCGCTGCCGACGTAAAAGGCGAAGAACGTCGGCCTACGCGCGAAGCCGCGCCGTAGCCCGCGCACGAACGAGTGGGCGCTCGCGTTCCTGTTCGCGCTCGCCGAGCCGAGATCGAGGCTCTTCACGCCCGCCGGGTCGGTCGGATGGAAGTAGCCGCTCCACGACTCGACGACCGAGAACGACGACAGGTGGTGCAGCGCCAGGATCACGGCGCCGTAGCCTCCCGCCGACAGCCCGACAATTGCCCGCGCGCTCCGCTTCGGGATCGTCCGAAGGTGCGAATCGACGTAGCCGACCACGTCGCGCGTGATCGCTGTCTCCCAGTTGCGCCCGTTGCCCCAGTCGAGATACTCGGGATCCGTGTCGTTGTCCCGCGCTCCCTGCGGTGCGACGATGATCGCGCGACGGCCGCTCGCAGCAAGAGCCCGGGCGAGGAAGTCGGCGCCCCGGTAGGCGCTCGACGACGCGGGCAGCCCGTGCAGGAAGTACACGACCGGATACCGTCGGTGGCCGGTGCGATAGCCGGGGGGAAAATAGACCGCCAGACGCAGCCGGCCCTGCACGGCGGGCGAGTAGATCGCCCGCTCGGACTTGACGCTCCCCGCGAGCGAGCGCGTGGACGTCGCGCGTGGATGGGCGGCGCCGACCGCGATCAGGGCCGCGAGCGCGACGAGGGCGAGAACGCCTGCGAGAGGGCGCATCGGAATGAAGGTACCGATCTTCTCGGTTGCTTAACCACTGCTTAACGGGACCTGTTGTAGAACGAATGCGGAATGGGCCGAGGGCGCCGTTTGCCAAAGATCTCGGCGCGTTGGCTCGCGCCGATCCTGCTCGCTGTCGTCAGCGCGTTCGTCGCCGTCGGGTTCGTGGGCGTCGACCACTACGCGCAGAACTACTGGCTGTACCGCGGGTTCCCCCCGCCGCACGACCCGGCCTACGTGACGCAGCGCGGGAAGATCGAGCACATCAAGGTCGCGAGCGCCGCGCTCGGCGGACGCAACCAGGACGTCTACGTCTATCTCCCGCCGGGGTACCAGCAGCATCCCAACCAGCACTATCCGGTCCTCTACCTGTTGCACGGCTTCCCCGGGCGCCCGCTCGCTTTCATCCTCACCGTCCGTATGGGCGTCGTCGAGGACGAGCTGGTCGCCAAGCACAAAGCCCAGCCGCTCATCCTCGTGATGCCGTTCGGCTCGACCGGAACGTTCACGGACAAGGAGTGGGCGAACGGCGTCAACCCGGGCGAAGCCTGGGCGACGTTCGTCTCCCGAGACGTCGTGAAGGCGATCGATGCGCGCTACCGGACAATCCCGACCCCGTCGGCGCGTGGAATCGGCGGCCTGTCGGAGGGCGGGTACGGCGCGTTGAACATCGCCGTCCAGAATCCCGGGGAGTTCAGTCTTGTCGAGAGCTGGTCGGGCTACCAGCAGGCAGCGCGTAACCACTCCATCTTCGGCCGGCAACTCGCCGGGCTCGTGCGCAACTCGCCGCTCGACCGGCTCCGCGCGGCCGCGCCGGCACTTCGTCGCTCGCACACGTACGTCTGGTTCTACACCGGCACCCACGACGAGCTCGTGCAGCAGAACCGGGATTTCGCGAAAGCGCTGACGGCCGCGCACGTCCGTCACACGTACATCGAGTCCCCCGGTGGGCACAACTGGGCGCTCTGGCGAGGGATGGCATGGCGCGCGTACCTCACTGCTGCCGGGAGGCTGCATGCAACCGCTCCTTAAGGTCGGAAGGGCGGCGGTCGCCTCGGTCGCGTCGTTCGCGGTCGTCCTCGCCGCGAGTGGCTGGTTGTACGTCATCCAGCCGCACAGCCACTTGCCCGGCCCGGCGATCGCCGACGCGCTTCCGCTCGACGAGCTCTCCCGGCGCTCTGCGGTCCCGCTGCTCGTCTTCCTCGCCGTCTGGGCGACGGCCGCTCTCCTGCTCGGCCTGATCGCCCGGGCTGCACGCGCGGAACGCCTCACCGCCGGCCTGATGCTCGGCCTCGGGATCGGCGGCTGGACCTATCTCGAGACCGGCCTCTCGCTCTTCATCGTCCGCCAGATCCCGGCCGACCAGGCCTTTCACGCGGCGGCGACGCAGAAAGCCGTCTACCTTCCCGCCCTCCTCGCCGGCCTCGCCGGCGCCCTGTGCGGCCGTGCACGGACGAGCGAGCGGCCGCGCAGCCCGCTCGTCCTGTCGTGGTTCGTCGCCGCGGCAGGGCTGCTCGGCGTCCTCGACGCGATCCTCCCGAGCAACCGCGGCTCCGTGATCTCCGCGCTCGCGCCCGAGCACGTCCACGGAGTGTCGGTCGCGCTCGTGGCGCCCGTCGGACTCGCCCTCGTCGTCGCAGCGCGCGGGCTCGCCCGGAGGAAACGCCGCGCCTGGCAGGTCGCCCTGCTGCTCCTGCTCTGGCTGATCGCGCTCCACGTCCAGCACCGCTTCGGGTACGGGGCGATCGCAACCGCGCTCGTCGCGGTGGCGCTGCTCGCGAGACGGAGCGACTTCGACGCGCCGGGGGATCCGGAAGGGACTCCCCGGCTTGCGCTGCGCGCCCTGCTCTTCGGCGCTGTCATCGCCGGCTACGCCGTTATCGCGCTCTGGGTGAACCGCGTAATGGCCGACCAGCCCTTCACACTCCCGTTCGCCTTCCGGGAAACCGCCCGCGCGGCCGTCGGCGTGAACGCGACCGGCTCCGGCCACCTGGCCGGCGCGTTCGGCGAGTGGTTCCCGCTGTCCGTGCTGCTGCTGACCGTGTGCGCCGCCGGCATCCTCCTGCTCGACTGGCTCGCCCCGTGGCGCTACCGCCACGCGCTGGAGGTCCACCACCGCCGTACGACACGCGACCTCGTCGCCGCCTGGGGCGTCGACACGCTCGCGCCGTTCGTCCTCCGCGGCGACAAGTCCTACTTCTTCGACGAGGACGAGAACGCCTTCGTCGCCTACAAGGTGGTCGGCGGCGTCGCGATCGTCTCGGGTGATCCGATCGGGCCACCCGAGCGGTTTCCGGAGCTCGTCGGCTCGTTCCTGCGCTTCGCCCGCTCCCGCGGCTGGCGCGTGGCGATCCTCGGGGCCTCGGAGCACGCGCTCGGCGTCTACCAGGCCCACGGGCTCCACGCCCTCTACCACGGTGACGAGGCCGTGGTGAAAACGGCGACGTTCTCGCTCGACGGGCGACCGATCCGCAAGGTGCGGCAGTCGGTTCACCGCCTCGAGCGGGCCGGCTTCACGGCTCAGACCCTGAGGCCGAGCGAGGTTGATTCCGACCTGCGCAGGCAGATGGAGGAGCTGGCGAGTGCCTGGCGCGGCGCCCAGCCGGAGCGCGGATTCGTGATGGCGCTCGATACGCTCTTCCGGCTCGACGACGAACACGCCCTCTTCGTGGTCGGGCGCGACGCCGACGGTACCGTCGCCGGCTTTCTCCACTTCGCCGTCTGCACGGGCGGCTCGGCGCTCTCCCTGTCGTCGATGCCGCGTCTCCGCACGACCCCGAACGGCTTCAACGAGTGGCTCGTCTGTGTCGCGATCGAGTGGGCGCGCACGGAGGGCTTCGAGCGCGTGTCGCTCAACTTCGCTCCCTTCGCCGCCCTGCTCTCGCCGGAGGCCGAGCTGTCCACGCTCCAGCGGCTCGAGCGCCGCGCGCTCCTTCGGCTCAAGGGACGGTTCCAGCTCGACAACCTGCTCCTCTTCAACCGCAAGTTCTTCCCGGACTGGGAGCGGCGGTTCGTCGTCTACGAACGGAAGCTCGACCTGCCGCGCGTCGGGATCGCAGCACTCGCGGCCGAGGCCTACCTCCCCTTCAGCGGGCGCGACCGGCAGTGACCTGGAAGCTCGGAGCGGGCCTCGTGCTCGCGCTCGTCTCCGCGGGCGCGATCAACTGGGGCTACTACCTCCAGCACGGCGCCGCATCCGCCCTCCCGGCGCTCGCACTGCGCCGGCCGCTGCGGTCGCTCGCAGCGCTGTTCGGCAACCGACGCTGGCAGCTCGGCTTCTGGACCGGGATCGGCGGATGGGTGTTCTACGTCGTGGCGCTGACCCTGGCGCCGCTCTCCCTCGTCCAGGCCTGCTCCGCCGGCGGGCTGGCATTGCTGGCGGCTCTCGCCGGCGTGAGCTCGCGCAGGGAGCGGCTCGCGGTGGCGGCCGCGATCGCAGGGCTCGGACTGCTGGGGCTCTCGCTCGCGGGCGGGAACGCGGCCGCCGGGCACGTGAACCTGAGTGGTGCGGCGATCTGGATGATCGCCTCGGCGGGTGCCGCTGCGCTCGCGGCCGGTCCCGGCGCCGACCTGTTCACGCGCGGCGCGGGGCTCGGCATCGCGGCCGGCGTCATGTACGCCGCGGGCGACGTCGGCACCAAGGCCGCCGTCTCCCACGGCTTCCATCCCGCGTTCGTGCCGGCGCTGCTCGCCTGTCACGGCCTCGCTTTCGTGGCGCTCCAGCTCGGCTTCCAGCGGGGAAGCGCCCTGACGACCGCGGGCGTGGCGACCCTGTGGACGAACGCGCTACCGATCGCCGCGGGAATGCTCCTCTTCGGCGAGCCGCTGCCGGGCGGCGCTCTCGGGGTTGCCCGGATCGCCGCCTTCGTCGCACTCGTCGCCGGCGCCGCCCTGCTCACGAGGCCGGGAGGCGCGGCCGATGCGAAGTCGGCGAGCGCCGAAGGCGCAGCTCAGAGGCGCCGCCGCGTGATCGGAGGTCTCGGAGCCGCGCTCGCCGCGCTCGTCTGCGCCGGCGCCGTCTGGGCCGCGCCCGTATCGCGGCACGACCCGCCGCCGCTCGCGGGCTTCACACAGGTCGACCAGGGAACGGGCGGCGGCACCGTCTGGAGCGGTCGCATCCCGAACCCCTACTACCCGTCCGACACCCGGGACACCGAGATCTACCTCCCGCCGAACTACTCCCCGACCGGGCGCTACCCCGTTCTCTACCTCCTGCACGGCTTCTGGGGAGGCCCGTCGTCGTTCGTGGTCGCCCTCAAGCTCGCAGACGTCGCCGACTCGCTCATCGCGAACGGCAGCGTGCACCCGTTCATCGCCGTGATGCCGCCGGGAGGCCTTCCGACCGGGACGAAGACGGACCGGGCTCAGAGCGAGTGGGTCGGGCCCTGGGAGGACTACGTCGTCCGCAAGGTCGTGCCGTGGATCGACGCGCGTCTCCCGACCGAGCCGAGCGCGGCGGGTCGCGCGATCGCCGGCGTCTCCGCCGGCGGCTTCGGCGCCGTCGACATGGCCCTCCGCCACCTCGGAACCTTCTCCACCGCGGAGTCCTGGGAGGGCTACTTCGCACCCCTCCTCGACGGCCCGTTCGTACATGCGTCCGCCGCGACGCTGGCCGCGCACAACCCCGTCCTGCTCGCGCGCCGTGAGGCGAATGCGATCCGGGTGCGGCACCTGCGCTTCTTCCTGTCGACCGGCGGCAGCCACGGCGCCGTCAAGTTCCGGTGGACGTTCGAGTTCGACCGCGAGCTCCGCTCGCTCCGGATCGCAGACCGGCTCTGGTCGCAACCCCCCGGAGTGCCCGGCTTCGGCAGGAACCAGCTGCCGGCCGCGCTCACGTACGCCGAGCGGTGAGAAGAACGGGCGTGCGCCCGCTCGCCTTCGGGGTGGCCTGCGCGCTCGCATTGGGCGCCGCGGTCGCGGCGGCCACGGCGCCCGGCTCGCCCGTGCGCGCTGGCGGGCTCGAGCACGGTGATGCGGCAAGCATCGCGTTCCTCTCGGCCCTCGCGCTCGCCTTCGCCCTCTACGTCGCGGGGATCCTCGCCCTGCGCACACGCCCGACGCGCGCACGCTGGGCCTGCGCCGTCGCGGTTGTCATCCAGCTGCTCCCCCTCGGCGGCCCGCTGCTGCTCTCGCACGATGTCTACAGCTACTGGGCCTACGCGCGCATCGCCGCACAACACAAGAGCGATCCGTACGTCTCTCCTCCTTCGCGCTTCGCCCATGATCCGGCCACGAGTGCCGTGGCGCGCGGGTGGCGCGGGACGACCTCGGTCTACGGGCCCGCCTTCACCGCCGGCTCGATCGCCGTCGACGGCGTCGCAGGCAACTCGCCCGAGACAGAGGCCCTGGTCTTCCGTCTCACGGCGGCCCTGGCGGCGATCGCGGCGACGCTCCTCGCCGCGCGGATCGCGCGACGGAAGGCGTTCGCCGCCGCCTTCGTCGGCTGGAATCCTCTGCTCGCCGTCAGCTTCGCCGGCGGCGGCCACAACGACGCCTGGATGCTCGTGTTGATGCTGGCGGCAGTCGCGCTTGCGCTGAGGAGGCGCGACGCCGCTGCCGGCGCCGTCTGGATGCTGGCCGCGGCCGTCAAGGTGCCGGCACTATTCCTGTTCGGGCTCGAGCTCGTGCGGTCGCGCCGAGCGGTCTGGCTCGGGGCCGCTGTCGCCGCGGCGGCCATCTCGATCGCAGCGACGGCCGCGTTCGGCACCGCCTGGCTCTCGGCCCTCGTCGGGATCGGCAGCCGGGAGTCGAAGTTCGCGCTCCCCGTCCGGCTCGAGCAGATCGGCGTCCCCGACCGCGTGGCACATGCACTCGCGATCGTGGCGCTCGTCGGAGTCGGCGCCTGGCTGCTTCGGCTGGCCCGGCGCGGTCGCCCGCGCCTCGCGCTCGGCGCCTGTCTGCTCGTGCTCACCAGCCCGTGGCTGCTGCCCTGGTACGCGACGTGGCCGGTCGCGCTCGCCGCCGTCGAGGAGGACGCGGTCGCGCAGGTGCTGGCGCTGTCGGTAGCCGCCTACCTGCTGCCGGCGCGTATCCCCTTCTAGGAGCCGCGTGCGCTACGACACGACGACTTTGTAGGTGACCGACTTGTACGCCTTCCGTGTCTCACCCTTCGTGAGACCGTACGCCACGGTCACCCGCCCTTTGCCAACGGCCCTGTAGATCACAATCACCGTTCTGCCGACCGTCCCCTCGGACACCTGGCGAGCGATCGCGGGATCGACCTTCCGCGCGAGGCGCCAGACGAGCCCGGAGGAGCTTGCCTGAGGGGGAAGTGCGATCGCGACGAGTGTCCCGCGCTTTGCGATGACGCTCGTGACCTGTCCGGGCGGGAGCG
>DASUXI010000279.1:0-6454 GCA_036377995.1 Gaiellaceae bacterium
CGCCACGGATTCTTCCCCACTGGTACACAGCGCCCCGGCCTCGTACGCTGCGTCGGTGAGCGCCGAGCAGCAACCGGTTCCGGAAGAGCCCGCCGTCCCCGTCCCCGAGGAGCCGCTTCCCGCCTGGAGCCTCCCCGCAGACGCGGTCGACCGGATCTCGCTGCCCGAGATCTGGCCGGGCGAGATCACCCGGGACTGGGCCTGGGGCGGTGCGACCGGGGCGGGCGTTCGAATCTGCGTGCTCGACAGCGGCGTCGAGACGGGACATGCGCTCGTGGGCGACGTCCAGAAATCGGTCGCGATCTCGATCGACGGCGACGAGGTGCTCGTGGAGGATCCCGACACTGCCGGCGATCTCTGCGGCCACGGCACCGCCTGCGCGGGCGTGATCCGCTCGATTGCGCCGGAGTGCGAGCTCGTGAGCGTTCGTGTACTCGGCGCGGGCTACACCGGCAGCGGGCCGGTGCTCCTCGAAGGCCTGCGGTGGGCGATCGAGCAGGGCTTCGACGTCATCAACATGAGCCTCTCGACGACGAAAGCGAAGTTCACGGGGCTGCTGCACGAGCTCGCCGACAACGCCTACTTCAAGCGCACGATGCTGGTCGCCTCCGCGCACAACATGCCCGTCGAGAGCTATCCCTGGCGCTTCTCGAGCGTCATCTCGGTCGGCAGCCACGAGCAGCCCGACCCGCTCGCCTACTACTACAACCCGGCGCCTCCGGTGGAGTTCTTCGCCCGCGGGGTCGACGTAGAGGTCGCATGGATGGGCGGCGGTCGCCTGATGTGCACGGGCAACAGCTTCGCCACGCCTCACATCGCGGGCATCGCCGGGCTCGTGCTCTCGAAGCACCCGGAGCTGACGCCGTTCCAGCTCAAGAGCGTGCTCTACCTCTGCGCATCGAACGTGGGAGGAGGCGAGTGACCGACGACCTGCACGCCTCCGTCGCCGCGGGGGTGCTCGGAACGGAAGCGAGCTACAAGGAGCTGCTCAACTCGATCGTCGAGGTCGCCCGGGCGATCTTCAAGGCGAAGGCGTCGTCGATCCTCCTGCTCGACGAGGCGACGGACGAGCTTGTCTTCGAGGCCGCGGCAGACGAGGAGTCCGAGAAGCTCGTCGGGATGCGATTCCCGTCGAGCACGGGCATCGCCGGCTTCGTGCTCGTGAGCCGGCAGCCGCTCGTGATCGAGGACGTTCTGGCCGACCCGCGATTTTCACGCGAGACGGCCGAGAGCACGGGGTTCGTCCCGAAGGGCCTGATGGCGGTTCCTCTCCTGCACGAGGAGCGCGCACTCGGTGTCCTCGAGGTGCTCGACCGGCCTGCGGATGCCCGGTTCACGCTGGCCGAGATGGAGCTGCTGGGCCTGTTCGCAAATCAGGCTGCGATCGCTCTGGACCTGCTCCAGCGTGCCAGGCGCGCCCAGGCGGCGCTGGCGGGAAGCGGGGACCTCGCGGTGGTGGCTCGCCTCGCGGCTGCGCTGGAGCGCCGTCGGGAAGAGGACGAGCCGGACACCGCCTTTCGCCTGCTGGATGAGCTCGAGCGCCTGCTGAGCTAGTACGGCGCCGAGAACGACGAAACCCGGGCGGTTGCCCGGGTTTCGTGGAACAAGAGAAGTGCTGGGGTTAGGCCCGGCGCCGGTGTGCCTCGACGTCGTCGTCTCCGTCGTCGTCGTCGGCTGCTGGCTCGTCTGCGAGAGCCCGCTTCTTGTGTGCTTCGAAATCCTCTTCCTCGGCTTGAACGCTCTCTTCGAGCCGCTCCTCGTCCGTCATCAGAGGCCTCCTTCCGGAAGGGTCACGTTAACGTTGACAACCACTAGACGCCTGATTCGACCCACATCTTCCCGCCCCGGGCAGATGACCGCAAACGTGGGATGCTCGCACGATGGGGATGGGGGAGCGGCTCGGCGAGGCGCGGGAGGCATTCGGCGGAGTCCTCCGGAACGGCGGGCTGCTGCGGCTCGAGCTGGCCTGGGCATTCTCCATCGTGGCGGCCTGGGCCTACGGGATCGCGGTCGTCGTGTACGCATACGAGCAGGGCGGGGCGCGGGCGGTCGGGATCGTCGGGCTGGTGCGCTGGGGGGCCGCCGCGGTGGTATCGCCGTTTGCCGCTGTCCTCGGCGATCGCCACGACCGCCGGCGGGTCATGGTCGCCTCGGATCTCGTGCGCGCCGGGCTGATCGTCGGCGCAGCCGGAGCCGTCTTCGCGTCGGCCGCCCCGGTACTCGTCTATGCGCTCGCCGGTCTGGTCAGCGTGGCGGGAACGCCGTTCCGGCCCGCGGAGGCGGCCTACACCCCGACATTGGCCGAGACCCCGGAGGAGCTGAGCGCTGCCAACGTCGTCGCCGCGGCAATCGAGAGCGTCGGGATCTTTGCCGGCCCTGCCCTCGGCGGCCTGCTGCTGGCCTGGACGGGAACCGGCACGGTGTTTCTCGTGACCGCCGGCGGAGTTGCCGTCTCGGCCGCGCTGATCCTCGGCATCCGGCACCCGGCGTCCAGCGCGCAGCGCGAGCAACGGCCTTCGGAGAGCGTCGCGCGAGAGCTTCTCGCGGGGATACGGGCGATCGGCAGGGACCGGAAGATCGCGGTGCTGGTCGGCCTGTTCGCGGCCCAGACGTTCGTCGACGGGCTGCTCGGAGTCCTGATCGCGGTCGTCGCGCTCTCGTTCCTCGACGCGGGAGCGTCCGCGGTCGGGTGGCTCAACGCCGCCTCGGGGATCGGCGGGCTCGTCGGAGCCGTGGCCGCCGGCGCGCTCGTGGGGCGGGGCCGGCTCGCCGGCGACTTCGGTCTCGGTGTGCTGCTGTTCGGGATCCCGCTCGCGCTCGTCCCGGCCTGGCGCGACCTCGGCTTCGCCCTCGTGCTCTTCGGCATCGTCGGGGTCGGAAACACACTGGCCGACGTCTCGGGGATGACGCTTCTGCAGCGAGCGGCACCCGACGATGTGCTCTCCCGGGTGTTCGGCGCCCTCGAGAGCCTGCTGCTCCTGACGGTCGGGCTCGGGGCGGTCGTCGCGCCGGCGCTCGTCTCGGCACTCGGCGTTCGCGGGGCGCTCGTCGTCTCGGGCCTCGTGCTCCCGGTGGTCGTGTTACCCGCCTGGGGGCTGCTTCGGCGAATCGACCATGAGGCCGTGGTCCCGTTCGACCTCCTCGAGCGCCTGCGCGCGGTCTCGTTTCTCGCGCCGCTGCCGGAGGCCACGCTCGAGCGGCTTGCCCGCGCCGCGGTCGAGGAACGCGCGGCCGCCGGTGCGGAGCTCGTACGGCAGGGCGAGGCCGGCAACCGTTTCTACCTTGTCGGCTCCGGATCGCTGGTCGTCTCGGTCGACGGTACGGAGGTCGCGACCCTTGGGCCCGGAGACTCGTTCGGGGAGATCGCGCTCTTGCGAGACGTGCCGCGCACGGCCACCGTGACGGTCCGCTCCGACGCCGTGCTCTACACGCTCAAGAGAGAAGACTTCGTGCCGGCGGTCTCCGGCTACGCAGCGAGTCGCGCCTCGGCTGACGTCGTCATCGGCCTCAGGCTCGGGCCGCGTCCGGCCGGGATCGTCCGCGCCTGAGTGCCCCTGAGGAAATGCATGCCTGGGTCACTAGATGGCGCCGCTGCTCGGGAGCGACCCGAGACGGCTCGTCACGACGGCCTGGGCGGCCTCCGCGCTGGCCGGGTGCCCGGTGACCGCGCCGATGAACTCGTCCCGGTCAAGGGTCAGCAGGTCGACCTCGGTCGCCGCCGTGACCGTAGCCGTGCGGGGGACGTCGTGCAGCAGCGCGATCTCCCCGAAGGAATCCCCCGCGTGCAGCCTTCCGGGCGGGCGGCCGTCGGCGTGGACGTCCACCTCGCCCGCCGCGATCACGTAGAAGCGGTCGCCCGCCTCGCCCTCACGGATCACGTCCGTGCCGGCCGAAACTCGCATGGGCTGGAGCTCGAGCGAGACGAGCTCGAGCGTGGCCGGCGGGAGCGGGCGGAAGATCGGGATGCCGCGAAGGAGCTCGAGGCCCTCCGTCGGTGCCGCGATGCTCGCGTCGAGGGCACGAAGCTGCCGCCAGGCCAGGGCCGTGCAGACCGGCAGCGGGGCGCCCACTGCCAGGAGCGCGCCGCGGTCACCGAACGCGGAGATGAGAAGAGGCGCGAGGATCGCGCCGAGGCCGAGCGTCCCGACGAAGACGCTCTGCGCGACACCCATCACCCGGGTCAAGACGTCGTCGGGCACGGCGCGCTGCAGGAGCGTCAGCCCGGCGACGTCGACGACGGTGGTCCCGATTCCGACCAGTGCGAGCAGAACGAGCGCGGGCGCCGTGTGGGGGAAGGCCGCGATGAGGGTGATCGGCAGGCCGACGAGGGCAAGGCCGAGCCCGAAATCGGACGCCAGGCGTATGCGGCCGACGAGACCGAGCGCGACAAAGCCTCCGAGGAGGCCGCCGACGCCGACGCCCGAGTTGAGGAAGCCGATGCCGGCCTTCCCGAGGTCGAGGAGCTCGAGCGCCATCACGACGATGAGGACGTTGAGCGCTCCCGCCGCCAGCGTCTGCGTCCCGTAGAGGCCGAGGATCAGCCTCAGACGGGAGTCCCGCGCGACGGTGCCGAAGCCGGCGAATGCCTCTCTGAGGAAGCCGCGCCCCGCCGGCCGCCGCGCGAGGCCGTCCCCGGGATGGACGCCGACCAGCAGGACCGCGGCGAGCAGGAACACGCCTCCCGTCACGGCGAAGACCGTGTCCGTCCCCGTCGCCGCAAGCAGCAGGCCCCCGATGGCCGGCCCGACGAAGAGGCCGACGCTCTCGATCGTCGTCAGGACGAGGTTCGCCGCCGTGAGCTCTTCGGCCGACCGGGCGAGCTGCGGGAGCAGTGCCGCCTGCGTCGGCCGGAATGTGGACTGGAGCAAGCCCATCAGGCTCCCGAGCGCGTAGACGATTCCCGCCGGCGCCTGGGCGAAGGCGGCCACCGCGGCGAGCCCGATCGTCACGCTGCGCGCCACGTTGATGGCGACGATCACGCGTTCCCTTCGGTAGTGGTCGCCGAGCACGGCTCCGAACGGAGCCGCGACGACCGACGGGAGGGTGCGGAGGAGCCAGACGAGGCCGACGGCGCTCGCGCCGCCTCGCTCGTAGGCATAGAGGGAGAGGGCCACGATGAAGATCCAGTACGCCGAGACCGTGCCCGCCCAAGAGATCTCGACCCGCCTCAGGTTCGGGTTCGTGAAGACGGACGAGAAGGCGCGGCGCGACTCCTCGAGCCGCTCCCGAAAGGCCTGGAGCATCGGGCGATCGTAAAGGGGTTTGCGTTTTCCGGGAAGACAGGGAAGATATGTCGGAGCTTCACCGTCTAGTGCGAGAACACGCCGGTCTGGGATCTGGCGGTCGAAAGGAGGAGTAGTGGAAGAGAACTTCGAGCCAACGACTCCCGAGAGCGAGGAAGTCGAGGCGCATCTGCTGAGCCCGCCGGGTGAGCGGCCACCGGTCGAGGCGAACACGGAGGGCCCGGAAATCGAGGCGCATCTGCTGAGCCCGCCCGGTGAGCGGCCACCGGTCGAGCTGTCGCCACCGGGCGAGCGGCCCCCGGTCGAGGCGAACACGGAGGATCCCGACGTCGAGCTGCATGCTTTCGTCGAGCGGCCTCCGGTCGAGCGGCCCCCGGTCGAATAGCGCTTTCCAGCACTGGTCTTCGTCGGGGCGGCCGTGGCCGCCCCGACTGCTGTCTGGCCTCAACCCGGCATCAGCCGGATCGGGGTTGACGGCGAAGATCAGTCGATCTGATTCTGCGCCGGTGCCAGACTGAAGTCAGGCACCGGATCGGGGTTGACGGCGAAGATCAGTCGATCTTCGCCATCACGTGCTTGATCTGGGTGTAGTCCTCGAGCGAGTAGGCCGACAGGTCCTTCCCGTACCCGGACTGCTTGTAGCCGCCGTGGGGCATCTCGCTCACCAGCGGGATGTGGTCGTTGATCCACACCGTCCCGAACTGGAGCTTCCGGGCAGCGTTCAGCGCCCGGCCGATGTCCCGCGTCCAGACGGACGCGGCGAGGCCGTAGTTGACGTCGTTGGCCCACTCGATCGCCTGGTCGTCGTCGGCGAACCGCTGCACGGTGACCACCGGCCCGAAGACCTCGCGCTGGACGATCTCGTCCTCCTGGCCGACGTCGACGACGACGGTCGGCTTGACGAAGAACCCGCGATCGCCGTTCGTGCCGCCCCCCGTCAGGAGCGTCGCGCCCTTCGCGCGGTCGAGGAAGCCGAGCACCCGCTCCTGCTGCGACTTGGAGATGACCGGTCCCATCTCGATCTCGTCGCCCTCGGCGGGATCGCCGACGTGCAGGGACTCCACCGCGGGCACCAGGGCCTCCAGCAGCTTGTCGTAGACCTTCGGGCCGGCGACGACGCGGGACGCTGCGGTGCAGTCCTGCCCCGAGTTCCAGTAGCCGCCGATCTTGATCCCCTCGGCGACGGCCTCGGGGTCTGCGTCGTCGAAGAC
>DASUXI010000280.1:0-4074 GCA_036377995.1 Gaiellaceae bacterium
TGTCCGAAAGGTGCGTTTTCACCGTCGCGGCAGATACATGGAGCTGTTCAGCGATCTCCTTGACCGTCAGATGGGTCGGGAGAAGGGGCAGAAGCCGAAGTTCCGCCGGTGTGATGTGCAAGTCATCGGCCGCGCCGATTCGGGCGTCGAGCTTCTCGAGCCTGATCGGGAGCGCCCCGGGGTCCGGGTACCCGTGCAGGGCCGCTCTCGCCTTTCCGGCATGGTCCTGCGCCCCCCGCCGGTCGCCGAGATCGAGGCTGATTTCGCCCCAACGAAGATCCATGTCGGCGTCCAGCCAGCGAATGCCGCCTAGGCGCTGACGATTTCGCCTGGAAGCGTCGAGTTCGTGCCGGGCTCGAATGGACTCGCCGTCATGGCTGAGGATCATCGCCTTGGCCGTGGCTGCGATCACGGCAAAGCCGGTTCGATCGAATCCATGCTCTTCCACGAGCGCCTTCGCTTCTTTCACCCATTTGCGAGCGTCCGACCAGGCGCCCGTGTCCGCATAGGCAAACGCGAGGTAGCAGAGGCAATAGATCCTCGGGTAGCTGAGCTGCGGCCGATCGTTGCTGAGCATCAGTGCCTCTCGCAAGGGCGCGACTGCGGCCTTCGGCCGTCCAAGGAGCACATTCGCAGTCCCGATTGCCCGGCAGCCACCGAGGAGCCAGCGGCTCTTCGCCTCACGTTCCGCGGCGTACACGAACTCCCCGTCGGCAAGCATCTGGTCGATCCCGTTGGGCGCGAGCGCCGAACGGACATTCGCAAGCGATGATCGAAGCGAGCTCGCCCCGTCCGCCGAGGGCAGGTCGAGGTTGCCGCGCTCCGCGGCATTGGCGAAACGCTCACCCTTCTCGCCCTCTCCCAGCAGCACGTACACCCATGCGGCAGCAATCGCGAGCTGTGGGTCCGACTCGACCTCCTCGTCCGTGCAGTCGAGAAGCCACAGGCGCATGCTCTCTAGCTGGCCGCGGCTAATGAACAAGTCGACCGAGCCGAGCGCGATTCTGCCCGCCCTCTCGAAGTCACCGCCCTCGCGCGCGCAGCGGAATGCCTCGTCCGGGTCCGAGCCGTCTCGCTCGTGCCACGCGGCAGCCCGGGCGAGATAGCGGTCGGCCAGCCCCGGCTCTCGTCGGTCGAGCTCTGCTCGCAGGAGCTCGCCGAAGAGCTGGTGATAGCGGTACCAGCCGCGATCGTCGTCGAGCGGAATCACGAAGGAATTCGAGTGTTCGAGTGCTGTCAGCACGTTGCTAGAGCCGCTCGATTCGAGGATCTCGTCGCACAGCGGCGCCGTCATCCGCCGGAGGACGGACGTTGCAAGCATGAAGTGCCGTTCGGTCTCCGTTTGCCGGGCAAGCACGGTGTCGAGGAGGTAATCGGCGATCTGGCGGTGCGTCCCCTGGATACCGACCGCGACGTCTTCCCCCGCCTCGCCCACAGCCCGGAATGCGAGGGCGATTCCGGCCGGCCAGCCTTCCGTTCGCTCGTGAATCAGCGTCAAAGACTCTTCGGTCAGATCGAGCTCGCTGCGCGCGGCGAGGTCTCGCGTCTCATCGAGGTCGAACGCGAGTCGGTCCGCGCGGAGCTCGAGCACCTCGTCGCCGACGCGGAGACGATTGAGAGAGATCATCGGGTCGGCACGCGTCACGAGCACCACTTGGGATCCGCTCGGGATCTCCTCGAGCACGACCTCGAGCAGGGCAAGGCTTTTGGGTCGGTTTAGCTCCTGGACTTCGTCCAGGATCAACTCGAAAGGCGATGTGCGGGCGAAGTCGTTGACAAGAGCCGGGAGGACGATCTCGTCGACCCTTGGCGCAGGCGACGAGAGTTCGTCGAGCAGCTCCGGCGAGGCGTGGTCGACCTGATCCAGGGCGTACGCGAGGCAACCGAGAAACCGGATCGGATCGTTGTCTCCGCGATCGAGGTGAATCCAGGAGACCGACCGTCGACATTGCGCCGCCCACTGGGCGGCGACGGTGGACTTGCCGTAGCCCGCGGACGCCGCGACCAGGACGACCGGAACATCCGCAGCCGCGGTGAACGCCTGGAGCAGGCGTCGGCGCTCCACCGCATCGAAGCGCTGGGTCGGTGAGCGCAGCTTGGAGCTTCGGATGAATCGGCCGCGCTGTCCGGCCGATGCTTTCGCGGCAGCCGTACGTATCTCCGCCTGAGCCACGTCCCGCAGCCTCTCACGGAGGCCCCGCAAAACCTCATCCGTTTCGGATGAAGAGAGAAAAGGCCGACCCCTGTCACTCTCGGCCGCGCCGATCAAGGCGCATCAACGGGGCTCGCTCGTGCAGCTGCGCGAGCGAGCAATCGAACTCACCTTGGGAGGAAAGATGTCTACGCAAGCTTATGAGGATCGCGGCTCCGGTTGGTTGGAGTTCGCAGCCATCGTGATGTTCGCGGTCGGGTTCTTCCGCATCATTTCGGCGATCGCGTATTTCGCGGACAGCCACAAGGTCAACGACCTCACGAACGGGCTTTTCAGCGGTCACACGTGGGGCTGGGGAGTCTGGGACCTCCTGATCGCGACCGTCGCGATTCTGGCGGGCCTCTCGCTCCTCGCGGGCGGCGGCTTCGGCCGGGTCGTCGGCTACATCTGGGCCGTGCTCGTGATCGTGCAGGGCTTCGTGGTCATCGGAATCGCACCGTGGTATGCGGCGGCGATGATCGCGCTGGCCGCCTTCGTCATCTACGGACTCGCGACGTCGTCCCGCAGTAAGGAGGCGTACTCATGAGCAGGACGTGGTGGATCATCATCCTCGTCGCCGTGGGCGTCGGCCTGGCCATCCTGGTGGGCGTGCTCGGCACGCGCAACGAACCGTCGAAAACGGAGGCGACGTCGAGCCTCTGCTCGAGCCTGAAGACCCTGGGGGCATCGGTCAAGAGCCTGACCAGTCTCGACCCGAGCACGGCGTCGAAGAGCGACTACCAGTCCGACGTTTCCACGATCCAGAGCGACTGGAACCAGGTACAGAGCGACGCCCAGGCCGTCCAAAACGCACCCAGCGGCCAGCTCGACAGCGCCTGGAACGACTTCACGTCGGCAGTCAAGAACGTCCCCGGCGCCGCCTCGGTCTCGGATGCCTTGAACGACGTCTCGCAATCAGCTCAGGGGCTCGTCTCGGCCGCGCAATCGACTGCTTCGTCGCTCAGCTGCTCGTAATGAACGACGTCGAGATCGCAGGACGGTTCCTCGAAGCACTCGAGGCGGCGGCCAAGTCGGGAGACCGGCAACCCGTCTATCCGATGCTGGCGCCCGACGTCGAATGGGTGACGCCAAAGCGTGAGCTCCACGGGATCGACGAGGTGCGCGAGGAGCTGACCTGGGGGGCGCCACCCGACAACCTCGATGTCGAGTTCGAGGACCGGGAACTGACCGACCTGGGCGACGGTCGAGTCGCGGCGGATGTCCACGAGGTCTACCGGGTGAAGCGAACGGGCGACTTCGGCTACGCGCGCGACCGCCGTATCGAGGTCGCGGTGCGCGACGGAAAGATCGTCCGATATGAGATGCGCATCGTCGGCTAGAGCAGCAGGGAGTTAGCTCACAACGCAGCGGCGCCGGGCGCCGCTGCGTTGTCGACCGCCCGCGCGGCCCGGCGAAACATCAGCCATTTCGGAGGAGGAGACCCACACGACCCGCGTGTCAGGCTCGCCTGGTTGTGGCGATCAAGGCGCACCAAGACGACCCCGCACGCCGACAGCGATCTCGTCGGCGGGGAAGCGCGGATGGCTGCTGCTAGCCAGGGCAACGGAAGCGTCCCTGGCTCGGGCGCACCGAAGAGAGCGGGGATCGTCCTCGTCTCGCTGATCCTGGTGGCGGCGGTCGCCAACCTCAACCTCTCGGTCGCGAACGTCGCGCTGCCCGACATCGGTAAGTCGTTCAACGCGTCGCAGACGATGCTCGACCTGATCGCGGTCGGCTACTCGCTCGGGCTCGCAGCGTCGGTGCTCTACTTTGGCGCGATTGGCGACCGCTACGGGCGCAAGCTGATGATCGTTCTCGGCATGTCGCTGTCGATACCGGCCTCGCTGCTCGCCGGTTTCGCCCCCAACTCGGGCGTCCTCTTC
>DASUXI010000281.1:0-7600 GCA_036377995.1 Gaiellaceae bacterium
GACGATGGTCACTCCGGCCAGCATGTGCTCATGATTGACGCGCGCACGGAGGAATGCCGCGGCCTCCGCGAGCTCGGCTCGCGTGTTCACACCCTCGACCTCGTCGGCATCCGGCGCCTTGAACACGCCGACATTCTCACCCGCCTCGACCAGGAGGCGCACGGCATCCGTCAGGTACAGCTCCCCCTGCGCGTTGGCGGGCTCGATGCGGTCGAGCGCGGGCCAGAGCCGGTCCGCGGCGAAGACATAGATCGAGGAGTTGACCTCGCGGATCGCGCGCTGCTCCTCGTCGGCATCCGCGTCCTCGACGATCGCGGCGAGCCGGCCGTCCGTGTCGCGCACGATGCGGCCGTAGGCTCGTGGATCCGCCGGCTCGAACGAGAGGACCGTGGCCGTGGCCCCGGATTCGCCGTGCCTCTCCATCAGTTCGGCGAGAAGGTCTGTGGTGATGCGCGGGTGATCGCCGGACACGACGAGAACGACGCTCGCACCCCGGGCCTTGTCGCGCGCCGAGCGCAGCGAGTCGCCCGTTCCGAGAGGCAGATGCTGAATCGCCACTTCGACGTCCTCGAGTGCTTCGGCGGCCTCTGGGGATAGGACGACGACGAGTGGCTCCGCGCCGAGCGGGCGGAC
The DNA here is from genome assembly GCA_036377995.1 of Gaiellaceae bacterium. Classification (GTDB taxonomy): domain Bacteria; phylum Actinomycetota; class Thermoleophilia; order Gaiellales; family Gaiellaceae; genus 3-1-20CM-4-69-9. The sequence continues at coordinate 634 of DASUXI010000281.1, forward strand.
GGCCTCGACGACCCAGTCGACGAGTCTCCGGCCGAGCAGCGGGTGCAGGTGCTTCGGCGTCGCGGACTTCATCCGCGTGCCGAGGCCCGCCGCCATCACGACCGCTGCGAGGTCGCCCATCAGAGCTGGGGCGCCAGGATTCGAACCTGGGATCGCGGGACCAAAACCCGCTGCCTTACCACTTGGCTACGCCCCATCAACGGGAAGGGTAGGTCGAAAGGGCACTGCGGGTCGTGTCGGGTCGGACGGCGGCCGGGCGTCGAGCCGCCACGGCCTCGACGTCCGGCGCCGCAAGCGGCGCCGCAGCACTTGGCTACGCCCCATCAACGGGAAGGGTAAGCGCGGATCAGACTACGCGTGCCGACGGTCCGAGAAGAGATATGCGAGCGCGGCGACCGCGAGGATCACGATGGCCACGACCGCAACGAGCTTGAGGACGAACGCGAATATGACCACGAGGACGGCGAGCGCCTGGGATGCCGCCGCGATCCACGACAGCTGGCGCCCGACGTCCCATTTCATGTCCCGACCGGCCAGGACGTAGAACGCGAGCACGATCGCGCCGATGATGATGACGGTCCACTTCGTCAGGTCTGGTGTGAGAGCGACGATCAGCCCTTCGATCACTGCCACCCATAGCGCTATGCGTACGCGCCGGAAGCGCAGCCAACGCCCTACTCGGGTGCCTCCCGCTTCGATGATCGGCTGGCTGTAAGCCACGTTTCAACGGTACCACGCTGGTGCCGTGAGCCACGTGCGCCCTTTGGGGGAGATGCGCTTGGCCGCCGTCCGCGCCCGTTCGCCGTGGAGGAAGAGGCCGTAGACCGCCGGACCGGCGCCGGTGACGTCGGCGCGAAACGCTCCAAGCGCGCGCAGCTCGTCGGCCAACGGCGACTGGGCGAGGTCGTTCGGGGGCAGCGCCGCGAGGTCCCGGGGTCGGCGCACCTCGCCGAGCGAGTCGAGCAGCGCCCGCCGCCGGCCCTCGTAGCCCTCGGCTCCCCGCCGTGCGTCGAAGGCGGCGTAGACGTCGGCCGTCGACCTCTTCCACGCGTCATGGGGAAGAACGAGGAGCACCCAGTAGTCTTGCGGGAGCTCGAGCGCCTCCAGCGTCGTGCCGTCGCCGGAGCCGAGCTGCGGTCCGTCCCTTAGGAAGAACGGCACGTCTGCCCCGAGCTCAGCAGCGAACCGGTCGAGTTGCCCGGGTGGGAACGGCTCCTCGCGAAGCTCGTTCGCGAGAGCCAGCGCAGTGGCCGCGTCCGAGCTGCCGCCACCGAGACCGCCGGCGACCGGTATCCGCTTTGTGATTCGCGCGGTGAAGCTCGTAGCACCTCCGTTCGCAATGCACAGGAGGGCCTCACGGACGAGCGTGTCGTCCGGAAACCCGTCGACGCGAAGCCGGGCCGAGCGCGAGACCGCAATTCGGTCTGCGAGCGCGATCCGCTGGTAGACGGTGAGTAGCTCGTGCTTCCCGTTCGCGTTCCGTGGGCCGACGACCAGCGCGAGGTTGATCTTGGCGGGTGCGGCTCCGCGCCTCAGGAGAGCTCCTCGGCCAGACGCAGAAAGTCCTCCGGCTCGAGCTCCTCCGCGCGGACCGTGGGGAGCTTTCCGAGCCTGGCGATCGCCGACAATGCCGCGTCCCGGTCGGCGACCCCGGCGAGCTGGAGGGAGTTTGCGAGCAGCTTGCGCCTGTGCGCGAACGACCCTTCGACCACGCGCTTGACGCGCCGAAACTCGGCGGGCAGGCCCGTGCGACGAAAGGCGACGAGAGCTGACTCGACGTTCGGCCTGGGCCTGAAGACGGTCGGGGCCACCGGATGGAAGCCGGTTCGCTCGGCGACCAGCTGGACGAGGACCGACACGGCGCCGTAGGCCTTGGTCGAGGGCCGCGCGAAGAGACGGTCGGCGACCTCGCGCTGCACCATCACGCACCAGACCTTCAGGCCGGGAAGCCGGTCGAGGCTCTCGACGAGGAGCGGCGTGGCGATGTTGTAGGGGAGATTCGAAACGAGCTTGGTCGCGCCGGGGCCGATCTCCCCGAGATCGAGGCGGAGAGCGTCGCCGAACCGCAGCTCCACGTTCGGGCGCCCCGCAAGCCGTTCGACGAGGCCGGGCCCGAGCGTCACGTCGAGCTCGACGGCGTACACCTGCCTTACCCGGTCGGCGAGATACGTCGTGAGGATGCCGAGGCCCGGGCCGATCTCGAGGATGACGTCATCGGTGTCGAGGCCGGCTAGTCGCTCGATCACGCCGAGGACGTTCTCGTCGACGAGGAAGTGCTGCCCCAGCTCCTTCTTCGTCCGCACCGTCACGGCAATCCGAACGCGGCCGCCGCGTTCGCGTCGATTCGAAGCCCGAGCTCGTCGGCGTCCTCGCCGCGAGCCTCGGCCAGGGCAGCCACCGTATGCACGACGTGCGCGGGCTCGTTCGTCTTTCCACGCACGGGCTGGGGCGCAAGGTAGGGGCAGTCCGTCTCGGCGAGGATGCGCTCGGGCGGCACGGCCCGCGCCGCTTCACGAAGGCCGCCGGCGTTCTTGTAGGTCACGTTGCCGGCGAAGGACACGTACCAGCCACGGTCAAGCGCCTCGGCGAGGAGCGGGACGGACGAGAAGCAGTGCAGGATCACCGTTCCGTCGAACCACTGGCCCAGGATCGAGACCGTGTCTTCGTCGGCGGCTCGGTTGTGGATCACGGCAGGCATCGCCAGGCGCCTTGCCAGCCCGAGCTGGTAGATGAACGCCTTCGCCTGGGCGTCGTGGGGTGCGTAGTCGCGGAAGTAGTCGAGGCCGATCTCGCCGATCCCGACGACCTTCGGATGGGCAGCAACTCTCTCGAGGAGATCGAAGTCGTGGTTCCCCGCCGCTTCGTGCGGATGCACACCCACCACGGCATGGACCCCGTCGTGCTCCTCGGCGATCTCCAGCGTGTTGGCCCACGAGGTCGGATCGGTTCCGATCGAGATGACGCGCGTAACCCCGGCTTCCCGGGCGCGGGCGATCGCGCCGGCCGGATCGTCGAGCGCATCGAGATGCGCGTGGGTGTCGATCACGCTGCGTCGAGGCGACGCAGCTCTTCCTCCACGATCCCCGGGTCGAGCTTCCGAAAGAGCGGCTCGGGCTCGCGGAGCTTCTGGCCCGGCGGAAGCTCGCTCGGCAGCCAGCGCCCCACCCAGCCGCTGTAGTCGCCGGTCAGGATCGTGTGCTTCTCGCCGTCGGCCTCCTCGATCTCGCGGAACTCGAGTGGCCCGGCAAGCCAACCGTCGTAGCCGAGAAGGTGGTGCAGCTTCTGACTCGAGAACGGGAGGAACGGAGTGAAGATCACCTTGAGCGAGTCGACGAGGCGGAGAGCGACGTAGAGGATCGTCGCCGCGCGGGGCCGGTCGGCCTTGATCGCCGCCCACGGCGCTTCCCGGTCGACGTACTGGTTGCCGACGCTCGAGAGGCGCATCGCCTCCGCGAGCGCCGCCTTGAACCGGGCTTCGTCGATCAGCTTTCCGACAGAATCGAAACCGGCGTCGATGTCGGCAAGCGTTTGCCGGTCCCCGTCGCTGAGCTCCCCCGGCTCCGGGACCTCCTGGAAGTTGCGATAGGCATTGGTGAGCGTGCGGTTGACGAGGTTGCCCCAGTTGGCGAGCAGCTCGTCGTTGTTGCGGCGGAGAAACTCGGACCAGGAGAAATCACTGTCCTGTGTCTCCGGGCCCGCAGCGGTGAGGAAATAGCGAACCGGATCGGGGTCGTAGCGCTCGAGCACGTCTCGCACGTAGATCGCAACTGAACGGCTCGTCGATAGCTGCCTGCCCTCCATCGTGAGGAACTCGCTCGCCACGACCTCGTCGGGCAGGTGCAGCTCTCCTTGCCCCGCGCCCAGCTCTCCGCCCTGCCCGTATCCGAGCAGCATGCTCGGCCAGATGACGGTGTGAAAGACGATGTTGTCCTTCCCCATGAAGTACGAGTGCGCCGACTCAGGGCTCTGCCACCAGGCGCGCCACGCATCCGGGTTTCCATTGTTCTGCGCCCACTCGACCGCCGCGGAGAGATACCCGATCACCGCGTCGAACCAGACGTAGATCCGCTTCGTCTCCGGCAGGTAACCGTCGACGGGGACGGGAATTCCCCAGTCGATGTCACGGGTCATCGCGCGGGGCCTGAGGTCGTCGACGAGCGACAGAGAGAAGTTCCGGACGTTCGATCGCCAGCTCTGCTTGGCCTCGATCCAGGGTCGAAGCCGGTCCGCGAACAGCGGCAGGTCGAGGAAGAGGTGTTTCGTCTCCCTGAACTCGGGCGCCGTACCGTCGATGATCGAGCGCGGGTCGATCAGATCGGTCGGGTCGAGCTGGTTTCCGCAGTTGTCGCACTGGTCGCCGCGCGCCTCGGTGTAGCCGCAGATCGGACACGTGCCCTCGATGTAGCGGTCAGGAAGCGTGTTGCCGCTCGAAGCCGAGAACGCCCCGAGCGTCTCCCGCTCGATCAGGCAACCGTGCTCGTACAACGTGCGGAAGATGTCCGTGGTGACGCGCGCGTGGGTCCGGGTGGTGGTGCGTGTGAAACAGTCGTACGTGATCCCGAGATCGCGGAGGTCCTCGCGAATCAGCGCGTTGTAGCGCTCTGCAATCTCACGCGGCGAGACGCCCTCCCGATCGGCTGTGACCATTACCGGCGTGCCGTGCTCGTCGGTGCCGCTGATCATCAGCACGTCGTTGCCCTTCAACCGGTGGTAGCGCGCGTAGATGTCGGCCGGCACCGCGAACCCGACGACGTGGCCCAGATGTCGCTTGCCGGCCGCGTAGGGCCACGCCGGGGCGACCAGGATCTTCCGCTTCATGCCTTGATGCGCCAATGCGCTCCTCCGATTCGGGGAGGGACATGATACGAGCCCCACTTTGCGTCCGACCGCCGCGCACGGCGCACGCGAAACAGGCGAAGAGCGTCAGGACGAGCACCACGGAGGCAACCACGAGTGTCTCCCCGTGCATGAACGAGCTGGCGGTAGCCACGCGCTCCACATGGCGGGTCGTCGCAGCCTGCCCGCGAGAGGTCTCGCTCGTTCGCCAGGCGCGGGGCGAGGTGACGCGAATCGCCGTCGGAGACACGTGCGCGCGAGTCGGCACACGCTCCGCCGACACGCCACGACCCACGACCGGCCGAAGCCCGATCCGCTGACTTGCCCGTTCATCGCGTACAGACGGGACGGGAACGACGTCGGGTCGTTCGGCCGCGGCCTGCGTGGCGCGGGCCCGCTGCCCGTTCGAGGCGGACGCCTGTTCCGACACGACTTCCGTGACGCCGTTCGCGACTTCTGCCTGCTGCGCAGGTACGGGCTCCGTCGGTACCGCGGCCGGAGCCGCTGACGACGGGGCAGCAGGCTGGGGCGCCGACGCGGGAGCCGCAGGCGCAGCGGCTCGAACGGCCGGTGTCGGCGCCGTCGGCGTCAAGGGCGTCGGGCCGGACCGCGCCGGAAGGAGGGACAGCGGGTCGACGTAGCTCTGGTCCCTCCCGGTCAGGCGAATGCCGAGATAGACGAACGGCTGGGCGAGGTCGGTCGTCCCGCTCGGACCGACGGTCCCGACCTGGGAGCTCTCGGCGATCGCCTCGCCGCGTTTCACGGTGATCGTCCCCAGATGCTGCAGCGTCGCGGTGTGACCGTCACGCGCCTCGATGGAGACGGTCGCGCCCCCGCCCGGCACGGTCCCGGCGAACGAGACGACACCGCCGACCGGAGCCGCGACCGTCGTCGCGGTCGGCGCACCGAGATCGACGCCGCGGTGCTGTCCGGCGGCGTACGGATGCGCGGGGTCGAACGCGAACGGGCGCAGCACCGGGCCGTCGACCGGCCACGTCCAGGCCAGCGCACCCGGCACCGGACATACCAGCGCGATGAAGAACAGGGCTCCCAGTCGCCGCACGATCTCCTCCTCTGTTGCCAGTTCTGTGAACGTCAGCACCGTAGCAGGGCGGCCGGTACGTTGTCAATACTGGCTACAAGGTACGGTTGTAGAGGTCGTTCCGGGAGATGCCCGTCAGCCGGGCGACGATCTCTGCGGCACGCCTGCGAGAGAGTCCGGCGGCGACGAGCTCGGCAACGGCGGTGACGGCTCCCGACGGAGCGACCTCGACGGTTCCCGGCCCGAGCACCAGCGTGATCTCGCCCTTCGGCGGCTCGCCGAATCTCTCGGCGACGTCCTGCGCCGCCCCGCGCACCACTTCCTCGAAGCGCTTGGTGAGCTCACGGCACACCGCTACCTGCCGTCCCGGCGCAGCGTGGGCGAGGGAACGAAGCGTGACAGGCAGACGCTGCGGCGCCTCGAACGCAACCACGGGGTGAGGCCATGCCGCCAACTCCTCCCACAGCGCGGCGAGCGCCCCGGAGCCTCTGGGCAGGAAGCCGACGAACTGGTAACGCTCCGCCGGAAAGCCGCTCGCGACGAGAGCGGTGTCGACCGCCGAAGGCCCTGGCAACACCGTCACCGGGATGCCTGCTGCTATAGCAGCGGCGACCAGCCTCGCACCGGGGTCGCTGATCCCGGGCATGCCGGCGTCGCTGACGAGCGCCATCCGCTCGCCCGCTTCGAGCCGCGGCAGGAGGTCGGTGGTTCGCTTCGCCTCGTTGTGCTCGTGGTACGAGAGCAGCCCCGTCGCCGGGATCTCGTGCCGTCCCAGGAGGATCCGGGTGCGGCGCGTGTCCTCGCACAGGACGACGGCTGCGGAGCGAAGCTCAGCGAGGACGCGCAGGGTGACGTCGTCGAGGTTGCCGATCGGCGTCGCGCAGACCGAGAGCGGCACTAGTGCCTTCAGGTAATGCCGTCGAAGGCGACGAGGGCGGCGCCGATCAGGCCTGCGGCGGTCCCGAGCTCAGCCCGGACGACCGGCAGGTCGTCGCCGGCATGCGCAAGCGCCTCCCGGCTGACGATCTCGCGCGCGGGATCCAGCATGAAGTCGCCGGCGGCCGCGAATCCACCACCGATGACGACCAG
>DASUXI010000282.1:0-2792 GCA_036377995.1 Gaiellaceae bacterium
CTCCTTCGGGAGCTCGGTTTCCACGGAATCGCGCAGGTCGAGTGGAAGCGCGACCCGCGAGACGGCCGGCTGAAGCTGATCGAGGTGAATCCGCGGCTGTGGCAATGGCACGGACTTACGGGCGCATGCGGAGCGGACGTCACACAGATTGCGTATTGGGACTTGATCGGTATGTCGAACTCGTCTGCGCGCACCGACAGCAGTGGCAAGCGTTGGGCGATCAGCCTGATGAGCGAGCAAGGTCTTGCGCTGCAGCGGCCGCCGTACGTCGACGGGGTCTTTGCGCTCGACGATCCGAAACCGGGCCTTGTGCACGCAGGACGCTTCTTGGTGAACCCTCTTCGCTCCAAGTGAGCAGCCTGGCGGAGTGCTTGGCGGCTCGAGACTGCTCAACACGCTAGAGCTCGTTGTAAATCACGAGGAGGCGGTCGGCCATCTGGTCGACGTCATGCACATGCTCGACATACGCGCGGCCGGCGGCGCCGCGGCGCATGCGCTCCTCGGGCCGCTCGATCAGCCACGCCAGCTTCTCAGCGAGGTCGTCCTTCGTTGCCGCAAGGATCGGGAGCTCGAGGCCGAATGCCTTCTCGGTCTGGCGCACGGCGTCGTCGTCGAGGGAGGTGACCACCGGCTTTCCGAGCGCCATCGCCTCGATCGCGAAGACGCCGTGCCAGTCACGCAGCAACTGGTCGACGATGATGTCGGCGCGCCGGTAGCGAGCGAGTGCGTCCTCGTTGCGCACGCCGTGGACGACGTCGAGCTCCACCGAGTACCGCTTCTTCAGATCTTCGACGGCCTTGACGACGAACTCCGTTCCCTTCTTCTCCTTGTTCGAGGGGGCGTGCACGATCCGGATCACGTCGCTTTCGCTCGGGGGCGCCGGCTCGTACCGGTGCACCTCGATTCCGGGCGGAACGACGTGTGCGTCGAACGGGATGAAGCGCAACGCCGCGTACGAACCGACGATCCGGGCGTCGGCCTTCAGGCCGTAGCCGAGCTTCTCGCGTGGCGTCTCGCGGATGTCCGCGCCCAGGAAGTGGAAGACCGACTTCCGCCGCGTTGCGCGGAGGATCGGGAACTGGAGCTTCCTTGGCACGAGCGTGAGCCCGCAGTAGAAGTGGAAGATGTCTGTCTCGGGAAGGACGGCAGCGAGCGTCCGCAGTTGGACAGGCTGCCGCCGCCAGAGCCCCTCGGGGCGCTCGACGTAGATGTCGAATTCGTCCGGCCGCGAAGGAATGCGAGCGTAGAGCAGCAGGCGGGCGTCGACGCCCTTCCGCCGCAGGGCTTGCACGTTCGTCCAGCCGACACCGGCCAGGTTCACCGGGCAGTGCAGCACGCGAAGGGCCATCGAACCGCCGCTCAGTATCGCAGCGGCTGCGTCGTAGCCCTACGCCAGACGGGTTCGCCGGCGGAGCCGGGCTCCCGTCTTTCCGATACCCAGCTCGCCGTCGTCTAGGACGACGGGCACTTGCCTTGCTTGTAGGCGGCGTAGTCGGCCGGCGACAGGATCCAGCGCCACGTGCCCTTGAGCGTGACGGCGTGCATGGTCGCGGTCGTCACCCCGTCATCGGAGGTGACCTGGACGGAGACCGCGGTCGAGGGCTTCGCCTTGCCTGCGATGTCGACCGTGTCGGCGTACGTCTCGAGGATCTTGAACTTCTTGAGGTCGAAGCCGGAGTTGCTCTGGCACGCGGTGTAGCGAGCGCGGCTGACGATTGCCTGGTCGGCAGGATGGAGCGTGTCCCAGAGCCGTCCGGACTGGCCCCGCGAGAACTGCGTCGTGACCTGCTTGATGAAGTCGCCGGCCGATTGCGCCGATTGCCCGCCGCCTGTCGTACCGCCACCTCCGCCGCCTGAGCAACCGGTCGAGGCAGCTACGACGAGCGCCACGGTGGCGAGCGCCGCTCTGTGCCTTCGTACGGATGCGTGGATGCGGGCCTTCAGCGCCATGCGAAACGCCCTGCCTGCGTGTTGACGACGAGCGGCGCTCGAGGTCTCTCGCGAGCGATGGGAACACGGCCAATCGAGATGGGCTCACCCAGGAGTGGGATGAGCAGCGCGGCGACGTCGGGGCGAGAGGCGAGCTGGTCGCGTGCGTCCTCGACGTCCACGATCGCGAGCGCGGTCGCGTACGCCTCGGCCTCGGTGGCGCTCGCGGCCACGACCGTGACCGAGAGCGGGCCGGCAACTGCAGGCGCCCCGGTCGCAGGGTCGATGAGGTGGTGAAGCCGCTGCCGGGGGCCGAAGCGCCGCGTGTCACGTCCGGACGTGGCGACTCCCCCGCTCGTGAGCTCGAGCGTTCCAGCCACGCGGTCGGGCCCTCGTGGGTCTGCGATGTCCACGCGCCAGGGGCCGCCCTCGGGTGGCGTGCCCCAGACGGCGATGTCGCCGCCCAGATCGACGAGTGCTCCGGTCAGCGCGGGCCAGGCGGCCCGCATCGCATGCAGTGCGCGCGTCGCGGTGAAACCCTTGCCGATGCCGCCGAGGTCGACGGCGGTGCCCCGTTCGACGCGCGCCCTCCTCGAGCTCGAGTCCACGTCGATGTGCGCGCCGGCACGCCACCCGTCGAGCGGCATTGCCGCCCGCTCTGTGAGCAGCTCAAAGGAGCGGTCGTAGCCGGCGGCGGCGAGCGCCGGGAGGATCGTTGGGTCGAACCGCCCCCGCGTGTCCGTGCGCGCGCGCAGCGCGGCTGCGAGCGCATCGACGAGCCGCTTGTCGACGTCCACCCATGCACCGCTGGAGCGGTTGAGCCGCGACAAGTCGCTGCGTGCGTCGAAGCGCGAGAGGACACG
>DASUXI010000283.1:0-7405 GCA_036377995.1 Gaiellaceae bacterium
CTCGGCGGCCGCCGGGTCAACGGGACTTACTAGACTTCGAGCCATGCCGATGTACGAGTACGTCTGCATGAAGTGCGAAGCGCACTTCGAGGAGCTCGTCCGCGGAGACATGGTCGTCGCATGTCCCGACTGCGGGGCGACGAAGGTGGCGAAGCAGCTCTCGACCTTCGCCATGACCGGCAGCTCGGGGCAGACCGGTGCCTTCGGCAGCGGCGGCGGCGGCGGCTGCTGCGGCGGCAGCTGCGGCTGCGGCCACTGACACCGACTTAGTGGCTCAGAGCCACTAAGTCCACTCATCCGGCGGCGTCTCTACACTGCCCGCCGTGGAAACGACCGTTTCGAGGGACCTGTCCCTCGCGGCCTTCGCGGATCAGGTCGCCGGCTGCACGCGCTGCGCGCTCTCGCAGGGGCGGACGCAGGTGGTGTTCGGCTCCGGTGATCCCGACGCCGACCTGATGTTCGTCGGCGAGGCGCCCGGCTTCCACGAAGACAAGCAGGGGGTTCCGTTCGTCGGCGCCGCCGGCAAGCTGCTCGACCAGCTGCTCGCCGGGATCGGGCTCACTCGCGCCGATGTCTACGTCTGCAACGTCATCAAATGTCGCCCTCCCGGCAATCGCGACCCACAGCCCGACGAGATCGAAGCGTGCGAGAGCCATCTGTGGCGGCAGATCGAGCTGATCCAGCCGCGTGTGGTGGCGACGCTCGGCAACTTCGCGACGAAGCTTCTCTCCGGCCGGCCGACCGGCATAACACGCGTGCACGGGCAGGAGCAGGAGACGACTCTCGGCGGACGTCAACTCCTGCTCTACCCGATCTACCACCCCGCGGCCGCGCTCTACACACCGCGGATGCTCGACGTGCTGAAGTCCGACTTCGCGCGACTGCCCGAGCTCCTTGGCCGTGAAACGGCTCCTCCGCCCGAGCCGGCGCTCTCCGCGCCCGTCGGCGCGGAGCCTGCGGTGCAGCTCGGCCTGTTCTGATCGAGTCTCGTTCCCCTGCCGAGACCGAGGAGCTCGCCGCGGGGCTGGCCACGGAGCTGCGTCCGGGCGACGTCGTCACCATCTCGGGCGAGCTCGGATCCGGCAAGACGACGTTCGTGCGCGGTGCCTGTCGAGCGCTCGGCGTGACAGGCCCGGTAACGAGCCCGACGTTCACGATCGGACACCGCTACCGCGGACGCGTCGACGTCTCGCACCTCGACCTCTTCCGCTTTCGCGGGGTCTCCGCGGCAGAGTGGGGTGACCTCGAGCCCTACTTCGACGATGCGGTCGTCTTCGTAGAGTGGCCCGAGGCGGGGGAGGGCGTTCTGCCGTCGCCGCGCGCCCGCGTCCTCCTGGAGCACGGCGGCGATGGCGTCCGACTTGTCACGATTGACGTCGATGCTGATCCTCGCCTTCGACACGGCGACTGACGTCGCGACGAGCGCCCTCGTCGAGGGCGTCGAGGTGCTGGGCGAACGCGTTTCGCTCGCGGTGACGCTGCTCGAGGACGTCGACGCCCTGCTCCGGCAGGCGGGCGCCCGAACGGCAGACCTCGACGGACTGGCAGTGGGCATCGGGCCGGGGAGCTTCACCGGCGTCCGGATCGGCCTGGCGACGGCGCGAGGGCTCGCCCTCGGGCTGGATCTCCGCGTCGCCGGGATCTCGACTCTCGACGCGCTCGCCGCGGGTGTGCCCGGCGCCCTCCCCGTCGTCGACGCCCGGCGGCGCGAGGTCTTCACTCTCCGCGGCGATACACCGGTCGTCGGCGCTCCGGATGACCTCCGGATCGACGTGGGGACAGTGTGCGTCGGCAGCGGCGCGGTCCGATATCGAGCCGTCCTCGAGGCCGCCGGTGCCGAGGTCCCGTCCGACCAGGACGACCGGCACCTGCCACGGGCGCGCTTCCACGCGCAGCTGGCGACGGTGTTCCGGCCCGCGGACGAGGTCGAGCCGCTCTACCTCCGGGTCCCCGACGCTGATAAAACGCGCAGATGAGCGCGACCGCGAATCGGGTCGATCTCCGTAGGCTCGAGCTTCGCGACCTGACCGCGATCGAGTTGATCGAGCGGGCCTCGTATCCGACGCCCTGGTCGCGGTCGATGTTCGCGGGGGAGCTCGCCAAGCCGTCGTCGATCTCGCTCGGCGCGTTCGACCCCGAGACAGACGAGCTGCTCGGCTACCTGATCATCTCCCGCTACGTCGACGCATGGCACGTCATGAACCTCGCGGTCGCGCCGGAGCATCGGCGGAAGCGGATCGCGGCGACGCTGCTCGAGCGCCTCTTCGAAGTGACGGCGGGCGAAGGACGTCGTGGCTACACCCTCGAGGTGCGCGTCTCCAACGACGTCGCGATCCGGCTGTACGAGCAGGCGGGTTTCAAGCCGAGGGGAGTCCGGCGCGGCTACTACACGGACAACCGTGAGGACGCGTTGATCATGTGGCGCGACCCTGTCCCTCGCAGCATTGCTGCGAGGGACTGACTGACCGCTTGATCCTCGGCCTCGAGACGTCGTGCGACGAGACGGCTGCGGCGCTCGTGACCGACGACGGCCACATCCGCGCGAACGTGGTCTCCTCTCAGGCGGATCTCCATGCTCGCTACGGCGGGGTCGTGCCCGAGGTGGCGTCTCGCCGGCACCTGGAGCTGGTCACGCCCGTCATCCGCGAGGCGCTCGCCGAGGCGGAAGCGGGTCTCGACGACGTCGGGCTCGTCGCGGTGACGGCGGGCCCCGGGCTGATCGGCGCACTGCTCGTCGGAGTCGCCGCAGCCAAGGCGCTGGCCTGGGCCCGCCGCCTTCCCCTCGTCCCGGTCGACCACCTGCGGGGTCATGTCGCCTCCCTCTACCTCGAGCCCTCGCCGCTCGAGCCTCCGTTCGTTTGCCTGCTCGCGAGCGGCGGCCACACCATGCTGCTCGACGTCGCAGAGCGGGGGCGGCGCCCTCGCCTGCTCGGCACGACGCTCGACGACGCGGCGGGCGAGGCGTTCGACAAGGGAGCGCGCCTGCTCGGCCTCGGCTACCCGGGAGGCGCGGAGATCGACCGCCTCGCGGGGAAGGGCGATCCCGAGGCGTTCGCGTTCCCGGTCGCGAAGGTCCCCGGCCTGGACTTCTCCTTCTCCGGCCTCAAGACCGCATTGCTCTACGAGACGCGCGCCCTCGAGCCCGCGGAGCTCGAGCGCAGGCGCGCCGATCTCGCGGCCGCCTACCAGCGGGCGATCGTGCGCGCGCTTGTCGAGCGCGTGCACCAGGCGGTGGAACAGACATCGGCGGAGAAGATCGCCGTCGTCGGCGGAGTCGCGGCCAACTCGGAGCTTCGTGCTGCGCTGCCCGGAGCAGCGCTCGCGCCGCTCGAGCTCTGCACCGACAACGCCGCCATGATCGCCTCGGCCGCCCGCTTCGAGGAGCCCATCGGGTATCCGGGCTATCTTGCGCTGGATGCCTACGCGTCGTCCGCGTGAGCCGTTACTCGTCCTGGCGGCCGTCGCGGTCGCGGTCACCGCCGTGCTGATCGCCCTGGGAGGGCGAAGCGGCGGTGCCCGCGCCGGCGCGGAGCCGACGTGGCGCGGGCTCGCCGGCGCACAGCGCGTGCGCGTGGCTGTCGGCCAGCGCGTGATCGTCGTCCTCAAGGCACCGGCGCTCGCGGACCGCGTCGGGAGCGTCGGTGGCCTCGCGACCGCCGAGGAGGAGCGCCAGTGGACGCAGGCGGCGCTCTCGTCGCAGCGGCTCCTGATCGCGCGGCTGCGGGTTCAGGGTGTCGTCGCGCAGCCCGAGTTCAGCTACACGCGCACGATCAACGGATTCTCCGCGGCGTTCGACGCACGCGGGATCGCCCTGCTCGAGCGCGCGCCGGAGGTGGCCGGGATCTATCCCGTGCGCGTTGCGTATCCGGCCTCCATCTCGTCGACGCAAGCCTCCGCATTCGCCGAGCGGCCCGACGTGTCTCTCGGCGACGAGGACGGCCGTGGCGTCACCGTCGCGCTCCTCGACACCGGGGTCGATCGCAGCCACCCGTTCCTCCGCGGACGCGTCGAGCCGGGGATCGACATCGTCGGCAACGACGCGAACGCAACGGCAGCGCCGAATCCGGATGAGCCGGCGCAGCTGGAGGACCACGGGACCGCGATGGCGGGCCTGGTCGTCGGATCCGGTGGGCCGGGCGAGCTTCGCGGGGTCGCGCCGGGAGCGACGGTGCTCCCGATCCGGGTCGCCGGCTGGCAGCGCGACGCGTCCGCGCGCTGGGCGGTGTACGGACGCACAGACCAGTTGCTCGCAGGCCTCGAGCGCGCGGTCGACCCGAACGCCGATGGTGATGCACACGACGCGGCGCAAGTCGCTCTGGTGGGTGTCGCCGAGCCGTTCGCCGCTTTTGCCGACGGTCCTCTGGCACTTGCCGTGACGGGTGCGCGGCGCCTCGACACGCTGGTCGTGGCGGCTGCGGGCAACGACGGGCCGGCGGGGCCGGGATTCGGGAGCATCGCCGGGCCTGGGGGCGCGGACGACGCGCTCACGGTGGGCGCGGTCGACCTCCGGCCGCGGTTCGGACAGGTTCACGTCGTCCTCCGGGCTGCGCTCCGTGTCGAGCTCGACGGGCTCCGGCCGCTCGTCGGCGCGGTTCGGCCCGCGCACCCGCTCGACGTCGGCATCGGAGCCCCCCGCCCCCAGACGACGGCGCCCGGCGGTGACCAGGCCGCCGTGCCCCTACTCGACTTCTTCGATCGTGCCGGGCTCAGTCTTGTCGCCGGTCGTGCAGCGCTGATCCGGGCAGGCCCCGACCCGGCGGCCGCGGTTGCGCGCGCGGCACAGGCCGGCGCCGTCGCGGTGTTGCTCTACGGATCCGCCCTTCCGGCCGGGGGGATCGGGCTCGGCGAGAGCGGGACGATCCCGGCCGCCTCGATCCCCGAGGACGTCGCGCTCAGGATGCTCGCGCATCTCCGGCAGGGAATACCGGTGACTCTGTCACTCGGCGCAGTCGGGGCCTCCGCGAACGCGGCCCGCGGGCGTGTCGCGGCCTTCTCCTCGACCGGCCTCGCCTTCGACGGGCGGGTGAAACCCGATCTGGTTGCGCCTGGCGTTGCGCTCGAGACGGCCGAGCCCGGCACGAATCCCGACGGATCCCCTCGCTATGGAACGCTCAACGGGACGAGCGGGGCGGCGGCCGTAGTCGCCGGCGCTGCCACGTTGCTGGCCCAGGCGCGCCCGGACCTCGACGCCCAGGCCCTCGCCAGCCTGATCACCGGCTCGGCCCGCGCTCTCCCTGTCGACCACGTGCCCGCGCAGGGCGGCGGGCTCCTGGACGTCGGTGCCGCGGCGTCGACGGAGATCGCGGCCTTTCCCCGGACGCTCGCCCTCGGCGCGGTCGACGGCAAGGCGCGGTCCGCAACGGAGGAGATCGAGGTGCGGAACGTCTCGGTGCGGCGGATGGTGCTGTCGGTCGACGCGAACGTCTCGCAGGAAGGAGCCGCGGCTGTTCGCTTCGACCTCAGGCCGCGGAGCTTCGCAATCGCGGCCGGCGCTTCGAGACGCGTGCACGTGACGGCCCGGATCACGAGCAAGCCGCAGGGAACCGCGCCCGCGGAAGGAGCGCTCCTCTTGACCCCGCTCGCGGGCCGCGTGGTGAGGGTTCCGTGGACGATCCTCTTCGGTCCCCGCGGCGCGCCGACGCTCGCCTCGGTTCATCTCTCCAGCCGGTCGTTCTCGCCGTCCGACGTGACGCCTTCACTCCTGACCTTCGTCGCGGGCTCGGTGCCGCGCTCGGAGGGCGAGTCGGACGTCAGGCCTCTGTCACGTCTCGACCTCGAGTTGTGGAGCCCGGCCGGCGGCCGGATCGGCCTGCTGGCACGCCTGCGAGATGTCCTGCCGGGCAGTTACTCATTCGGCGTGACCGGCCGCGACCCGACCGGAGCGCTGCTCGCACCGGGCGACTACGAGCTCAGGCTGATCGCCCACGGAACCGAGGGTGGGGCGCCGACGACGAGAATTCTCCGACTGACAATCAAGTGAGCGTCATATACTCGCTCCGCATGCCGAGAATGTCCCCATTTGCGCGGAAAAAGGAGTCGAGTTGACCACTGTCGAGGCGCCCGTCTCGCACCTTCGCGAGAACCCTTACGAGATAGCAAGATCGCAGCTGCGGAAGGTCGCGGACACGTTCGCGATCGACCCGAACCTCGTCAACGTCCTGCAGGAGTGCAAGAAGTCCCTGACCGTCTCGATTCCGGTCGTGGGCGACGACGGCTCGACGCTTGTGTTCGAGGGCTACCGCGTCACGCACAACATCGCACGAGGGCCGTCGAAGGGCGGGATCCGCTACCACCCCGACGTCACGCTCGATGAGGTCAAGTCGCTCGCCATGTGGATGACGTGGAAGTGCGCGCTCTCGGGCATTCCGTTCGGCGGGGCGAAGGGCGGGATCGTCTGCAACCCGAAGACGATGTCGGAGGGCGAGCTGCAACGCATGACGCGCCGCTTCACCTCCGAGATCATCAACGAGATCGGGCCCGAGAAGGACATTCCCGCGCCGGACGTCGGCACGGACGGTCGGGTGATGGCATGGATCTTCGACACCTACTCCATGAACAAGGGCCACTCGGTGCTCGGAGTCGTGACCGGCAAGCCCCTCACGATCGGGGGATCGCTGGGCCGCGAGGAGGCGACTGCGCGCGGTGCCCTCTACTGCGTGCGTGAGGCGGTGCGAAAACGGCAGACGTCACTTTCGGGCATCACCGCGGCGGTTCAGGGGTTCGGCAATGTCGGCTCGTTCCTCGCCCGGTTCCTGGGCGAGGACGGCGCGAAGGTCGTCGCCGTCTCCGACTCCGGATCGGGCCTCCACAACCCGAACGGCATCGACGTGCCGGCGGCGATGGCGCACAAGCGCGAGACGGGGTCACTCGCCGGCTTCCGCGGCGCGGACCAGATCACGAACGAGGAGCTGCTTCTCCTCGACGTCGAGGTGCTCGCGCCGTGCGCGCTCGAGCAGGTGATCACCACCGACAACGCGGAGAAGGTGAAGGCGAAGATCATCGTCGAGGGAGCGAACGGCCCGGTCACGCCGGCTGCGGACGAGATCCTCGAGGACAAGGGCGTCCTCGTCCTTCCGGACATCCTCGCGAACGCCGGCGGCGTCGTCGTGTCGTACTTCGAATGGGTCCAGGGCCTCCAGGAGTACTTCTGGAAGGAGGCCGAGGTGAACGCGAAGCTCAACGACATCGTCACGCGAGCCTTCAACGAGACCTGGGCGATGCACGAAGGAAGGGGAGTGTCGATGCGCATGGCCGCGTACGGCCTGGCCGTCCAGCGGGTCTCGGAAGCGACCACGACGCGCGGGCTCTATCCCTAGGGTCGTCCTGTACGGCGCGGAGGGGTGTCACCTCTGCGACCGTGCGCGGGCCACGGTCATCGAGCTTCGCGACGAGCTCGGTTTCGAGC
>DASUXI010000284.1:0-11615 GCA_036377995.1 Gaiellaceae bacterium
CTGATCAGGCCGACGGTGATCGCAAACCCGGGACGCCACGACCAGGTCTCATGTGAGGAGGTCTTCGGGCCCGTCTGCACGGTGACGGCCGTCGACTCGATCGACGAGGCGATCGAGCTCGCGAACGGCACACGCTACGGCCTGCAGGCCGGGATCTTCACGGCCAACGTCAGGACCGCGCTGCGTGCCGCGCAGGAGCTCGAGTTCGGTGGCGTGACGATCAACGAAGCTCCGACGTTCCGCTCGGACCAGATGCCCTACGGCGGCGTCAAGGACTCGGGCAACACCCGCGAAGGGCCGCACTACGCAGTCCGAGAGCTCACCGAGGAGCGCCTGGTCGTCCTGGAGCTCCCCTAGGCTCCGACGGGGCTGCACGGAACGGAGCGGGATGCTCGGCCTCGTCCTCGCCCTGGCGGTCGTCGCCATCGTCGTTTCGCTCGTCGGCCTCTTCTGGGTCGGAATCCCGGTCGGCGCGGTCGCGATCGTCCTCTTCGTCGTCTTCGTCCTCGGCGTCGGCCGCAGGCGCGCCCGGCACGGGGCGGACGGGCCTTGAGACGCGGCGAGACGCTGTTACATTGACCCGCGTGGCGCGGCCCTCACTGCTTGGACGCTTCCGCCGCACCGACAAGCGAGCGCCTGCGGCCAGTGCGCAAGCCGAGCCCGCGCGGCGGCCTCTTCCCCATCCCGGGCTGCTACGGCGCGAGCGCCGGGCCCTGCTCAGGGCCCGCGAGGAGCGACTGCGCGATCTCGGGGGCCTCATGCTGGAAATGTTCAGGCGCGATCAGTTTCGCCAGGATCTCCTCGTCGACCGGTGCGAGGAGCTGCTGGCGCTCGAGGAGCGGCTTCAGCAGCTCGAGACGCTGCTCGCGGCTTCGGCGTCGGTGCGCCGCGCGGCTCCTCCAGCCCGGTGCTCGTGCGGGGCGCCGCTCGTGTGGGGTGCGCACTTCTGCGCGAACTGCGGGCGGCCGACGGCCGCGACGCCGCCGGTGGTCGCGTGCGCACACTGCGGAAGCGCGCTCTCGGCCGACGCGAAGTTCTGCGCCGCCTGCGGGAAGGCTGTCTCGACTGATTCCGGATCGGAGGCGGTCGGCGCACTGCCGGCACCCGGACGAGACCCCTGGGAGACGTGAGCACGGCGCGACCGTCCGGCAGGGCCGAATGTCCGTCCTGCGGCGCTCCGACCAGCCCGGGGCAGGAGTACTGCCTCGAGTGCGGCCACCGAATCGGGGGTGCGCCAGGCGGGCTCTCGGGACTCTCGGCGGCCTGGGGGAACCGGTACGGGTGGTATCCGGGCGCCTGGGTCTGGCCGGTGCTGCTGGCGCTGGTGCTCGCCGCGGCGGGCGCCGTAGCAGCGATCGTTCTCAGCGACGCGGGAGCCGGCAATGGCCCGATGGTCGCGACCGAGGGCGGGCCTGCGCATCTGCCGACGGCGGTGGCCCAGACGGCCACGGTCGTCCTACCGAGCGTGCCCGCAGGCACGCCCGAGGGCCCGCCGCCGACGCCCACCGCACCTCCCCCGGCAACGAAGGCGCCGGCAGCAGCGGCAGGGCTGACGAGCTGGCCGGTGGGCCGGAGCGGGTACACGGTCGTGCTGGTCTCGATTCCGACGAGTGCCGGGCGCTCCCTCGCGGTCGCACGCGCACAGGCCGCCGCCCGGGCCGGCCTACCGCAGGTCGGAGTCCTCGACTCCGGCAAGTACTCGAACCTCCATGCCGGCTACTACGTCGTCTTCAGCGGTGTCTACTCCACGGGCGCCGAGGCAACGCAGGCGCAATCGGCAGCGGCGGCCAAGGGCTTTCGTGCCGCGTACATGCGCCAGATCGCGGGGTAGCCGTTCTCAGCCAGGGCAACGGGGAAGCCGACTTTGTAACACCCCCGTGGACCGTATAGAGTCCCCGGCGAGGAGTGGCCCGCTGTCGACGGTTTACCGCGGCTTAACAAAGCTTCGCGGGGGATTAATGGGAGCGAGAGATACTGTGATCGAGGAGCACGCCGCCCAGCTTCAGGCCTGCATGTATCAATACTCAAGAGCCATCTACAGGTCGATTAAGGACTTGATCGACCCATACGTGGCTCCTGAGCTGCAACTCGAATATCGCCGGGCCGTCCTCGAGCAGTGCGAGCAGACCATGGAGCGGCTCGCCCGTGACCCGCTCTATTTCGCGAAGCCGGACCGGGCCCTTTTCCAGGACATTCGGCGGTACTTCCCGATCACGGCGCAGGCGGAGGTGGCCTGGGCTGTTCAGGAGGGCGTCGCGGCGGCAAGCGCGTTCATCGAGGAGCAGATCGAGGCGGGAGCGCTCGACGGGGGCGTGGCGCGCTGCCGGGCCACGACGCGCAAGGGCAAGCCGTGCCAGCGGACGCCGCTGCCGGAGCGGGACTACTGCCCGTCGCACCAGCACCTCGCACGTTCCAAGGTCGCGGCCTAACCTCCCACTCCGCACTCCCGCGTCGGCCACCCTCTGGTCGCATCGGGACTCGTTCCGTGCCTGGCACGTGACGCGCCGGTAACGAATCCGCGCCGACCTCGAGACGGCCGGTGGCGCGAAGGGAGCGTGACGCTACCGTCGCCTCATGCCCCGCCCTCGCCGAACTCTCGAAGCCGGCGCCTTCTACCACGTCACCACCCGGGGAAACAACGGGGCCCCGGTCGTCCGCGACAACGCCGACCGCGTCGTGTTCCTCCACCTCCTGAGCCGGGTCCAGCGGCGCTACGGCTGGCGTATCCACGCGAGGTGCCTGATGGGGAACCACTACCACCTGGTCGTCGAGACTCCTGAACCGAACCTGTCGAGCGGCATGCGCGACCTGAACGGAGGCTACGCGCGCGCCTTCAACGAGCGCCACGGTCGCCGAGACCATGTCTTCGGGCGCCGCTTCCACTCGGTGCTGATCGAGTCCGACGAGCAGTACCTCAACACGGTCGAGTACGTGCTCCACAACCCGGAGCACCACGGGTTCCCGGCTCGGTCCCAGGACCGGTGCGGGACGTCGGTGCCCGCGGCCAGTCCGATAGATTCGACACGTGTCGCACGACACCGACAAGCTGATCCGTCAGCTGTCCCTCGTCGCCTACCTGATGGCGGAGAGGCGCGCGCTCACTGCCCGCGACGTCAAGTCGAACGTCGAGGGCTACTCCGAGATGTCCGACGAGGCGTTCGCGCGGCGTTTCTACTCCGATCGCGCGGAGCTGATCGCCCTCGGTGTCCCGCTCCAGTCGCAGCGGGACGAGTTCACGGGAGAAGAGCTCTACACGCTCCGGTCCGAGAACTATTTCCTCGACCAGCTCGAGCTCGACGACGACGAGCTCGCGGCACTTCAGACAGCCCTCTACCTCCTCGAGGGGAAGTTCGCGTACGCCGAGCCGCTTCGTCTCGCACTTCAGAACCTCGCGCTCGGCCGTCCCGGATTCGACGAGCCGGCGACGGACACTGCGGTGCGGGTCGAGGTGCTCGATCCCGACTACTCGCCCGAAATGCCGGGCCGGCTCGGCAAGCTCGAGGGCGCGATCTCCAAGCAGCGAACGATCAAGTTCCCGTACTACTCGATCTCCCGGAATCGGCAGACCGAGCGCACGGTCAATCCGTATGGCCTCCTCTCCGACAATGGGAGCTGGTACCTAATCGGACAGGACCTCGACCGCAAGGACATCAGGACCTTTCGCGTCTCGCGCATTCGAGGCGACATCCGGTTCGCGACGCGGCGCGAGCGCGACTTCCGGATCCCGACCGACTTCTCGATCGAGGCCTACCGAGGGCGGCCGTCGTGGCAGATCGGCGACCAGATCGGCGAGGCCCGCATCGAGCTTGCCGGCGACACCGCCTGGTGGGTCGACCGCGCGTACGGAAACGCCGGCCAACTGGACGACGGCGTCTTCGTCACCGAGTACTCGTCGCTCTCCCAACTCGCCGCGTGGATCCTGCGACAGGACGGACGGGCGATTCCGATCGAGCCGGACGATCTTCGGCGCGAGGTCGCCCAGGCACTGCGCGACGTCCGCGAGGGCCATCACGGCGACGCACCGGCACTCGCTGCCCCTGCCCCTGCCCCGCGCCACGACGGAACCGGCGAGCGGCCGGCCGGGCCGGTAGCGCCCGAGCGGTTCGCCGTCCTGCAGGCACTGCTCGCCTACCTGCTCGCCGCGTGCGGCGACAGCCACAGCGCCGTCATCCCCGCACGCGAGGTTGTCGAGCGCTTCGGCATCCCCGAGGGGGAGCTGGAAGAACATCTTCAGCTCCTCAACCTCGTCAACTTCGGCGGCGGCTGCTACACCGTCTACGCCGCGCTCGAGGGGAACGACGTGCACGTCGACAAGGAGCTGTACGGCGACACGTTCCGCCTCGCGCCGCGCCTGACGCCGCTGGAGGCGCGCGCGATCCGGCTCGCTCTGGAATTCGTGGGCCCGATGATCGCGGCCGACGCGCACACGCCGCTTGACCGGGTGCGCAAGAAGCTCGAGGAAACCTTCGGGCAGTTCGAGCTCGGACAGACGCCCGCCGCGAGCGCCGGCAATGCCGAGGCGGACCTCGTCGCGACCTTGACCGAGGGCATCCGTGGGCGGTGGCTCGTCGAGATCGAGTACCAGAAGGAAGGAGAACAGACCTGGTCGAGCCGAGTCGTCGAGCCATATTCGCTCGAGCGCGAGCTGCCGAACTGGCGCGTCCACACGTGGGACCGCAGCCGCGAGGGCGAGCGCAGCTTCCGGCTCGATCGCATGCGCAGCGCGACGGTCACGGCCGAGCAATTCGAGCCTCGACCCGGGTTCGAGCCCCGCGGGCTCCGGGATGCGCGGACGGCGAAGGTGCTCTACCGAAAAGGAGTGGCCGCGCGCTGGGCAGCGGAGCGCGGCGCGACCCCGCTCAAGGATGGGACGGCCGTCGCGGAGATGCCGGTGGGAAGCCCCGAGTGGCTGATCGGCGAGATCCTGTCGCAGCGCGGCGAGGCTGTCTTGCTCGAGCCGGCCGAGATGAGGAAGACGATCGAAGCCCGCGCGCGCGAGCTCGCGGGCGAGCTCGGAGTGTCAAGGCTCCGAGCGCGCGCGTAGCGGCAGTTCCAGCATGAATGCACCCGCCGCGAACAGGGCCGTGACGATCCAGGCAGCGAGTTCGTACTCTGGCGGGTAGTCGCGCCGCAGGATTCCGACCTCGAGCACTGCGAACGCCACGGCGAGCAGACGGATTCGCGCAACCCAGAGCTCGAGCTCGAGCGAACGGGCGAGTCGTCCGAGGTCAGGTGGCATGCCGCTCCTTGATTCTCTCGACGGCCCACTTCGCGTGTTCACGCACGAGGTCGTCGTCGTCGTCGAGGAAGCTCTCGGCAAGCGCCAGGTCGCCCGGGTCGCCGGTGTTGCCGAGCGCGACCAGGGCGTTTCGTCGCAGGTAGCGGGCGTCCTTTCCCGGCACGTAAAGGCGTTCGTAGCGCCGGATCAACTCCCTCCCGTCATCGCGCAGCCAGTCGGAGAGGCTCACGTGCGAGACGGCGTCGGGAGCGGCGTTGCGCCGACGTTTTTCGATGCCTCTGTTCCACGGGCAGACGTCCTGGCAGATGTCACAGCCGTAGACCTGGGAGCCGAGCTCGCTGCGGTAGTCCTCGGGGATGGCGTCACGCGACTGCGTCCAGTACGACAGGCACCTGGTCGAGTCGACGACGCCGGGCTCGTCGAGCGCTCCCGTCGGGCACGCGTCGATGCAGAGGGTGCAGGAGCCGCAGTCGAGCGCGAGCGGCGCGGTCTCCTCGATCTCGACAGTCGTCACCAGCGTGCCGAGCACGACCCAGGAGCCGTGTCGGCGCGTAATCAGCATCGTGTTCTTGCCGTAGAAGCCGACGCCTGCTCTGGCTGCCGCCTCGCGGTCGACGTGCTGGTTGGCGTCGACGAGCACCCGGTAGTCCCCGTCGAGACGGCGGCCGAGCTCGTCCAGCCGGGTGCGGAGAACGGCGTAGCCGTCGTACCACGTGTAGCGGGCGAGCCGGCCGCCGCCGCGGGGGGCAGACGGCTCGGGCAGGTAGTAGCAGTGCGCTGCAGAAACGACCGTGCGGGCGCCCGGCAGGAGCTGCTCGGGGTGACACGAGACCTCTGGCTGCGCCATTGTGAAGCGCATGTCCGCGAACAGCCCGCGCTCTTGGCGATCGTGGATGTGCCGCTCCGTTTCCGTGTAGGCCGCGGCCGCGGCCGCGCCGACGACGTCGAGACCGAGCTCCTGCGCGAGCTTCTGCAGCTCGACGGCAGTCATGTGGAAGATTGTGCCCGTGAAAGCGATACGCATCCACGAGGACGGCGGCCCCGAAGTGCTTCGGTACGAGGAAGTGGCAGATCCAGTGCCAGGCAGAGGACATGTCCTCATCGAGTTGCGGGCGGCATCGTTGAATCACCTCGACGTGTGGATCCGCAAAGGTCTGCCGTCCGTCCGAAAGCCCCGCATCCTCGGGGCCGACGGGGCCGGAGTCGTAGTGTCCGGAGGGGGGTTCGCGCCGGGCGACCGGGTCGTCATCAATCCGGGCCTCGACCATCGAGACGGGCGCGTTACCGTTCTCGGTGAGCACACCGACGGAACACACGCGGAGCTGATCGCCGTGCCTCGCGAGCAGGTCTATCCACTCCCCGACGAGATCAGCTTCGAGACCGCGGCGGCGTTCCCGCTCGTCTTCGAGACCGCCTACAGGATGCTGGCGACGAAAGCCGGCCTCCGCGAGGGGGAGTGGGTACTGGCCTGGGGGATCGGGAGTGGCGTGTCGAGTGCGGTCCTCGCGATCGCGAAAGCGCTCGGTGCGCGAGTAGCGGTCACATCATCGAGCCCCGACAAGCTCGCACGGGCACTCGAGCTCGGCGCCGACGCGGCGTTCGACCACACCGTCGACGACGTGGTCACGGGAGTGAAGGAGGTCTCGGACGGCGGCGCCCACGTCGTCGTCGACCATGTCGGCGAAGCGACGTGGAGACGCTCTCTCGACGCGGCTCGGCCCGGGGGGCGCGTGTGTGTCTGCGGGGCGACCACCGGAGCGAACCCGCCCGCGAACCTCCACCGGATCTGGTGGAAACAGCTCACTGTCTACGGCTCGACGATGGGCTCTCGAGAGGACTTCGAGGCTGTGTACGACCTCGTTCGGTCAGGCGCCGTTCAGCCTGTCGTCGACGCGGTCTTTCCGCTGGCCGAAGCCGCCTCGGCACACGCGCGGCTCGAGGCCGGCGAGCAACTCGGCAAGATCGTGCTCCGCATCCCGGACTAGTCCGGTGCCAGGCACTGGACACGTCGCTTCGCCGAGACGCGGACGCGTCCGAGCCGCTGGGCCGAGTCCCGCTACCCGATCCCGAGAATGAACTTCGCGTCGTCCGACATGCGCTCCGGCGTCCACGGTGGATCCCACGTGAGCTCGATGTCGACGTCCTCGACGCCGGGGATCTCGCTCGCGACCCGGTTGATGTCCTCCTGGATCATCGGCCCGGCCGGGCAGCCCATCGACGTCAGGCTGTGCGTCACCTTGATGCGCTGCCCCGTCACCTCGACGTCGTAGAGCAGCCCAAGCTCGACGATATCCATTCCGAGCTCGGGGTCCTCGACTTGGCGGAGCGCCTCGAAGACTTCGTCTTTGGTCGGCACGACCTCGAGTGTAGCCTCGGAGCTACTGCTACCCGTTGGCCTTCGCGGCCGCGGCGCCCGAGAGCACGAACGTCGACTCGACGACCGGCTTGAGCCCCCGCTTCGCCGAGCCGGTCACGGCGACCACGCTCCAGCGGTACTTGCCCGCGGCGAAGTGAAACGAGCCGGGCAGGACGAGTTGCGCCTGCTTCGTTCGCGCCGTGTACACCTGGCGTCCGTTGCGATAGAGCCGAAAGAGATAGGACTTCGAGCCGGGCTGCGCGACCCACCCCCACACGCGCGACGGGACGAAACCCGACGCCTGGGTGGTGGCGGGCTCGGGCGTCGGCTGCGCCTTGGCTTTCGCCGCACCCGACTTGGGCTTCGCCTTAGGCTGCGACTTGCCGGTCACGGCGGGATGACCGGCCGGACGCACAGCCTTCGCGGCGGGCTTCTTGAGCCCGGGAGCCTTCGATGGAGCGATCGGAGCCAACGCCGCGGCCGGAGGCGCCGCCGGCGAGGTCACGCGGTGAGCCTTCGTGAACTGGGGGCCGCCGACGCCGACGTTGTCGCGCGCCCCCGCCATGCCGATGGGCACGGCAACCGCGACGAGCACGAGCGATGCAAGCACAAGCATCCGGCGAGGCTTGCGTGACCGAGCCGGGGACGCCTGCTCGAGCTCCTCGGCCGCCGTTCGGGCACGGACCCTGGCCAGCAGCCGATCCCACTCGTCGGCCGGCGCCGGAGGCAGGAGCTCCCGCGCCCGCTGCTGCTCCTCGGGCGACGAGACGAGGATCAGCTCGGGGCTGATCGGCAGGCCGTCGAATGACACACCGACCTCTCCTTCAGGCCGCATTCGGGAAGCCTAGCGTCCCTTTCGGCCGGGGGTGCGGGCTCGCGTCAGTAGCCGAGGAGGCGGACTTCCTCGCGCCGGTCCCGGGCGAAAAAGTGGATCCCGTCGGTGAACCGGACCCAGTTGCACCGTGTGCACATGACCAGCGAGTGGGTGCGCGCGGAGTCCGCGAGGAACCGCACTCCGCGCAGGAGGTCGCCGTTGGAGACGCCCGTCGCCGCGACGATCACTTCCCCCGGCGCGAGCTCCTCGGTCGTGAAGACCCGCGTCTCGTCTGAGATACCGAGCTCGCGCGCATGCTCGATCTCGCGGCGCGACGTCGGCCAGAGCTGTGCCTGCACCTCCCCGCCCAGACAGCGGAGCGCTGCAGCGGACATGACGGCCTGGCGGGTGCCGCCGATGCCGACCGCCAGGTGATCGTTCGTGCCTCGGATCGCGGCCGAGATCGACGCGGTCACGGTGCCGTCCTGGATCAGCTTGATGCGCGCCCCGGAGGCACGGATGTCCTCGATCAGATCGTGGTGACGCGGACGATCGAGGACGATAGTCGTGATGTCGTTCGGTCGCCGTCCGAACGAGTCCGCGATCGCCCGGATGTTCTCGCCGATCGGTTTCAACAGATCGATCGAGCCACGCGCTCGGGGGCCGACGGCCATCTTCCGCATGTACATGTCCGGCAGGTTGAGAAGCGACCCGCGCTCGCCGACCCCGATCATCGACATGGCGCCGTTCCCGCCTCGAGCGACGACACCGCGACCTTCGAGCGGATCGAGTGCAAGGTCGGCGTCCGCACCCCCGGCCCCGATCTCCGCGCCCACGCGCAGCGGCGATTCGTCGCTCGCGGCGCCGATCACGACGCGGCCCTGGATCGGAAAACCGTCGAGGGCGGCGTGCATCGCCCCGGCCGCCTCCTTCTCGGCTGCCTCCTGGTCACCGCGGCCGAGCCAGCGGGCCGCGGTCAGAGCTGCGCTCTCGGTCACGCGCACGTACTGCTCGCAGAGGCACAGCGGCGGAGTGCCCGAGATTCCCTCCGCACGCACCGCCAGCTCCGCCGCGTCCGTCATCAGACGTGCTGAACCTGTTCGGCACTGGCGAGCACGAGCTGGAGCACGTCGTCGATCGCGGCACGCATGTCCGTGTTCGAGATCACCGGCACGTGATGCCGGTTCGCCCGCCCGACGATGTGGGCCTGGATCCGCCGTATGTCCTCGAGCCGGTCGATGTACTTGGCGTGCGGGCGTACTCCGTCGAGCCCCGCGTCGCGGACGAGGAAGTGCGTGCTGTGCTCCTCCTCGTCGTCGATCGCGAGGACGCACTGCACGACGAGCGCGCCTTCGATCCGCGGCAGCATCCCCGGGACGAGGTGAACGCCCTCGAGCACCATCGACCATCCCTCCTCGAGGGCGCGCTCGATCGAGGCGCGCACGCCGACGAGCACGTTCCGCGTCTGCTCGAGGAAGCCGGCGATGACGGGATCTTCCGCCTGCTCCGGCTCGCGCAGCCCCGCGGCCGCCTCGAAGCTCGAATAGTGAATCGAGGGCATGAACTCCTCCGAGAAGAACGCCCGCATCGTCTGTCTGACGAAGTCCGTGGACGTGACCCGGGTGATGCCGAGCCGGTAGGCGGCCTCGGTGGCGACAGTGGACTTGCCGGTCCCGGTCGCGCCGCCGACGAGCACGATCACCGGCAGATCGAGCTCGTGGAGCTCGCGGTAGCGCCGCAGCCTCCGCACCGCCTCCGATCCTTCGTCTTCTCCCATCACCTCGACAGCGAGCTCCTCGACGCGTTCGAGGTCGGTGCTCTGCTCAGAGCGGTCGACGAGATCCTGGTCGATCCGCTTCGCGAGCTCGTAGGCGCGGCCGAGCGGCACCCCCACGGCGACGAGAGCCCGTGCCATCAGCCCCTTCGAGTACGGGTGGTCCGAAGTGCCGAGCGGGAGCGGCTCCGAGTGGCGCGGCAGGCTCATACTCGGGCTCCCGCCGGGACGAGGCGCAGGATCTGCTCGTCGAGGCCCGGCTCACCGGGGAGCGGCACGACCTCGTTCTCGGCGAGCACGACGTCGATGCCCCGCGCCTGTGCCGCCTCCGCGACTACATCGATAGCAGCCGCCTTGAGCTCGACGAGGAAGACGTCCGCGTCGGCCTCCTCGAGGTCCTCGCGGAGCCGGGCGCGATCGGCGAGGTTGCGCGAGACGGAGACGATCGTAGCGTCTAAATGGTCCGTCGGAGCCGGGCCTGTCGTGAACACGGCCACGCTCCGGCCCGCGAGCGGCGTGGCCGGGCGCAGCCGGAGATCGGCGCGCACCACCGGGATGCCGCGCGCCAGGCCCGTCAGATCCGGGCCCGTGGCGCCGATCGCGACGATCAGGTCGGAGATCAGGACACGGTAGGGATTGAGATAGGCGCCTAGATCGTGGTCAGCGCCCGTGACGAGGATCCGTGCGTCGACGTCGATCGGCGGAATCGCCGCCCCGCTGCCGTCGAACACGACCACGTCGGGCATCCGCTCCGCCGCGAGCGCCGCTCCCGCGAGCACGTTCGACGTGGTCACCGCACCCGCCAGTCCCCCTCCGGCCCTCCGGCAGCCGATCGTCACGACCCCCGCCAGCGCGGCCGTCTCGAGATAGTCGGATGCTGCGTGCCCACCGGCCCTCGAGACCTCGAGCAGGTCGTCGAGCGTCGGCTTCACCTGCATGACCGACGGCTCCGGTGGCCCGCCGCGCCCCATTGCGACGACGACCACCTCCCGCTCGCGTGCGAGGACGCGGGCCACATGGCCGGTCACCGCCGTCTTGCCGACCCGCTTCCCGGTCCCGATGACGGCAAGCGACGGTAATGGGAACGGCGAGTAGCGCGGCGGCTCGAGCTGGAAGTCGGGGCCCTCGTACGTGAGCCCGGCGGCCAGTGCCCTGCTCGCAAGCAGAAAGCGGGCCGGCGGGCTGAGCACGGGCTCGTCGGAGAGGTCGACCACGACGTCCGCTTCCGCGAGTCCGTCCTCGAACCCTGAGACGATCGGCACGCCGTACTCTTCTCCGCCGCGCAGCTTCTCGGTGCCGCCGGCCAGCCAGGCGCCCACCACCTCGTAGGGCAGCCCGGCGATCGCGTCGCGCACGACCGGCGCGTAGTGCTCGCCGTCGATGACCACGAACGCCTTCGTCACCGGCGCGACGTCACCTCGCCCTCGATCCT